>DATKZB010000034.1:0-6069 GCA_035528235.1 Phycisphaerae bacterium
GGTAGGGCAGGGCGGCGTTGGTCGCCGTCATGGCCGCATCGAGGTAATCGACCGGGTCGCCCGACGAGTCGAGGGTTGACGGCACGTCGGTCATGATGACCTCGTTGCCGCCGGCGGTGAACGTGGCGGAGATCACCGCCAGTGCGCCCAGGGCCATAGGCACGGCGTTGGTGAGATAGTCGCTGCCGGGGCCGTTGCCGCTGCGGTTGGTGTCATTGACCAGGCCGGCGCCGGGCAGCCAGATCACCGCGCCGACGAGGTCGATCAGGTCGTGCGTTCCTGCAACGCTGTCAGCCGTTTCGCCGAACAACCCCGCCCGGCCGAGGCCCGCGCGGCGGAGGAACCCGTTGATGGTGCTGCCGGCCTGAGTGGCCGTGCGCAGGTGGCCTCCGGAGATGCCGTAGGCCATGACGTAGGGCTGGGCGGTGAAGTACCCCAGGGCGTTGTCGTCGAGTTCATGCCCGACGTGGGTCAGGGCGTAGGGGTTTGCCGTGGACCATGACGAGGCCCCGCCTATCCACGGCTTGCGGCAGATGACGACGGTGCCGACTGTCGGCGATCCCGCGTCCTGCGTGACTGTCAGTTGCGTGAGGTAACGCTTTTCGTCGACGGTTCCGTCGTTGTAGAGGCCGCCGGCGTTCTTGCGCCATTGGGTCTGTTCGTTGCCGCGCGTGCCGTCGCCGGCGATCATGTTGTTGACCGATTGGAGCGTCACGTCCAGGTCGCTGGAGCCTCCCGCATCGCCGTCTGTAGTGTTCATGATGAACGCGCGGCTGGCCTTGTGATTCGCGCCCAGGTAGATCAGGGCGTTGAATCCGTCGCCGTCGGTGTAGGAACTGAGGGCGGCCTCGGTGCCGGGCCAGGGGTATGCGGCGGTTTCGTCAGCGGCGGCCAGGTCGAGTTCAAGTTTCGCGCTCTCGGTCAGTTTGCCGTGGTCGCCTCCGACGGCGTAGGTCTGGAGGCCGGCCAGGGCGAGGGTAATCTTCTCGTCGGCGGCGGTGGCGATGGTGTCGAGGGCGATGTAATAGGGCACGTCGCGGTAACAGGGGGCCTGGAGTTGCGTGCCGTAGGTGATTTCCGATCCGGGGGTGAGGACGATCTTCTTGGCGGTGGTGCGAATCCAGAAGATCGCGCACAGGGCATAGTCGGCCGTCTCGGTGACGCTGCTGATGGCGGCGGTGTCGAGGGAATCGACGGCGACGCGCGAGATGGTCTTGCCGGTGGCGGCGCGGCCGGCGGCGTAGACGTCGCCGCTGGCGGCGTCGGTGGTATCGAGCCCGATGGCCAGGTACTGCCCGGCGGCGACAGCCAGGGGCGTGTCGAGGATGGCGTCGACCAGGTTATAGACGCCGGTGGTCCAGGGGGCGGCGACGGTGGGGCCGCCGGCGAAGGTGCTCATGGCCCCGCGGGTGAACGATCCGCCGCCGTTGTCGGTGATGACGGCGGCGACGGCCCGCTCGATGAGGGCGGGGTTGTCGCCGCGGCCGATGAACGTGACGCGGTAGATTTCGCGGTCGGCGGCGGGAACCTGGCTGATCCATGCCGGCACGGGGTGATCGGTGTCCCAGAACCAGGCGGCGTGGAGGCCGGCGGTCATCGTGCGGCTCATGCCCGACTGGACGGAGTCCTTGTCCACGACGGCCCCGTCGCCGACGAGGGCCAGTTCGGCGGCGTCGGTCGCCACCGGCGTACCGCCGCCGTACAGTCGTTCCGTTCCGGCGAGATATCCGTGTCCGTGATTCGCCATGATTATTCTCCAAACAGCATGCGCACCTGCGCGGTTGTGGCGGTCGTTCGCTTGGCCTGGACCTGCACGCCGTAGGCCGGGCCGATGTCCAGTTCAACGTGCGTCGTCAGGCCGGCCGCCAAGGTCATCGGGTCGGGGTCCATCACCTTCAACTGCCACGGAACGGACACGCTCGCCCAGTCCGTCCCGCTCGACAGCGTGTACCACTTGCCGAGCGCGTGGTCCTTCAGCCGAACCGCGAAGTCGGTGAATGCGTTCGCCCCCGTGTTCGTCACCTCGATCTTGCACTTGGGCAGGCCCTTGGTGTTGGTCACTTCCAGGATGGTCGTCAGGCTGGCCCCGATCGACACGTCTTCGGTTGTCTGGTATTGCTCGAGCATTGGTGTTCCTCGTTAGAGTGTTCTCAGTTTCGCCTTGATCTTCTTTACCGCCGCCGCCGTCTCGGGCCGCTGCTTGCCAAGGGCTTTGCCGATCTTCGCCTTCGTCTTGACGCCCACCTCTGCCTTGGCGTCCTGGACTGATCGTACCACGTCTTCCAGGACGCGGTTTGATTTCATCTTCTGGAGAAAAGCCCCGAGCGCCCCGGCCAGGGGAACGCCCGCCGCCCCGGCGATGACCAGCAGGTCCGGCAGAACTTCCTTGACGACTTCGATGGTCTTGACGATGACGGTCGGCTCGTCCGGCCCTTCGGTCCCGCCTGCCGGTCGTGTGCCCGGCGTGCCCGGCGTGAACAGCGGCAGGCACCCGCCCACGAGCGCCAGGGCCAGCACCGACGCCAGGCACAGCCACAGCGTTATCGCCAGCCTCCGGGTTGTGTATCGTATTATCATGGGTTAGAACTCCGTATACACGTCGCACTTGACCACAATCTCGCCGATAGCGGCGATGGTTCCGACCGCCCCGCCCGTATCGTTCGTGACGATTCGCAGGTAGACCCGGAGCTTGTCGCCGGCGACAAGGGTGGCGTCAGTGACCGTCAGCGTGTGGACTCCCCAGGCCACGGCCGTAACGTCGTCATCGTCCCACGACGCCGCCAGGTCGGCCCCCACCGTCCCGTCGCCGCCCGATTCGTAGACCTCGCCGCTGATCGTTGTCGCCACGGTGGCCGCTCCGACCGTTTCACGGGCGTTGACGGCAATCGTTACGCCGCCGCTGGCGACGTAGTTCGGCGGCAGGATGAACTCGAACTGGAGCGTGTCGGTCTTCGAGTTGCCCGACGCGGCCTCGCCGACCACGATCATCGTTCCCGTGCCGAACCCGCCGTCGGAATACGAAAACAGGCCCGCCCCGCCCGTGGCGTCCATCGCCGTGAAGTCATCGTTCCGCAGGTACTGGAACGGGATGTTGAAGGACTTCAGCAGGACCGTCCCGTTTGACGACCACAGGTACGCCTGGCGGCAGTCCGTGACCGCCGAAATGGCGTACACGCCGCCGGCCGTGAGGATAGTGGCCAGTTGGACCGCGTTCGTCGCCGGAAACCCCGTCGTGTTCTTGGTCAGCGTGCCGGCCGAGGTCAGGTAGATGTAGTTCGTCGCGTCATCGGTCAGGGCGTTGCCCGTGGAACCCGCGTAGGTCACCGTGGCGCCGACGCCCCTGAACTTGCCTGCCCGGACGCCGTAGGTCAGGTCGCCGTCCTTGTAGACCTCCAGCCCCGCCAGGAGGGCCAGCAGGTCGGCCACGCGATTGTTGAACCGCCCGTCCCCGGTCAGGTACGGGTCGTCGTTCTCCGTGAGAAGCGTCAACGCGCCCGTCCGCGTCGTGCCCTCGAATGCCGCAACCTCGGCCGCCGTTCGTACTATTTCTGCCATGAGTTTATCCTTCGTCGTCTGTGCTGACCGTGAACGTCAGCGTCAATGTTCCTGCCGACCAGGCCGCGGTCGGGACTCCGCACGGTTCCGGCGTGCCGGCGAGTTGGACCTGGGCCTGCACCCGGTCGGCCAGCGGGCTCGCGTTGTCCGCCTCGTCGTACCCGACCGCCTGCACCTGCCATCGTCCGTCGAGCTTCGGCCCGCTGGCGGCCTGCCTCGCCGCCGTCCCGCGGCCCCAGGGGCCCGTGCCCCACATTCCGACGCCGTAGCCCGCGCCGTAGTACCCGTGCCCGTAGCCCCCGTGGCCGTACAGGCCGTGCCCGTAGCCCCCGGGATGGCCGCTGGGCCACGCAGGGGTCTTCCGGGCGACCAGCCGTTCAGTGAAGTCCAGGGCCGCGCCGAACCCGTCCTCCGACCCGTAGGCGAGGTAGTACCCCTCCGGGCCGACGTTCACGCCGGCCGGCCAGTCCATTACCAGAAGTCCGTCGCGTGCCAGGATCATGATTGTTCCCCCGCCATGAGCGTCCATTCGGCCGACACCCGGGTCTTCGGCCCGGCGTTCGTGTAGACTTCCTTGAATCCGGTTATCGCCACGTCCATCACCACCACGTTCGTGAATGAGTTGTTCAGCGAGTCCACGACCGTAACGATAGTGCCCTTCGCCGCGGGGTACGTCGTCTTCATCAGCGTGAGGCCCGCGGCGGTGTTGGCCGCGAACGAGACGGTGCGAACGGTCGATGACCGGCCCTTGATGCCGATTGTGCGCGTCCGCGTATAGTCCCGGCCCAGACGGTCCAGCGACTGCACGGCCTCGGCGGGGACCTGGATGTCGCCCTGGAAGATGTCGAACGTGATTGCTCCGATCTGCCGGGCCATCAGTTGCCCTCCACTTGCGAGTTCGACTTGCCGAGACGGTAGAGTTCCTCCTTAACCTCTTGCATTACATCCAAGATCAAGTGAAGACCCGCAGCCCTTCTAGCGTCTTTCCCCATTCTCTCTTCGCTTTTTGTTTGGAGTGCGCCTTCACTGTACCATTCCGGGTCTTCCGCCGGCCCGTATGGCTTTTCCAGCGTCTCGGCAATAGATTCGACCTTCTTCATCGTCAACGGCAAGGCCTTCGTGGATGGCCCCAGCATCTTCCATTCTTCGACCTGTTGCGCCAGTTTCGGAAGGTCATACGCCCGCATCAGTTCCGGCAGCTTTGTTTGAAGCAAACCGGCAAGTGCAGGGGACAAATCGGAGATCCGCTGAGTTTCGATCGCTGCATCCATTACGCGTTCCACCTTGGCGATGAGTCCGTACTTTCCCGCTTGGGCGCTTTCAAGTCTGGCCCGCCGGCTGACTCCGGCTTCTCCGACCGGGCCGATCTCCGCTTCCGCCGCGCCGAGAAGGGCCTGCCCGCGCTCGGTCCTTCCGATAATGTCCGCCACGGCGAACCCGATATTGCTTCGGCCCAGCGCGAAGGACTGAAAGAAAACGTCCTTCTGGGCAGGTGTCAACTTGCTCACCTTGTCCATCAATTCATTCAGGCCCTCGTCGCCTCGGCCGGTGACCTTGAGGAATTGTCCCCCACCGATGGGATACCCTTTCGTCCTGGCCTTGCGCAGGTTCTTGAACAGCCTGCCGACCACCGTTGCCGTGATGTTCCCCTCGACATCGCCCCCGCCCTGCGAGATGGCGGCGCCCAGTTCAAACGTCTTCTCAAACGACGTGCCGCTACCGATTGCGGACGCCGCCAGCCGCCTGAGCAACGTGGCCTGTGCATCACGCTCAACCGGCCTCGCCGCCTTGGAGAACTCCTCAAGTATCCCGGCCGCAATCTGGGCGGCCTCCTGGGGATCCTTGTGGCCTTTTAGTTGCGGGATGACCTTCATGATGTCCGTAAGCGTTCCTGCGAAGGCGACCTCCGGCTGTTTCGTCAGGGCGGCTTCCTTGGCGGCCTCCTTGAATACGGCCTCCTTCTGCTGCAGGGTCAGGCCGCTGGCGCCGGAGAAGACCGAACCCGCCAACTGGTATCCCGCGGCCCGGCCAAGCGGGAGTGCCTTTCGGGTGGCGGCCTCCTCGACAATCCGGTTTACGAGCGCCTCCTGTCCCGTCGGAACGTTCTTCAGGGCGATGGCCCTCTCCGTCGCCACGGTCCCCATTACCCCCGCGGCCTCGGCTCGCCGCTTGCGGATGTTGTCGAACTCCGCCGTGATGAGCGACATGGCCTTGTGCAATATCGACGCCGCGCTGTTCACCCCCGCGAAGGCCAGCGCCATCTTGCCGACGCTCGCCGCGGCCCCGCCGAAGGACGCGGCCGTCTGGTCGCCTGCGGCCTTGCCGCTGGTCTTGACCTCCTGCAGGCCCTTGGACAGCTTCCTGTTGGCGTTCTCCAGCGTGTTGATCTTCGACACGAGGTCGCGAATCTCGCCGACGTATTTGATTTCAGCCTTCGTTGACATCACATCGCCTTCGCGGCACGTTCTTCTTTCACCATCTCAACCAGCGCCTCGGCCTCGCCCACCGTCGGCC
>DATKZB010000035.1:0-28812 GCA_035528235.1 Phycisphaerae bacterium
GCCCGCGTGGGCGTGGCGGCGGAGAGCCGGTCCGGAGCCCCTTCCGCTACGCTCCAGGGGCTCCGGACCGGCCCATAAACCCCATGAAAGTGTAAACCATGTGCCCGGTCTAAAACGTAAAGGATGTGCCCGGTTGCACAACCTGGCGCCCCCGTCGGGGACGATGGCAACATCGGCGTCTCTTGCACTCACGGCCGACGCCCACCCACGGGGCGAGCCGCGCTTCACGCCTGCGGGGCACGCCGCCCAAAGGCGCGTGACCGTGCGGCACGCCCTGATATAATAGCGGCACGATGGGGCTTTTCAACGAGAGCGAGAGGCGGCAGGTCCGCGAGCAGGCGCCGCTGGCGGTGCGCATGCGGCCGCGGACGCCGGAGGAGTTCGTCGGCCAGGGGCATTTCTTCGGCCCCGGCAAACTGCTGCGCCGCATGATCGACGCCGACCGCCTCCAGTCGGCCATCTTCTACGGGCCGCCCGGCACCGGCAAGACCAGCCTCGCCGAGGTCATCGCGGGCCGCCTCAGCGCCGCCTTCGAGCAGATGAACGCCGCCATGGTCGGCGTCAAGGAGGTGCGGGAGGTGCTCGGGCGGGCCCGCGACCGGCTGCTGACGACCCGGCAGCGGACGGTCCTCTTTCTGGACGAGGTCCACCGGTTCAACCGGGCCCAGCAGGACGTGTTGCTGCCCGACGTCGAGGACGGCGTCGTCGTCCTCATCGGCGCGACGACCGAGAACCCGTTCTTCGCCCTGAACGCGCCGCTGGTGTCGCGGAGCCAGATCTTCCGGTTCGAGCCCCTCTCGGAAGCCGATGTCCGCACGCTCCTTGGCCACGCGATGACCGACACCGAGCGCGGCCTCGGCCGGTATCGCCTGACGGTGACCGACGAGGCCCTCGACCACTGGGCCAAGACGAGCGACGGCGACGCCCGGCGGGCCCTGGCGGCCCTGGAGGTGGCGGTGCTCAGCCAGGTCAAGAATCCGCTGGTGCCGCCCGAGGAGGCGGGACCCATCGCGGTCGACCTGGCGGTGGCCGAGGAGAGTATCCAGCAGAAGGCCCTCGTGTACGACGGCACCGGCGACGAGCATTACGACGCCGCCAGCGCCTTCATCAAGTCGATGCGCGGTAGCGACCCCGACGCGGCCCTGTACTGGATGGCCCGGATGCTGGAGGCCGGCGAGGACCCGCGGTTCGTCGCGCGGCGGGCGGTCATCTGCGCCGCCGAAGACGTCGGCAACGCCGACCCGGCCGCCCTCATGGTGGCGGTGGCGGCCATGCACGCCGCCGAGTTCGTCGGCATGCCCGAGGCCCGCATCCCCCTCGCGGAGGCCGTCACGTACATCGCCTGCGCCCCCAAGTCGAATGCCGCGTACCTGGCCATCGACAAGGCCATGGAGGACGTCCGCGAGAACCGGACCATCCCCGTGCCCAAGCACCTGAGGGACGCCCATTACGACGGTGCCAAGCGGTTCGGCCACGGCGAGGGATACAAGTACGCCCACAACTTTGAGGGCGGGGTCGCGCCGCAGGACTACCTGGGCGTGGACAAGACCTACTACGAGCCGACCGACCACGGGCACGAGGCGAAACTCAAGAAACGCCTCCAGGAGTTCAAGCGCCTCCGCCGCGACGGCCCATCCGGCGGCGGTCCGGCGCCGCATGACGCGGGAGACGCCCCATGACCGCCAACCCCTCGTCCTGGCAATCGAAACGCTGGACCGTCCTGGCATCGCTGGTCGTCGTGGCGGTCCTCTACGGCGTCGTGTGGTACCTGATGGGCGGGTGCGAGCCCAGCCCGGCGCCGCCGGCCGTCCCGGGCGAGGGCGCCGGGGCCGAGCCTTCCGTCGAGACCTCCAGCGGCGCCGTGCAGATGTTCAAGGCCATGCAAGACCCCAACGTGGTCGAACTGGCGTACCAGATCGCCTGTTTCCACGCCCACAAGAAACGGCTGCCGGCGTCGCTGGACGAGGTGCGGCAGCACACCGCCGCCTGGGGCGGCCAGCCGACGCCGACCGCCACCCGCCGGGGCATCCCCCTGACCTACCAGCCCCAGGCCGACCGGACGTACACCATCGTGGTCGAGGAGAAGGCCGGCCCCGCGGGCCAGGTCCGGGCCGTCCGGATACCCGCCGAGGTGCCCGTCGAGATGCCCATTGAAATGGAACCCGATGCCCTGCGGGTCTGGTGGGACCTGGAGTACCAGAAGCAACTGCTCGACCGGATGCGTCAGCGGCTGAAAGCGGTCGAGTCGCCGCCGCCGCCCGACTAATGCTACTTTCTCAACTCGTCGAGATTGTGCGCGGCGGGTCCCCGTACCCGCCGCGCTCGAGGGTCGGCTGCGGGTTGGCGCGGTGGGTACGGGGACCCACCGCGCCCAAGTGCTGGTGTGAATGCGCAATCGTGAAACGCCGTAAGGTGGTGCGGCCCCGTCACGCCCGCAGCGGCGCCGCCAGTTCCTCGCACAGGTCGGCCACGGCGGTCGCGACGGTCTCCGGCGGCTCGGCGGCGTGGTCGGCGATGCGGTGGATGATGGCGCTGCCCACGATGGCCCCGTCGGCCACCCTGGCCACTGCCGCCACGTGCTCGGGCCGCGAAATGCCGAACCCCACGCACACGGGCACCCGCGCCGCCGCCTTCACGCCCCGCACGTACTCGTCGAGGTGGGCGGGCAGCGCGGCACGTTCGCCCGTGATGCCCGTCACGCTGATGCAGTAGATGAACCCGGTGGCGCGGGCGAGAATCGTCTGGCGCCGCGCAGCCGTCGTGGTGGGTGCCACCAGGGGGATGTACACGAGGTCGTTGGCGGCCAAGGCCCGGCCGAGCGGCTCGGCCTCGTCGGCCGGCAGGTCGGGCACGATCATGCCGTCGATGCCG
Source organism: Phycisphaerae bacterium (assembly GCA_035528235.1). Classification (GTDB taxonomy): domain Bacteria; phylum Planctomycetota; class Phycisphaerae; order FEN-1346; family FEN-1346; genus DATKZB01. The sequence continues at coordinate 2,872 of DATKZB010000035.1, forward strand.
GCGGCCGCGGCCCGCGCCACAAACGCCTCCATCCCCGGCCGGTACACCAACGAGTACGAGACCATGAGGCAGATGGGCAGAGCGAGACCCTCGCCGCGCAGGTCGGCCACCATGTCCAGAATGGCCTGGGGCGTCACGCCGTTGCCCAGGGCCCGCTGGTAACTGGCCTGGATGGTGGGCCCGTCGGCAATCGGGTCCGAGAACGGCACGCCCAGTTCCACCAGGTCGGCCGCGCCGCGGGCCGCCAGGACACGCAGAACGGCGGCCGTCACGTCGAGGCTCGGGTCGCCCGCCGAGACGAACGGCATGAAGGCCTTGCGGCCATCGCGGCGGAGTCGGTCGAAGGTGGCGCCGACGCGGTTCATGCCGGCACCCCCTTCCCGAGATCCTCGCCCAGGATGCGGGCGACTTCCTCGACGTCCTTGTCGCCACGGCCCGAGAGGTTGACGACGATCGCCCGGCTCCCGTCCATGCCGGGGGCCATCTTCTTGGCCTCGACCAGGGCGTGCGACGACTCCAGGGCCGGCACGATGCCCTCGGTCCGGGCCAGTTCGACGAAGGCCGCGAGGGCCTCCGTGTCGGTCGCGGCACAGTACCGGACGCGGCCGATGTCTTTCCAGTACGAGTGCTCGGGCCCGACGCCGGGGTAATCGAGGCCGGCGCTGACCGAGTGGACCGGCAGGGTCTGGCCGGCCTCGTCCTGGAGGACGTACGAGAGCGACCCGTGCAGAACACCAGGCCGGCCGGCCGTCAGGGGCGCGGCATGCTCGCCCGTGGCGATGCCGCGGCCGCCCGCCTCGACGCCGACGAGTTCCACGTCCTTATCGTCCAGGAAGGCGACGAACGCCCCGGCGGCGTTCGATCCGCCGCCCACACACGCCACCACGGCCGCCGGCAGGCCGCCTTCCTGCTCGCGAATCTGCTCGCGAATCTCGCGGCCGATGACCGTCTGGAAGTCTCGCACCATCACCGGGAAGGGGTGCGGCCCGGCCGTCGTGCCGAAACAGTAGTGCGTCGTCTCGACGGTGGCCATCCAGTCGCGCATGGCCTCGTTGATGGCGTCCTTGAGGGTCCGCTGGCCGCTGGAGACGCCGACGACCCGCGCCCCGAGTGCCCGCATCCGAAAGACGTTGAGGCGCTGCCGCCGCATGTCCTCGGTGCCCATGTAGATATCGCACTCAAGTCCCATCAGGGCCGCCCCGGTGGCCGTGGCAACGCCGTGCTGGCCGGCGCCGGTCTCGGCGATGAGGCGCTTCTTGCCCATGCGAGCGGCCAGCAGCGCCTGGCCGACCGTGTTGTTGATCTTGTGGGCGCCGGTGTGGGTGAGGTCCTCGCGCTTCAGATAAATCCTGGCCCCGCCCCAGGCTTGGGTCAGCCGCCGGGCGAGGTACAGCGGCGTGGGACGGCCGGCGTACTGCCGGAGCAGGTAATCGAGTTCCTTCTGAAACGCCGGGTCGTCGCGGGCCGCCAGGTACGCCTCGGTCAATTGTTCGAGCGCCGCCATGAGCGTCTCGGGGACGTACCGCCCCCCGTACGGGCCGAAACGGCCGCTCGCATCCGGTACCCTGTCCATGGCACCTCCTTGCCGCGCCACACAAGCGGCCGACTTTACCGCGAACGCCGACCCGGTTCAAGCCGTAAGCGCGCCAAGAGGCCGGCGCACGGGCGAAAGGCTTGCAGTGCGGCCGCCGCGCGGCCAGAATAGCCGGACGTCACGCCAGACACAAAGGGACCCGACCATGCAGAAAGCCATCCAGGCCGGCGACATCGTGCGAACGCAGTGGCCGGCGTCCATCCGGGACCACATCAACCTGTACCTGGGCAGCGGCCGGTGCGGGGCGTCGCTGGACGCGTACGGCCTCATGAACGCCCATTACCGGGGCCGGTTCGCCGAGAGTCCCACGCGGACCACCCTGATGCACGCCGACCACTGGCACCGCGGCGACTGGGGCCTGGACTACTGGCTGCCGGTCGCGCGGCTGGTCTGGGCCGACGCGCCCCCTGCCCCGCCGCCGGAGTATCGGCAGCACCTGACGCTGAGCGACGGCCGGCTCGTGACCGAGATGACTTGGCCGGGCCTGGCCCTGACCGTCACCAACACCTTCCACCCCGGGCGGCGCGACCTGTTGGCCGTCGAGGTCGGCTACGAGGCCTCGGCCCCGGGCGCCATGCCCGACCTGCTCCTGGTGCCCGAGACCGACCTGAAGACCCACTACGACCAGCACGTCACCGGAACGGCCGAGGGCCTGGAACTCGACGCGGCCGGTGGCGCGTGGCGCTGCCGCGTCCGGATGGGCACCGCCAACTCGGTGGTCGCACTGCGGGTCGTCTCGGCGGCGGGCAAGGCCACGCTGGAGGCGGCGGCCGACGGGCTGCGGATCCGGTTCGCGGGCCCGCGCGGGCGGCACCTGCTGGTCATCGGCGTCGCGGGCGTGTCACGGCAGGCGGAACTCCAGGCCGAGATGGCCGCCGCGACCGACGCCGACCGTTTCGCCGCCGAGGCCGCCGAGGCGTGGCGCCGACGTTGGGGCGATGCATGCATCGAGGTGCCGGTGCCCGAGTACCAGGCCCTGTGGGCCCGGTCGCTGTTCTGGGTGCTCGCCAGTTACGCCCCGGACTCCCGGTCCCCCGCCCCGCCGCACGGCTGGTCGGGCGTGGGGTGGCCGTTTCATTTTCCGCAGGACGTCTCGTACATCCACCCGGCGCTGCTCAGGCTGGGGCACCTGGACGTCGCCCGGGCGTGGGTCGATTTCTACCGCCGCGACCTCGAGACGATGCAGTCGTACACCCGCGACATCTACGAGGCCGAGGGGACGATGTGGGCGTGGGAGTACCCCATCGGGCCGGACTCGCGGCTGCTCCGCCACGGCACGCCCAACTGGTGCCAGTTCGAGATCCACAACGCGGCGTACCCGGCGCGGATGGCCCGGGAGGCGTCGCAGTATGCCCGCGACGAGGGCTGGACGCGCGAGGTGGCCTGGCCGGTGGTCCGCGAGTCGGCCCGGTTCTTCGGGTCCATCGTGCACCGCGAGACGGACGGCACGTGGGGCATCGCCATCGAGCCGTCGTTCGGCCAGGACGAGATGGGCGGCGAGAACGCCCGCAACTATCTCTGCGCCCTGTACGGTGCCGCCTATTCCCTGCGGACCGCCCTGGCCATGGCCGAGGAAGTGGGCGAAGACGAGCCAGCTCTTGCGCAGTGGCGCCGGATCCTGGCCGACGGCCTGGCCTTCGGCCGCCTCTGGGACGAGGCCGAGGGCGTCCTCATGACGTGCGAGGGCCAAGTCGGTACCGGACAGTTCGGCAAGGAGAAGCACCCCGTCCAACTCAACCCCCTCATCTTCCTGCCGCTGGGCGAGGCCGACGCCCACGTGCGGCGGGCCTATGAGCGGCGGTACGACCTGTGCAGCCGGGCCCACGAGCCGTTCTTCCACGGGTGGACGGGTGCGGCGTTCTGGTTGGCGGCCTCGCACCTGGGCGACGCCGCGGGCCTGACCCACGACCTGGCCCAGGCCCGGCCGGCGCGGTACGTCGACCCGGCCTGGACCACGATTTACGAGACCTCTACGGCCATCCAGGCCCCGTTCTACGTGACGAGCCACGGCTTGGCCCTCCAGGCCCTGAACGACGCCCTGGTATCGGATTACTGGGGCGAAACCCGCATCGGCGCGGCCTGCCCGGCCGAGTGGGGCGAGGTGCGATTTACGGGCCTGCGGACGGCCGACGGCCGGGTCCACAGCGGCCGCAAGACCGACGCCGGCTGGCAGGTGACGTCCGAAAACGGGCCATCGGGCGCCGCCGGAAGGTCCTGAATGGCCGCCCCGGATGAGGCGTCTAACTGATCGGGGCAGGAATAGGGCTTGATTTGGCGTCCGATGCCCGCTAGACTGCCCCCTTCTGTCGTATAACTACTAACGAGCGGAGAGCGGTATGTACGCCATTATCGAAGACAGCGGGTCGCAGATGAAGGTCGAAGAGGGCCAGACCATCGAGATCGACTGCCGCGAGGCCCAGCCGGGAGACCACGTAACGTTCGACCGGGTACTCCTGGTGGCCGACGACAAGGGCGTCCGGATCGGCAAGCCCATCGTCGAGGGGGCCAAGGTGACCGCCGAGGTGGTCGGCCCGTCGAAAGGCCCGAAACTGGAGGTCGTCAAGGTCCGCCGCCGCAAGAGTTCCCGCACACACACCGGGCACCGGCAGGGGTACCTGACCGTCCGCGTGACGTCGATCGAGGGCTGAAAGGGCGCCACGGCCGCTTCTGTCCGGTTGCATGCGGGCCTTGCAGGTGTATAATGTAGTTGGCCGTGGGCGGCTGGACGAGGGGGAGCCGACACAAGGGGCTCTGCATGCGAGCGCGATCCACCCAACCGGTCCTGAGTCTGGTGCTGGGCGCGGTCCTGCTGTGCGCGCCGGCGACGTACCTGGCGGCCGGAGAGCCGAAGGCCGAGCCGGACTCCGAACTCGTCGAACGCATCGAGACGCAACTCGAGTCGGTCGAAAGCCGCATGATATCCCTCCAGGAGCAGGAGTTCACGCTCACGATGCATATCATGCAGGCCCAGCAGAAGGCTCAGCAGGGCCTGAAGGAGCCCGGCAAGGCCGCCGAGCAGCTGGCCAACGGCGAGCGCGGCAAGGCACTCCTCGAGTACAAGGCCGTCATGATCTCGTGGGCCGGCCAACTCCAGGCGTTCGATGGGCGGCTGTTCCCGCTGCAGAAGACCGTGGCGGGGCTCCAGCGCGACCGCGACAAGGCCCCGGAGGTGCTGCGGGCCCGCATCGACGCCGTCGCCGGTCGCGTCGAAGGCAAACACCGGACGAACCTCGAGAAGATCGCCAACATGTACGAGCAGGTGGCCGAGTGGCGCGGCGCCCTGGGTATCTATCTCAAGATGTACAAGGACATACCCGAGGCCCGGCGGAAGACAGACTGGGGCATGATCACCAAACTCGCCGACCTCTACGAGAAACTCGGCGACAACCGAAACGCCCTACTCCTCTATAAGGGTGTCCTCGACGCCAAGAAAGAGAAGGAACGCTTCAACGACAAGAACCTCTGCGACAAAATCGGCGGCCTGTACTCCAAGATGGGCGATTACCGCAGCGCCCTCGCCATCTACAAGGGGCACTTCGAGACCATACCCAAGAAAGGCCGGTACAATGACCGGGACATCGGCGGCAAACTCGCCGACCTGTACGTCAAGACGGGCGACCCGAGAACCGCCCTCACGCTCTACCGGTCCCTCTACGACGCCATCCCGCAGGACAAGAAGGACAGCGACGGCAAGGACATCCACGGCAAGATCAAGGAAATCGAGCGGCGGGGCAGCAAAAAAAAGCGGTAGCCGGCGCCGGACCGCACGAACGAGGTGGTGTCACGCCAGAGCCGGAGCCGCCCGCGCGGCTCCTTGTCGTTTCACCCCGTCGCCGGCACCGGTTGCGGGTTGGCGTCCGGGGCAGGCTGAGGCCGGTGTGCGGCCCCGGCGTGTCCGGCCAGGACGTCGACGACTTCCTCGATCGCGGTAATCCCCGCCCGGACCTTGTTGACGCCGTCGGTCCAGATCGAGGGGTGTCCGGCGGCGCGGATAGCGGCACGGATGGCGTCGGCATCGGCCCCCGCCCGAATCGGTTCGGCCAGGTCTCCCTGGATCGGCGCCAACTCGAACAGGCCGATCCGCCCCAGGAACCCCGTTTGCCCGCAGACGCCGCACCCCCGGCCCTTGACGTATTCCTCGATGGGACTCGTCGTCTCGGCGATGCGGCGGCGCAGCGCCGGCGGCGGCTCGTGCCGGGTCCGACAGTGCAGGCACACGGTCCGCACGAGCCGCTGCGCCAAGACGCCGCGAAGCGCCAACGCCAGCATTTCTCCCGGCACGTGCATGGCCAACCGAGCGATGGCGTCGGCGGCGTCGCGGGCCCGGATCTGGGCCAGGACCAGGCACCCGTCGAGGGCGGCGTCGACGGCCGCCCGGGCCACAGTGGCGTCCATCACGCCGTCCAGCATCAGGACGTCCGGCTGCTGGAGCAGCAGCCGCGGCAGGATGTCGGCCGAGTGGACCGTGCCGCACGTCGCCGGCGAGAACTGGTTCACCCCCGGCAGGCTGAAGTTGACGCACGCCTCGAACGTGCAGACGTTCAGGCGGACGGGGTCCAGGGCATTGAGCGTGCCGTAGAGCGTCGTCGTCACGCCGCTCTCGCGCGGGCCGGCCACGACCACCAGGCCGGAACCGTCGGCCAGCAGGCCGTGGTACGCCGAGAGCAGTTCGAAATCGCAGCCGAGTTTCTCGAGGGGTTTCTGGGCCTCGTCGTCGCGGACCAGGCGGACGACCGTCCTGGGTCCGAAGGCCCCCCCCAGACTGGCCACGTGAACCTGGACGCTGCGGCCCTGGACCAGCAGGCGCGCGCTGCGCCGCGAGGGGTGAGCGGGCGACGTCTTGTTCGCGGCGCCGAGCATCTCGTCAAACGCGGCGGCCAGGCCGGCGGCCAGACGCACCGGCGGACGCATGACCACGTGCAACGCCCCGTCGATGCGGAACCGGATACGCAGCACCTTCTCGTCGGGCTCCAGGTGAATGGCGTTGGCCCGCGACCGGACGGCCTCGCGCACCAACAGGCTGGCCACCTTCTCGGGCGGCCAGGTGCCGTACGCCGCCTCGTAGTCATCGGGCAGCAGCAGGTCGGGCGAGGCCGACATGTCGCCCTCGCCGTCGTCGAGGAGTTGGGCGAACTCCTTGCCCTCGGGGCGCGTCTCGTCGAGCATCCGGTAAATGTTGTCGGCGACGGCGGCCACCACCTGCACGCTGAGGCCGGCGGCGTGGGCGATCTCGTCGACCAGGAAGATGTTCGACGGCTCCGACACGGCCACCGTCAGCACGTCGCGGACGCGGAAGAGCGGCAGGACGCCGTGCTTCTGCGTGAAGGCCGCCGGCAGCGCGCCGCGGACCGACGCGTCGACCAGTTGAGGCGTCAGGCGGGCGAACGGCACGCCGCACGCCTCGGCCACGGCCGACAGCACCTGCTCCTGGGTGGCATATCCCAGGTCGACCAGGATCTCGCCCAGGAGGCGGCCCGGCTGGCCGGTCTGCTGGACCTCCAGCGCGTGGGCCAGTTGCTGGGCCGTCAGGACCTGGCGGGCCGTCAGCATATCGCCGAGCCGGGCGCGGTGTTTGGTTGCCAGGGTCATCGCCTGTCCTAATGGAAACTCTTGACGGCCTCGTGAACGTTGTCGAAGACCTCGAACCGCTTGTCGAGGCGGACGACCTCGAAGGTCTTGCGGCCGATGCCCTTGAGGCCGGCCACCTTGGCCGCCCCCTGGACGGCCTCGACCTGCTCCTGGAACCAGACCAGGGCTTCCAGGCCCTGGCTGTCAAAGTACCCGGTCCGCGAGAGGTCGAGGACGAACCACCGGCCGCCGGCGCGAATCTGTTCGGCGGCGGCGCGGCGGAACTGCTCCTCTTCGGCCCGTGTCAGGGCCGGGTCTACCGAGAGCACGATCATGCTGCCGTACGCATCGGTTGTAGTCGGCATGGCAAACCTCGCCTCTACGGGGCGCAGAGCGCCGGCGACTGTTCGACAAACTGCTGCATGAGCCGCTTCAGGTTGATCCGGAAGAACGCCTCGACCACGGCGGGGTCGAACTGCACGCCGTCGTTCCGCCGGATCTCGTCTATGACGTGCGACAGCGGCAGCATGGGCCGGTACGGCCGGTTGCTGGTCATGGCGTCGAAGGCATCGGCCAGACCCACGATACGGGCCAGGGGCGGAATGGCGTCGCCCCGAAGGCCGTCGGGGTACCCGCTGCCGTCGAGGCGTTCGTGATGGTGGATGACGGCCTCGCGGACGGTCCCGAGTTTGGCGATGCCCTCGAGGATGCGTCCGCCCACCGTGGGGTGCTGCGACATGATGAGGCGTTCCTCGGGCTGGAGGAGCCCCTCCTTACGCAGGATGGCCTCCGGTGTGCCGATCTTGCCGATGTCGTGCAGCAGCCCCGCCATGTATGCCTCTTCGGCCTGGTCGTCGTCCAGGGCCATCTGTCGGGCGATCTCGCGGCAGGTAAAGGCCACGCGCTCGCTGTGGCCGCACGTGTACGGGTCCTTGGCATCGACGCTCGAGACCAGGGCCCGGACCAGGCTCAGCATCATCTCCCGGAGGGCGTGGTAAAGGTGGCGGTTCTCGATGATGACGGCGGTGGCGTTGGCGCTGGACCGGATGAGTTTGACGTCGGGGCTGCCGAACTCTTCGCCCTCGCGGTTGAACGCCGCCATGGCACCGCGCGCCCCCTTCCCCATCGTCAGGGGCACCACGACCACCCGCTCCAGCGCCAGCGAAAAGCGGCCCAGCAACGGGTCCTGCTGGCAGTGGTTGTTGATGAGGACGCCCTCGTCGGCATCCAGGCCGTCGAGCAACTTTCCGAACAGTTGCGGCAGGTCCGAGGCCAGCATCGGCAGCGACCCCGCCACGACGGTCTCCGGCGGTGCGCCGTCGTGTCCCGGCAGACAGGCGGCCGCCGCCTCGGCGCCGGTCGTCTCGCACAGTTCCGAGCAGACGTACTCCAGCAGACCCCGGACCGGCTGGGTAACGCGCAGCGCCTCGCCCACGCCGTGGAGCAGGCTGATCTCCTCGAAGCACTGGGACAGCGCCTCGGAGAGCGAGTCGCGCTCGGCCCGGACGTCGGCCTCCTGGACCCGGGCGCGAACGGTCGCGGCCACGGCGGCCAGCAGGCCGCGCGCCATCGCGTGTTGCCCCGGGCCGGACACGGCCACTTCGGCGCCGACGATGAACAGGGGCCTGGCGCGGAGCCAGACCGGCCAGGCACCCGCCAGAACGCCGGGCCCGGCATCGAGACGGTCGGCCCGGGTCTCGGCCGCCTCGCGGACGAGACGGCGCACGGTCTCGGACGCCGGCGCGCCGACGTCGGCGCGGGCGTCGTCCTCGGGCGCCGCGTCCACCGGGCCGGTGCCGTCGGGACGGTAGAAGCGGACGGCCACGCCCGTCTGGTCGAGGATCTCCCGGGCGAGTCCCTCCGGCACACCGGCCACGGGCTCAAGACAGGTTGTCTCGGACTGTGACATCGCGGTCCTCTTAGCGCGGCGCCCCGACGCCGAGCGCGTGCTGAACGTTGGCCAGCAGTTCGCGCGGGCTGAAGGGCTTGGTCATCACGTGCAGAATGGGCAGGTCGCGGATCTGGTCGCGGTCGATCTCGAAACCCTTGGCCGTCAGCAGGATCGTCGGGATGGGCTCCGGCAATTCGGCCGTCAGCCGCGCGCACAGTTCCAGCCCGCTCATGCCAGGCATCTGGAGGTCGGTGACCAGGAAGTCCGGTCGCTCGGCCGTGGCGCGCTCGTACGCCTCGCATCCGTCCATGGCCACGATAACCTCCAGACCCGCGTTCTGGAACTTGCGTGCCACGACGTGGGTGATGCACGCCTCGTCGTCGGCCACCAGCACTTTGCATCCCATAGCGTCTTCCCTCCCGGCGCTGTCAGCGAACGGCCGGCAGAAAGACCCGGAACACGGATCCCTTGCCGACCTGGCTTTCCAGGGCTACCCGTCCCCCATGAATGGTCTCCACGACGTGCTTGACGAGCGACAGGCCCAGGCCGGTGCCGCCGGCGGCCTTGGCCGAGTGCCGCGAACGATAGAACTTCTCGAATACCCGCTCGATGTCTTCCGGCGGAATGCCGTAACCGGTGTCGGCCACCTCGACGACGACCGAGCCGTCGTCGAGGTAGGTCGAGATGCGGACGCGACCGCCCTCGGGGGTGTACTTGACGGCGTTCGAGACGACGTTGAGCACCGCCTGGTACAGCATGTCGCGGTCGCCGTTGACGCGGAAGAAAACGGGGGCCAGGTCGGCCTCGAGCCGGATGTTCTTCTGGACGGCCTGGGGCGTCATGACGTCGCCGACGTCGCGGAGGATCTCGGTGACGGCCAGGTCGGTCTTGTTGGCCTGGATGAGGCCGGACTCCAGGCGGCTGAGGTTCAGGATATTTTCGATGAGCCGGCCGAGTCGGGTGGTCTCGGCGGCGATGACGCCCAGGAACTCCTTGGCCTCGGCCTCGTCGGCCGCCTCGTCGTCGAGCAGCATCTCGGCGTACGCCTTGATGCTGGCCAGGGGGGCCTTCAGTTCGTGGCTGACATGCGACACAAAATCGCTCTTCATGCGGGCGATTTCCTTCTCCTTCGTCACGTCGTGCAGCACCGCCACCACCCCGCTGACCCGGTCGTGTTTGCGTCCCTCGACCACCGTGTTCAGGATGACCCGCCAGGTCCGGGCGTCGTCGCCGGCGCCCTGGATCCACTCGACGGTCCGGTGCGGCTCGAGCGGGCCGGTCTCGCGCATTTCGTGCAGCAGTTCGAGGAACTGCTTGTCGCCAATGGCCTCCTCGACCGGCTTGCGGACCGCCGGGTCGAACTCGAAACCGAAGGTCCTTTCGGCGGCGGCATTCGTCAGGACCAGGTCGCCGAAGGCGTCCATGACCAGCACCCCGTCGCTGATGGCGTGGATGACGGCCTCAATGTGCCGCTTCTCCGCCTCCAGGACCTTCATCTGAATCTGCCGCTCCTTGGCGGCCATGTGCGATTGCTCGACATCGTCCTTGACGAACACCAGGTACCGGTTGATGGCCGTGCCGAGGCGGCCGAGCACGTCGGCCTCGCCCTCGCTGATAACCATGCCCACCGTGCCGCGACGGATCATGCCCTCCAGGTGCTCCGCCACGGTGTTGATCCGCTCCTTGGGCACGCGCGCAATCAGGAAGCCGCCGATGGTCCCGAGGACCGCCAGCGCCAGGCCCGCGCCCAGCGTCATCGCCTTGGCCGCCGCCGACTGCTCCGTGTCGCGCAGCGGGTCCATTAGCAGATGCAGACCCACCCCGACCCCCAGGAACAGCAGGATGACGGCAATGACACGTCGCAACTCAATCACAACCAGAGACCTCCGGACCTCTTCCCCCGCACACGAGGCGTCGCGGTTCGCGTCTCACGACGGGCTTATGGGTCGGGCCAGGCTGTACGGCCCGCTGCGCTCGGCGTGCGGCGCTGCGGCCGGCGGGCCGGTGGCCGGCGGCGGCTCGGGCGGCTGCCCGCCGGCACGGATAAGCAGTTGCACCACCGTGTCCCGGCCGGCGCAGTTCGGGTCCTTCAGGGCCAACTGAAGGTGCGGCAGGGCCTCGCCGGGCCGACCTTCGGCCACGAGCACATAGCCCATCAGGGCGTTGGCCTCGGCGGCCTGCGGCGACCGCGACAGGGCGGCATCGAGGAACTTCCGGGCCGACGGCAACCGGTTCTCGACGATGTCGCACTTGGCCAGCGAGACCAGCGGCCTGGCCGTTTCCGGAGCGTCGCGGGACCGCTGCTGGTACAGCGCCCGGGCCTGGTCGGTGCGGCCGAGGGCCAGCAGGCAGTCGGCCCGCATCTGGCCGATCCAGCCGGCGGCGAAGTCGGGCTCCAGCGCTTCCAGGTCCACCAGCACCCCCTCGGCTTCCTGGTACGCCCCGGAGTGGAACAGGGCGCTGGCGAACCGCTCCGTGGGCGTCTGCCCCTTCGGGTCCAGCCGCATGGAGATCCGGTAACTGCCGACGGCCTCCTGGTACCGGCCGAGCAGCGAGAAGACGTCGGCGAGGGCGCCGTGGATGTCGGCCCGGCCGGGCATCCGCTGGGCCGCGGTCGCCAGGCGCTTGGCAGCCGTCTCGGGCTGGCCGGCCGCCACGAGCATCTCGGATTCGGCCAGGACGTACCGGGCCACGTCGGGGCTCAGTTCGGCCGCCGTGGCGAATTCCTCCAGGGCCTTGTCGTCGTGTCCGATGGCCTGGTCGATGGTGCCCAACACGTAGCAGGCTTCGGCGGATTTCGGGTCGATCGTGGTGGCGGTCTCGGCGTAGTCGCGAGCCAGGTCCAGTTCGCCCTTCTCGGCGGCCAGGCGGGCCCCCAGCACGTAGACCGGGGCGTAGCGGACCACGCCGCCCTTGATGATCTCCTCGACGTGCTCGCGCGCGCGGTCCAGGTTGCCGCGACGGTAACACCCTTCGGCCAGTTTGGTCATCATCTCGGCCCGCGAGTCGGCCCACCGATTGCGGGCCTCCCGGCGGTCCTTATCCATCTGGGTCTGCCCGCATCCGGCGGCCAGGACCAGGCACGCCACGACGGCGCCGAGGATCATTCGCTTAGTTCGCACGGCTGACCTCCTTTACCTCGGGCCGGTCTGCGGCGGGGCCGGCGGGTTGGGCGTTGGCCTGCGGCGTCGCGGTCGGGGCGGACGGCGTCGCGGTTTCCGGCTTGGGGGCCGGCGCCGGTTTCGCGCTGCCGGGGACGGCACCCTTAGCCTCGTCCATGGCCCGGAGCCGGGCCCCGATGGTGTCCCAGAGGGTGAGGTTGGGCGGCGTGTGGGGCTGGGCGTTGCGGGCGGAGAGGACCTTGTCCTTCAGGCGGAGGCCCTTGAGGTTGTTCGGCGCCACGTTGTTGGCCAGCGAGACGTTCCACCAGGCGTCGTCGAGGTCCTTTCGCCGGCCGCCCTTCTCGTAGCGTTGCCAGGCCTCGTTGGCCTTCTGGACGTAACCGACGGTGATGCGTTCCCGCGTGAAGAAGGTGAACCCCTCGCGGACACCCAGGCACCGCCGCTTGATGTCGTCCCGGATGTCTTCGCCGAGTTTGCTGGCCTCCTCGACGTCCTCGATGATGTGCGGCGTCAGGAGCACGATGATCTCGTGCCGCGTGGTCTTGTCTTCCTTGCTGCGGAACAGCCAGCCCAGGCCCGGCAGGTTGCCGAGGCCGGGGACCTGCTTGCGTCCGATGCTGGCGTCCTCGTCGAACAGGCCGCCGATGACGATCGTGTGCCCGTCCTTGACCAGGACATTGCAGGTGACCTCGGTGGTGATTTCCTCCGGCAGGCCGTTGATGACGTTGCCCTGGGCGACCTTCGGGTGGACCTCGAGGCGAATGTACCCGTCGTCGCTGATGAAGGGACGGAAGAGCAGTTGCGTGCCCGAGTCGAGGAACTCGACGGTCTCGATGAAGCTCGTCTCGGTGGTAGTCGTGGTCTTGTAACCGAGGCGTTCGCCCACCATGACCTCGGCCCGCTGCTTGTTGAGGGCCAGCACCTTGGGGTTGCTGAGGACGACCGTGTCGGTCACCTCCTCGAGGGCGTGGATGAAGAAGGCCACGTTGTTCGTGATGACGCCGATGTTCAGCCCGGTGCCCGGTCCGGCGAACCCCTCGGTCCGCATCTGGCCCCACGGTTTCATGGCGGCGGGGGCCGTGACGGGCGTCAGGCCGTCGTTGGGCACCGACGTCGGGTCGACCACGGGGATGGCCGTGTTCGAGAGATCCCGGAAGTTGACGCCGGCCAAGGCGTTGAAGTCGACGCCCAGGCTCGTCGTGTCGTTGAGGGTGATCTTGAGAATCGTCGCCTCGACGAGGACCTGCCGTGGCCGGCGGTCCAGCTGCAGGAGGACCTCCCGGACCCGTTCGATGTTCTCCGGGAAGTCGCGGATGACCACGGTGTCCTGGAGCGAGAAGTTGTTGCTGCCGGTGCCCTCGCTGCCGCCGGAGGGGATGCCCTCCGGGGCTGCCGTGTTGACGGCCATGCTGCCCTTGGCCGAGAGGATCGGCGCCAGGAGTTTGATGGCATCGTCGCCCTTCAGGTAGTTCAGCGAGAAGACCTCGGTCGTCAGTCGCGACTCGTCGCCCTTGATGGCGGCGATCTCCTCGGGCGTGTGAACGTAGATGCACCCACCCTCGCGGACCCAGACCAGTCCGCTGCCCCGGCAGACGGCGTCGAGGGCCTCCTCGACCGTCACGCCGTACAGGTCGGCCGTGACGCGTCCCTTGGCCCCCTTGCCGGCGATGATGTTGAGTTGGTACTGTTGCGACAGGAGTTCCAGGACGTTGGCCAATTCGTCGTCCTTGACGTGCAGTTCGATCTTGCCCTCGCCGGCCGACGTGGTCGTGGCCGTGCCGCCGGCGGCGGGCGCAGCGGCATCGGGGGCTGGCGCGGCCGGGGGCGGTTTCTCGCCTGCCGGCGCGCCCAGCGCCACGCTGGGGCCCAGCACCAGGTACGCCAGGGCCAGCGCGGCGGCCAGAAGCCGGACGCGCCAGCGATGTGGGTTAAACAGGGTCTCCCTTTCCATGACGATGCTCCTTCTCAGTCCATGCGCAGCAGGCACGTGACGCCGCCCTGCTGCAGCTTGGCGCGGCCTTCCTGGATTTCAACGATCTCCAGGCCGGCCACCGCATCCCCCTCGCGATAGTTTTCTCCGTTAATGACGGCCCAGCGCTCGCCGGCGGACGTGATGACGATGACCTCGAGCCTCAGGCCCTTGACCTTCTCGAGGATCTCCCGGGGCGTCGGCCCGTCCGCACCCACCTGGTCGGCGGCCGCGGGAACCGGCGGCGGGCCCGAACGGCCCGTCTCGGCCGCCGCCACGACCGGGACAAACGGGTTCCGGCGAAGTCGCCTCACGGCCGGCGTCGTGTGCTCGTCGACGAGTTCCTCGATGGCCACCGCGGCCGAGCGAACCTGGTCCGGGTTGATCCCCGCCGCCAGCGACACCAGGTGCGCGCCGGCCGTCTTCATGGTCCACGGCTGAATAACAGCCAGGGCCCAGGCGCCGAGGCCCGTCACCAGCAGACCCGCGGTCAGCGCGGCCTGAATCCACCGGCCGCGCGCCGTGGCCCACCGGCCTCGGGCCCGCCCGGCCAGCCACGCATGAAGGCAGGTGTCGCCGGCCCGGAACTTCGCCGCCCCGCTGTTAGTCGCCCCGTCACTCATCCGCGTGCCCGCTCCGGAGTCGTTCCGCCCCCGTTGCCCGATTGGCCCGGATTCGTCGCCGGCTGCTCCTCGGGCAGGTAGTACAGCAGGATTTCGGCCTCGGCCTGGACGCAGCCGGCGCCCTCGGACCGGGCAAAACGCACCCGCCGGAACCGGCTGAGCCGGTCGATGCCCTCGACCCCCACCAGACACCGGTACACGGCGTCGAACGGCCCCGCCAGGCACAGCCGCAGGGGCACCGCCGGCGTCGACCCGGTCACAGGGATCTGGGCCTGCCCGATCTCGTGCGTGACGCCCGGCTCGGCCTCCACGCATTCGGCCACGACTTGCAGGAACTGGGCCACCGCCGGCTCCGACGGCAGCCGCCGGCTGAAGACACGCTGGGCCATGCGAAGGCTCGGGATTCGCGCCGAGACGTACATGCCCTCGTGGCTGGCGAGCACCTTCTGGCTGACCACGTCGCGCTCGTGATCGACGGCGTGCCCCAGGGCCGTCAACTCGCGCTGCTTCGGCCAGAGCACCAGCAGCCCGAAACTGGTCAACATGACGGCCGCCACCAGCAAGATGAGCAGTTGCTGGCGGTCGACGGCCCAACGTTGGCGTGTGGTGGGGCGTGGGGCCACGATCATTGCTCCTTGCCCGCGGGCGTCGGCATGACGTTGGCCGTAATGACGAACGCCCGGCCGCCGCCCGTCCGCTCAGAGACCCGTTTCGACTCGACCAGCATCGCGTGCTCGAAGCGCGGCGAGGCGTCGAGCGCGGCAGCCGTCTGCGTCACGGTCGTCTCGTCGGGCGCCGTGCCGCGCAGCCGTAGCGTCGCCCGGTCGGCATCCGCCGCCTCGGGGTAGTCCAGGTCGAGGGTCTCGACCCCGACGTCCTGGGGCAGCAGGTCGACCAGGTCGGCCACGACCTCGCTGGCGCTGATGGTCGGGTGGAGGGCCCGCACCAGGTCGATCCGCCGGTTGTAGGACCGGGCCTCGGCCCTCATGGTCCGGATTTTTTCGACGTCGGGTTCCATGGCCGAACCAGTGCCTCGCAGCGCCTGCAACTCGGCCCGCGCGTCGCGGACCCAGGTGCCCATCTGAAGACTCCACAGGACCATCGCCATGCCGATCGCCAGCAACAGCCACGACCGGATAAAACCGATGCGGCGCTGGAACCGTGCCCGAATGTAGTCTTCCGGCAGAAACTCAAGTTCGTGCACCGCGTGTCCCTCCACCACTTCAGGCGGCATACCCCGCCGTGAACTGCGCCGCCAGATGGAACCCCTTCAGCCCCAGGCCGAACGCCGTGGTCCACTCGGCCCGGACGTCGCGCCGGTCGAGGATCGGGCCCAGGTGGTCGGTCCGGACGCCGCGGAACGGGTCGCCGATCTCCAGACCCAGGCCCAGCCGCTCGGCCAGGGCCGCCGGCATGATCGGGTCGTGCGCCTCGCCACCCGTGAAGACGATCGACTCGGGCCGCGGCCCGCGGAACGTCACGCTGTAGTACCGCAGACACAGACCGATCTCGTCGGCGAGGTCCTCCAGGTGCGGCCGGATAGCGTCGGCGACCGCCCGGCCGGCATGATCGACCTCGTCGGTGTTGCCCTGGGCCTGCCGGCGGCCGATGCGGCGCCGCAGCGCCTCCGCCTCGGTCGGCACCAGTTCCAGGCACTCGGCCACCGCCCGGTTGAACACCGCCCCGCCGATGGGAATCGCCTTGACGAATACCACGTCGCGCCCGCGCGAAATGACAACCATCGTCTGCGCCCCGATGTCGGCCAGCACGCTGACGACCGCCTCGTCGTCGCGGCGATGCAGAAACCGCTGGAACCCGCGGAAGACCGTGCACGGCTCGGCGTCGAGGCTGACGAGGTTCAGGCCCGCCTCGCAGGCGAGTTGGATCTTGGCGTCAACCTCCAGGCGCGGCGCCGCAAAGACGATGACCTCGTCGAGGACCTGGTCGGCCTGCCGCACCTCGCCGGCCTTCAGAAACTGGATGACCGCGGAGGCCGTGTCGAAGGGGAACTTGTTCTGGGCCTCCCAGTTGACCGCCGTCACGAGTTCCGCGTCGGGCATCTTCGGCATGCGGATGTTGCGGACCGCCATTTCGCCCGGCGCCAGGGCCATGACCACTTCGCGCCCGCGGAAACGACGCTCCTTGACCAGCCGGCGGACGCCCTCGATCACGAACTCGCGGCAACGCGCGGCGTCGCCCTTGACCTCCTGGGGAACCACGAACCGCCCGGCGTCCACAACGCGCAGGTCCCGGTCGGTGCCGCTCAGTTGCAGCATCCGCACCGCCGTGGTTCCGATGTCCAGGCCGATCGCCAACTGCCTCACGCCAGACCCCTTTCGCCCGCGTCAACCCGAGGTACGCGTCACCGTCACCGTACCCGTCAGAATGGCCACCGAGACCTGCATGACGACGTTGCCCGACCGGATCGTCGCGATGCCCGGCGACGAGGGCTCGCCCTGCGAGTTGAACGTGACGTACGACGCACTGCCGAACGTCGCGCTCGACACCGTGACGGCGCCCATCCCGCTCTGCTCCGCCAGGACAACCTCGAACAGTTTGCCCTGCACCACCGGGTGCGGCACTGGCACAGCCGCGGCGTACGCACCACCACCGTAGTTCGCCACCACCTTGTAGGCCTTCAGGTCGGGACTGAAGACCAGCGAGTACGGCTGCTGGGTCGTCACGGCCAGGCTTCGTGCGACCTCCAGGTCCGAGGCCACGACCCTGGCGGCACTGATGGCCTGCGAGTCGGCGGCCGTGCCGATGCTCGGTATCACCACCGCCGCCGCGATCGCCAGCACCATCAGCACAATCAGGAGTTCCACGATCGTGAAGCCGCAGCTTCGAGACAGCCGACACGCGCTGCTCATTGGCCCGCCTCCTTCGGTTCGGCCTTGGCCGCGCCCTTCTGCTCGGCCGTCTGGATGACGAAGGTGCCGCTTCGCAGACCGCGCTCAACGTCGGCCAGCCGGCTGTTCAGCGCCTTGAGTTGCTCAATCATTTCGATCCGCTGCCGGCCGGAGTCGGGGACGCCCCCGGCGCCCGTCGAGATCGTGTTGGGGGCTGCCGAAGCCTGGGGCTCGAGCGGCCCGGTCCGGAACCACAGGGCGGCCGCAATCAGAGCCAGCACCGCCGATACGAGGACAAGCCCGTGCGCAATGGCCCGAAGGTCTCTTGAGATCATTTCCCATATCCCCTAACATTCCTATGTTCACACGCGAGGCCAAAAAAAGAGAGACCCCGCGTCCATCGCGTGTTGCTCCAAGGGTTTATCGGCACATGAAATGGCCCAGCTCCAACGATTTGAACGCCCCTTACCGGCATTCATGAGGCAGCTTCAAGCGGGCATGGCAGGGGCCCCCAGGGGAGCGTCGCAAGCTGCCATAGCCGGGTTGGATCAAAACGGTCGTCCGGCCTCGGCGGCGGGCCGGCCGGGAGGGGGCGTTCGCAGCACCCCGGCGTGTCCAGGTTCAGGCCCCCCGGAATAAAGTACCGGGGGCAGTGGACGCTCCAAGCGTCTCTGCCCCCGGGCTCCATGCCTCTTCGCCCCTACACGAAGAGGCTGGCGGTCACCGCTGCGCACCCACAGCGTTTCGCTACAGTGTGTTGATCAGCGTGCCGTCGGTCGTGACGCGGGCGGCTACGAGGTCGGCACGGAACTCGCCCGTCGCCATGTTGAACCACCACCCGGCATCGGCCGCCGGCGCCGTGAACGTCGTGGCCGCGCTGTTGACCACCCGGACCACCTTGCTGCCGCTGATCGGGTTGGCCGGCACCGACTGCAGATACGGGCCGTACGGATGGGTCGCGGCGGGCGTGGCGTTGACGCCACCATCGGCATTGGTGTACTGCGTCATCTGGTTGCCGAACACGGCCGCGTCGCTGGTCGAGCCCGGATAGATTTCCTTGTGCTGCGTCTTGTACAGGAGCAATTGGCTGCGGATCGTTTGGAGGTTGGTCATGACGCTGCTCACGCGGGCCTCGGCTGAGGCCTCGGTGAACTGCGGGATCACGATCGCCGCCAGGATGCCCAGGATGATCACGACGATCAGAATTTCAACCAGGGTAAAGCCCTTCTTGGCCGCACGTTTCATCTGAGTCTCTCCTTGTTCCTTCGCCGCCCACGAGGGGCTGATCAGGTTCCGTTGTCTGCCCATGCTAACGCCGTTATGCCCGGCCCTTCGCAGCGCCGCCCACAAATCCAAAGGCGGCCATCCCACGACTGCCCTTGCCACGCGCCTGTCGGTTCTCACCCCTTTCTGGCGCGTTCTGTATCGGGCAGCGACACGACAGGCCGGACTTCTTTTCCACCAACCGGTCGCCGTACGCCATTCCAGATGTTGGCAAAGCGTCCCGATGCCGTACCTCTATCGGCCGAACAACAGCCTGCCTTCACAAGATTCTCTACAATTTCCATCACCCCCACCTTTACACCCCTGGCTAGAAAAAACCGATGGTCGCCAGGACCACCGTTTTCGCCCTGACACCGAACTATAAGGTACGCACAAAGCCCCCATCCGTCAAATGCCCGCACCCGACACGACCACGGAACCGAGAGGACCGGCGACCGTAAACGTCTTCTGAACAAGCACTTACGGTCCGCCTAATCATCTGGTAAGGCGCGCCGGATTCTCCGTCCGCCGTTGCGGCGCTACGCCGTTTTTGACCGCATTTTCCCATTCTACGTGCTTCCCCGCGAGAGAACGTGCGTCGTCATGGCCGGGAAATGGCGAATTCCACCCTCGGCAAGCCTCAGGACCAGTTCGTAGTCCGGGTCGAGGTCCAGGACCTCGCCGCTGAACGTCGCCTGGCCGTCGCTGACGGTTATGCGGCGGCCGAGCGTCCGACACCGCGCGGCGGCCCGGCGTGCGAGGTCGCCGATGCCGCGGTCGTCGGCCATCTGTTCTACCGCACGGTCCAGCGCCACGAGCAGGCCGCGGGCCAGAAGGGTCCGGTCGACGTCCTCGCCCAGCATGGCCAGACTGGCGACGTGGGGGCGGATGTCGGCCGGGAAAGCCTCCTCGGGCTGGCTACAGTTGATTCCCGCCCCGACCACGACCGGGCCCCCGCCGTCGGAGGCCGGGCGCGCCTCGACCAGGATTCCGGCGATCTTGCGGTCATCGACCACCAGGTCGTTCGGCCACCGGATGCCGACGCTCAGCCGACACTGTTGCTCGATCGCCTCCGCCACGGCCAGCGCCGCGGCACGGGTCAGCACCCCGCCCTGTCGCGGCACCTGCGGCACCCAGAGGACGACCGAACACAGGACCGACGTGTGCGGCGGCGCCACCCAGCGGTTGCCGCGGCGACCGCGTCCGGCGGTCTGGTACTCGGCGAGGATCGCCAGGCCGTCCGTCTCGTCGGGCCCCTGCTCGGCCGCCTGCCAGGCCAGGTCGTTGGTCGACGAGACGGTGCCGAGACACCGGACCCGCCGGCCGACGCGTGACACGCCCAGACCCGAGACCACCTCCGCGTCGAACAGCCGCTCGGGGGCCGCGACGAGGCGGAACCCCTCGATGGGGTGTGATTCGATGACGAACCCGTAGCGGCCGAGGTCCTCGACCGCCGCCACGACCTGGCGCGGCGCCAGGCCCAGTTCGGCCGCCAGGACGTCGGCCGCCACCGAAGCCGAGCGTCGGCCACGAAGCGCCAGAGAGACCCTCGCATCCACGGGGCACCCTTTCGCGAGAGACCGGAGCGCCACCCGGTGCGCAGGCCCGGCCCCGGCGGCGCACCGGTCACTTCGGATGAATCTCGAGCGAGATGTCCAGGTTCGGGGCGCTGTGCGTCAGCGCGCCGACGCTGATGCGGTCGACGCCCGTCTTGGCCACGGCCCGCACGTTGCGCAGCGTGACACCGCCCGAGGCCTCCAGGGCCGGGCCGCCGTTGCCGAAGAGCCGGTCACGCTGGCGGACGGCCTCGCGAAGCCTGGCCGGTTTCATGTTGTCCAGAAGGACGGCGTCGGGCTCGGCGGCCAGTATCTCGGCCAGGTACGCTGTGGTCTCGACCTCGACCTGGATGGGAATCTCGGGCGAGATGCGGTGCCGGGCCTCGCGCACGAGGCCGGCGATGGTCTCGCCGACGTGCTTCGGGGCCCGGACGGCCAGGTGATTATCTTTGATGAGGACGCCGTCGTGCAGGCCGGTCCGATGGTTCACCCCGCCGCCCATCCGGACGGCGTACTTTTCGAGGTACCGCCAGCCGGGAGTGGTCTTGCGGGTGTCGAGGATAACCGCCCCGGTGCCCTCGACGGCGGCGACGAACCGGCTGGTCAGCGTGGCGATGCCCGAGAGGGCCTGGACGAAGTTCAGGAGGGTCCGCTCCACGGTCAGCAGCGCCCGCACGGGCCCCGTGATGCGGCCCAGGACCTGGCGCGCCGTCACGGGCGACCCCTCGTCGACGGCGGGCGCGAACTGGAGGCGGTCGTCGACGCGGTTGAACATCGGCTGGATGCAGAACAGGCCGGCCACCACGCCGTCGGCCTTGGCCAGGAGCACGGCCTCGCCGATGGCGTCGTGGTGGATGAGGACGTTGCTCGTCAGGTCTCCGGGCCCGATGTCCTCCTCCAGCGCCAGGGTCAGCAGGGGTTGAAGGCTTTCGAGCGCCCGGAGCCTGAGCCGATCGAGCGGGATGGTGTTACAGGGTCGTTTGGGTTTCATGAAGGAGTTCCTGGATACGGTCTCTGAGTTCAGCGGCCCGCTCGAATTCGAGGCGTTCGGCCGCGCGGTGCATTTCGGCCTCTAGTTCGCGGACGAGTTCGGTCCGCGCAAAGTCCTTTTCACTGAGCCGGACGGCCCGGCGAGCGGCCCGTCGGCCCGCGACCTCGGCCTCGATGCCCGCGCGGATCGCCTTGCGGATCGACTCGGGCCGGATGCCGTGCTCGGCGTTGTAGGCCGCCTGAATCTCGCGGCGGCGGCGCGTCTCGTCCATGGCCCGCCGCATGCTGCCCGTCACGGTGTCGGCGTACAGGATGACCTGGGCGCGCGAGTGGCGGGCGCAGCGCCCGATGGTCTGGAGCAGGCTCGTATCGGACCGCAGGAACCCCTCGCGGTCGGCGTCGAGGATGGCGACCAGGCTGACCTCGGGCAAGTCGAGCCCCTCGCGGAGCAGGTTGACGCCGACGACGACGTCGAACTTGCCTTCCCGCAGGTCCCTCAGGATTTCGCTGCGGTCGAAGACCTCGACCTCGCTATGGAGGTACTCGCAACGGATGCCCTCGCGGCGGAAGTACTCCGAGAGGTCCTCGGCCAGGCGCTTGGTCAGGGTGGTCGCGAGGGTCCGCTCGCCGCGCGCCACCCGCTGGCGGACCTCGCCCGCCAAGTGCCGGACCTGGTCGGTGGCCGGCTCGATGCGGATCTCGGGGTCCACGAGGCCCGTCGGCCGGATGACCATCTCCACGACCTCGCCGGCCGACCGCTCGAGTTCCCAGTCGCCGGGCGTCGCCGAGGTAAAGAACACGTGGCGCCCCAGCGACTGCCATTCGTCGAACATCAGCGGCCGGTTGTCCAGCGCGCTGGGCAGCCGGAACCCGTGCTCGATGAGGGTCTCCTTGCGGCTGCGGTCGCCGGCGTACATGGCCCGTATCTGCGGAATCGTGACGTGGCTCTCGTCGACGAACATCAGGAAATCGTCGGGGAAGTAGTCGAGCAGGCAGTACGGGCGTTCGCCGGGCCGGCGGCCGGAGAGGTGGCGGCTGTAGTTCTCGATGCCGGAACAGTACCCGACCTCGCGGAGCATTTCCAGGTCATACTTCGTCCGGGCTTCGAGGCGTTGAGCCTCGAGCAGTTTGCCGTCGCGCCTGAGGTCCGCCAGACGCGCCGTGAGTTCGTCCTCGATCGAGACGCAGGCCCGCCCGATGTGGTCCTCGGGCATGACGTAGTGCTTGGCCGGGTAGATGTACACCTGGCGTTCGGAGCCCAGGATTTCGCCCGTCGTGGGGTTGATGAGGGCGATGCGGTCGAGGTGGTCGCCGAAGAACTCGATGCGGTAGGCGAACTCCTCGTACGCCGGCTGCACGTCGACACAGTCGCCGCGGACGCGGAACTTGCTGCGGCCGAAACCGATGTCGTTCCGCTCGTACTGGATGTCCACCAGCCGCCGCAGCAGGTCGTCCCGCTCCATGTGCTGCCCCACGGCCAGGTCCACGACCATCCGCTCGTAATCCTCGGGGTCGCCCAGGCCGTAGATGCACGAGACGCTGGCCACGATGACGACGTCTCGGCGGCTCGCCAGGGCGCTGGTGGCCTGGAGCCGCAGCCGGTCGATGTCGTCGTTGATCGAGGCGTCTTTCTCGATGTAGATGTCGCGGGCCGGGATGTACGCCTCCGGCTGATAGTAATCGTAGTACGACACGAAATACGCCACCGCGTTGTGCGGAAAGAACTCCTTGAACTCGCTGTACAACTGGGCCGCGAGGGTCTTATTGTGGCTGATGACCAGGGCCGGCCGCTGCAGCCGCGCGATGACGTTGGCCATGGCGAACGTCTTGCCGCTGCCCGTCACGCCCAACAGGGTCTGGTACCGTTTGGCGGCCTCGACCCCCCGCACCAGGGCATCGATGGCCTGGGGCTGGTCGCCCTTGGGCTCGAAATCCGAAACCAGTTCAAAGCGGTCCATGCGCGGCTCCACGCGACTCAACGAACAAGGCATTCTACCGCGCGGGGGGGGCAGCGGCAACGGGTCAGCGAGCATGGGCCGACCGGCCGACGCTTGCTCCCCCTGCCGGCCGCCCCTATAATCGCCGCAACACGCCTGGACAGGCGGCACGTTCGGGAGCCGCCACCGATAGCGAAGAGGAGCGGATCGCCATGGCCAAGGCCAACCCCATCCGACTGGGCATTGCCGGACTCGGACGGGCCGGCTGGGGCATGCACTGCCCGGAACTCGACGGCAAGGAAAACCTGTTCCGCATCGTAGCCGGGTGCGACACCCTGGCCGAGAAGCGCGAGCGTTTTGCCGCCAAGTACGGGTGCCCCGCCTACCGGACCGTCGAGCAACTGGTGGCCGACCCGAACGTCGAGATGGTCTCGGTGGCCACGCGGAGCATCGACCACCTTCAGCACGCCCTGCTGGCGCTGGCGGCCGGCAAGCACGTGTTCCAGGAGAAACCCATCACGGTCGACTACGCCGAGGCGAAGCGCCTGGCGGCTGCCGCGCGTCGGGTCAAGGGCAAACTCTTCATCCGCCACAATCGCCGCAACGAAACGGCGTTTCTGCACATCCGCGAGATCATGGCCTCCGGCATCCTGGGCGAGGTCTACGAGATCCGCCTGATGCGGGGCGGCTATGCCCGGCGCGACGACTGGCAGACCCTCAAGCGTTACGGCGGCGGCCAGCTGCTCAACTGGGGGCCGCACGTCGTCGACCACCTGCTTCGGATGCTCGACGCGCCCGTCAAGACCCTCTGGAGCAGCCTGAAGCGCATCGCCGCCGTCGGCGACGCCGAGGACCACCTGCACGTCGTCGCCACCGGCACCAACGGCCGCGTGGTCGACATGACCATCGGCGGCGGGGCCGCCATCATGGGGCCCGATTACCTCCTGTGGGGCACCCGCGGGGCCCTGCAGTGCACAGGTAACACCATCACCGTCCGGTACCTCGACCCGAAGGCGAAACTGCCGCGCCGCCGGCCCAACCCCGGCGACCCGGGGGCCGCGTTCGGCAGTTCCGAAGCCCTGCCGTGGATCGAGAAGACCTTCGAGGCCAACCCCAAGGAGACGTGGGACATCTGGGACGAACTCTACGCCGCCGTCCGCCGCCGCAAGCGGTTCCCCGTCGCACTGGAGGAGGCGGTGGAGGTGATGAAGGTGATTACGGAGGCCAAGCGCGGCACGGGGTTCGAGAGCCGGCCGCGCGGCGCCAGGACCCGCCGCCGATAGGGGCCCCATGCTGCCGCTCGCGAACATCATGGCTCGCAAGGTCCGCACGACCATCAGCGTTCTGGCGGTGGGCGTGGGGGTAGCCCTGTTCCTGGTGCTGGTGGGTCTGACGAGCATGCTGTCGGAGATCGCCCAGCGGACCACGCGGGTGGCGGCGCACCTGATGGTCTGGCCGGCGTCGGACCAGGTGGTCGTCAGCGGCGGCCTGCCCGCCGACCAGGTCGAGAAGGACCTGGAGTCGGTACCCGGCGTCGAGTGCGCCATCCCGGTCCTCCGGTGGCCGTTCAAGATGGCCGGGCGGGTCCAGAACGTTTACGGCATCCGGCCCGAGGACTGGCCGTTCTTCGCCGCCGAGGACCAGATGCTCGACGGCCGGCCGCTGGAGGGCGGCTGGGAGATGGTCATCGACTCGCGCCTGGCCGACGCCGGCCCGTACCGGGTGGGCCAGACCGTCGAGCGGTGGGGCCACGCGTTCCAGATCGTCGGCATCGCCCGCGAGGGCGTCGCGGGGCGCGTCTTCATGCCCATCGACACGGTCAGCGACGCCCTCCAGCAGCGCGGCCGGCGGGCCTCGTTCTTCTACGTGCGGGTGACCGACCCGACGCGCGCGACGGCCGTGCGCGACGCCATCCGCGACCAGCGGGGCCTGAACGTCTTCACGATGGACGAGTTCTACGACGTCCTGGCATCGAGTTTCCTCGACATGCATCTGGTCATCGGGTCGGTCGTGTTCGTGGCGGGGTTCGTGTGCTTTCTGGTCATTCTGCTGACGGTGTACACGATGGTGGTCGAGCGGACGCGCGAGATCGGCATTCTGAAGGGCATCGGGGCGTCGCGGGCGCAGATTTTCGGCCTGGTGCTGGCCGAGGCGGGGCTGATTGCGGCGGGCGGCATCGTCGTCGGGTTCCTCCTGACGTGGGGCGGACGCGCCGTCATCCTGCACCTTCAGCCCCTCTGGACCGTTGACATCCCCGCCGTGCGGTTTGCCTACGCGGCCGCGCTGGCGGCCGTCGGAACGTTCCTCGGGGCCCTGCACCCCGCGCTGCGCGCCGCGCGGCAGGACCCCATCGAGAGCCTCCGCTACGAGTAGTGGCGATGGGCAAGTTAGTCCTGCAACCGTACTTGTCGCGCGGCGGCCTTCCCAGGCCGCCGCGATGGGCACGTTAGCGTATCGGCGATGAGCACGTTAGCGTATCGGCGACGAGCACGTTAGCGTATCGGCGACGAGCACGTTAGCGTATCGGCGACGAGCACGTTAGCGTATCGGCGATGAGCAAGTTAGCGTATCGGCGATGG
>DATKZB010000036.1:0-8891 GCA_035528235.1 Phycisphaerae bacterium
CTTGCGGAAGGTCAAAGCCCGAACGGAGGAGGCGTTGTTCCGAGCCATCGCCGCCGCGCTGCAAACGATTACGGATTCGGATGCGGTCGCCTGGTTTGGGCACTGTGGCTATCGCTACAATCAAGCGTGAACTGCTCTAGCCGCCGTGCGCTGCCACCTCCGCCAGGGACTGAACGGGTCGATGCCACGTGCAGCGGCCCACGGACGGTCACATAACGGTGCCTCGCGCTTCCACGCCCCGGCGCGGGCCCCGCGGAGACGAAAGGGGTGTACCATGACGATCCGAAGACCCTCCTTGCCGGCATCGCGCCGGGGTGTCGCCATGCTGGTGACACTGCTGTTCCTGGCCATCTTTGCCGCCATGGCCGTTGCCCTGGCCGGCTCGGCCGACATGAACATGACCATGGCGCGCAACCGGCTCAGCGCGCAGCAGGCACAGGCGGTGGCGGAAATGGGGCTCCAACTCATGCAGCGGCACCTGGGCGGCCTGCACGTGCCGGCCTCCGACGCCGCGTCGGACCTCCATCAGGCCATCGCCGAGCATCTCGAGGCCAGTTTCGCCCAGTCCGACATGCTCGACGTCGGCGCGATTCACTGGGATTCGACGCGGGTGATCCTGCCGACGGTTACCGTCTCGCGCCCCGACGGGCGCACGGCCCGCCTCGACGTCTGCATCGCGGCCAGCGGCGGCGCCAGCGACAACACCACCGTCACCATCGAGAGCACCGGCCGCTTCGGCAGTGCCGCGCGGCGGTCGTCTTACAACATGACGGTCCAGCGCGGTCGGTCGGTCCTGCTCGACTACGGCATTGCCAGCAAGAGCCCCGTCCACATGAGCGGCACGGCCCGTGTGACCGGGGTCAACCGCCCCGACGAGGGCAGCGTCATGTCGGCCACCTACAGCACCTCGCAGGCCGTCCGCATGGTCGGCGACTGCTACGCCTCGGGCGACGTGGCCGTCGTCAACCCAGACGGGAGCGTCGTGCAGCGAGGCGGGGCCGTCATCGACGGAGCCACGCGGGTGGGCGTCGACGAGCCGGAGTGGCCCGAGGTCGACGCCAGCGTCTTCCTGCCGTTCGTCACGCATACCTACTGGGGCCGGGGCACCGAGGACGTCGTGCTGAGCAACGTCCGCATCCCCGCCAACACGAACCCCACGTTCTCGGGAAACGTCGTCATCCGGGGCGTGCTGTACGTCGAGTCGCCCAACAAGGTGCAGTTCACCGGCAACACGTCGGTCGTCGGCGTCATCGTGTGCCAGGAGCCGGCGGTGGACAACCTGAAGACGAACAACCTGCACTTCAGCGGCAACATGAGCACCTCCGGCGTCGAGAACCTGCCGGCGGACAGCCAGTACGACGGCCTGCACGAACTGACCGGCTCGTTTCTGCTGGCCCCCGGGTTCAGCGCCCGGTTCACGGGCAACTTCAACACCATCAACGGGTGCATGGTGGGGAGCCGGTTTGACTTCGAGGGCGGTTCGGGCGGGCACATCACGGGCGGCATCGTGAACCTGCGCGACTCCGACTTCCAGATCTCCGGCGACGCATGGCTTGCCATCGACCGCGATAACGCCAATCCCAATCCGGCCGGTCTCAGGAGTTCGTGCCGGCTCGTCTGCGTCTCAGGATCCTACTCGGAGTAATGGGGGAATGGCATGAACCTTCGAACACCGTCGCACGCGATGGGCGGGCGGCCTGGCGTCGCCATGCTCGTCACGCTTATCTTCCTGGCCGTGTTTGCCTGCATGGCCGTGGCCATTGCCTCGTCGGCCGACATGAACATGACGCTGACGCGCAACCGCCTGAACGGCCAGCAGGCCGGCGCCCTGGCCGAGACGGGGCTGCAACTCGTGCAGAAGAGCCTCGGCGGCATGACGGTCCCGGGGACCCACGATGCCGAGGACCTGCACCAGGCCATCGCGGCCCGCCTGGAGTCGGCCCTGGAGGGCTCCTCGATGCTCAGCGCCAGCGCCATCGCGTGGAGCGCCGACGCCGTCGGCCTGCCGCCGGTCATCCTGACGCGCGAAGACGGCCGCACCGGCGAGATCGACCTCGACGTCCAGGCCAGCGCCGGGGCCCTCGACGACACGACCATCACCATCCACAGCACGGGACGCTTCGGCAACGCCATCCGACGGGTCACCTACAACATGACCGTCCAGCGGGGAGGATCGGCCCTGCTCGACCACGGCATCGCCAGCAAGGGCCCCATCCAGATGACCGGCAACGCCCGCATCCAGGGGGCCAACCGGCCCGAGGAAGGCAGCATCCTCTCGGCCACCTACAGCACCTCGCAGGCCATCCGCCTGACCGGCAACTGTTACATCTCCGGCGACGCGGGCGTCTGTAACCCCGATGGCACGGTCCGCAAGACGGGCAACGTCACCATCGGCGGGGAGGAGGTTAGCGGCGCGCCGGAACCTGAGTGGCCCGAGGTCGACGCCAGCGTCTTCGCGCCCTACGCCGTCAACATCCGGTCCAGCGGCGCCTCCGCGGACATCATCCTCTCGAACATCCGCATCCCGGCCAACACGAACCCGACCTTCTCCGGCAACACCACGATCCTCGGGGTCGTCTACATCGAGTCGCCCAATAAAGTCAAATTCACCGGGAACACCAACGTCATCGGGTCCATCGTGTGCGAGACGCCGGCCGTCGACAACCTGAAGGCCAACTACATCCAGTTCACGGGCAACGTCAGCACCTCGGGCGTCGAGAACCTGCCGGAGGGCAGCCAGTACGACGGCCTGCGCGAGCTGACGGGGTCGTTTCTGCTGGCCCCCGGGTTCAGCACGACGTTCGCGGGCAACTTCGGCACCATCAACGGGTGCATGGTGGCCAGCGAGTTCGAGTTCTCCGGCAGTGCCGGCGGGCGGATCAAGGGCGGCGTGGTGAACCTGCGCGACTCGACCTTCAAAATAACCGGAGATGCTAACCTGACCATCGACCT
Source organism: Phycisphaerae bacterium (assembly GCA_035528235.1). GTDB lineage: Bacteria > Planctomycetota > Phycisphaerae > FEN-1346 > FEN-1346 > DATKZB01. The sequence goes on from DATKZB010000036.1 coordinate 2,953, forward strand.
GGACAATGCCGTCGAAAACCCGGCCGGGCTGAGGGCCAACTTCCGTCTTGTTTGCGTCTCCGGGTCGTATGGAGAATAACCCATGAGCATGAACCGTCGGACATCGCGGGGCTTCACGGTCGTGGAACTCCTGATCTCCATGGCCCTCATCGCCCTCATCATGGTCGCGGCCGCCTTGGCCATGCAGGCCGCCCACGACTCGCACCGGTACAACAGCGAGAAGAACGACCTGGTGACGCGGACGCGCGGCAGCCTGGACCGCATCTCGCGCGACGTCCGGCTGGCCGCCGCCTTCGAGGTCGTCGACCCGCAGACCGTTTCGGTCACCATGCCCAACGGCATCGTGCACGTGTACGCCTGGGACGGCGCCGTCGGGGGCAGCCTGACCTACACCCAGGTGGACGACCTGGTCTCGACGTCGGTCGTCCTGACGAACCAGGTGCAGTCCTTCGTCGCGAGCGACGACACGCCGGCCTGCAGCGTCAAACTGAAACTGGTCGGCGTCCTGGCGACGGCCGAGGCGTCGCTGACGGCCACGCCCCGCAAGACCGTTTTCTAAGGCGTTTGCCTCGCCGCCCCGTTTCGAGGACCGTTTCCGGATGCCTGTCCCTGCCCCGCCGCACCCCCCGCCGCCCTTCCTTCGTCAGGCCCTGGGCCTCAGGAGTGTATCATTAAGTATCTATTGCCAGCCGTGAATAAGTGGTCAAAACGGGTGTCAAAACGGACGGATTTCGGCGCGTTCGGATCAATTCGGATCAAAAATCGAAAAAAACGATCAGAAATCGCGCGTTTTGCCTTGCCTATCTTACCACTTTGGGGGCATATCGGCCTTATCGCTGTCGAAAAGGCCTTTCACCTATCCATGGGGGGCCTTTTCGGGCGCGCCGCGGGCAGGCGAGTTTCTTAAAGTATCGCGCCGGGGGGCTACTACTACAACGCCACTTGGCCACAGAGCAGCCGCTTGGAAATTCAACCGTGGACCGCCATCAGGCTGTAGCGCGGGGGTTTATCCCCCGCGGGATCCTGCGCGGGGGATAAACCCCCGCGCTACGGCGCGTAAGTTTGGTTAATGCAAGAGGTTGCGTTCATTGCGGCGCAACAAGTGGCGTTGTAGCACTATTGCGGCGGCAGCCCCGCCAGATTGGGTTCCTCGGCGGTCTGGCTGATGAGCAGCACGGGAACCGCCGCCGAAACCACCTCCGGGTCGAAGACCGAGCCGCTTCCGCGCACCAGGATGTCGACCGCCAAGCCCGTATCCCGGGCGTCGCGGAAAGGTCGCTGGCTGGTCAGGGCGTCGAAGGTGTCGCAGACGGCGATAATGCGCGACCCGACCGGAATCTCGTAGCCCGTCAGGCCTTGCGGGTACCCGGACCCGTCGAACGCCTCGCCGTGGCACGACGCGATGGCGGCGACCTCTTCGAGGCCCGAGACGTCCGCGAGGAATTCCTGGGTCCTGCCGGTGTGCCGGCGGACCTCGGCCAACTCGTCCGGGGTCAGCAGCCGCGGCTCGTTGAGCAGCGACTTCGGGACCGAGATCGCCCCGAGGTCGTGGAGCAGGGCGGCCCACTTGACCTTGACGATGTCCTCGGGCGGCAGGCCGACGGCCATGGCGACCAGGATGGCCAGGTTGGCCACGCGGCGGCTGTGGCCGATCTTGTCGAGCGGGTGCGTGTCAATGACGTTGGCGAAGAGTTCGAGCAGCCCCGTGACCTCCGAGTCGGTCGTGGCGAAGTCGTCCGCACAGAGGCGGCTGATCTTCGACTGGACCAGAAACTGCACCTCGGCCGCCGTCAGAAGTTGCGTGTAGAACCCCGGCTCCCCCAAGACCTTGATCCCGGCATCGACGACAATGGGCGAGACCTGGGCGGCCGTCCGTTTCCGGACGGCCTCGATGAATGCCACCCACTCGGCGGAGTCTTGCTCCCTCAAGACAAAGTCGCACGTGTCGGCAAAACGCAGTATCTGGGCGCCTACCCCGATCTCGCTGCCCCCCTTGCCGCGCGGGTAACCGTGCCCGTTTGTCCACTCGTGGTGATCCAGAATGATCTCCGCGATGCCGTACAGGCCGGGCACCGTAGCCACCATCTGGGCCCCCGTCAGGGGATGCGACCGCATGAGCGGGCTGTTGGCCTGGGCGGCCAGGTTGGCCGGGTGCGTGAAGTCGGGCTGGTCGTCCAGCAGGCCGATGTCGTGGACGAGACCGGCGTAGAACGTGTTGCGCCGGTCGGACGACCGGAGGCGCGACGCCATCTGTGCCGCCAGGGCTGCTACTCGCCCGTGGTGGGGCATCTGGGGGGTGGGCCGGTAGTCGAGGACCTTGGCCAGGGCGGCCAGAACCTCGCCCCGGCACAACCGAACGTCCACGCCCGAGAGACCATGTGAAGAGGTCGGCAGAGACTCCATGGAGATTCTCCACAACCGTCTGGCCCCTAGGGGGGGGCAAGTCCGTGGATTGGGGGTGCGCGCATCACCCGCTTCCTTATCGGCTGCGCCCCTGCCGCAGTATGAGACATTCCGGCACGCCCGCCAGCGCCTTTTGGTTGACTGGCCCCGTGTCCACCGGTACGATGCGCCGCAGTCCTGGGGGGTTCCGGCGTGCCCGGTGGTCCCCGGTTGGGTGAAGGAGGATACTCTTGAGTACCTACGACGTGGCCGTCCTGGGCGGCGGACCCGGGGGGTATGTGGCAGCCCTTCGAGCCGCCCGGCGCGGCGCCAAGGTCTGCTGCATCGAAGCCGGCCAACTGGGCGGCGTGTGCCTGAACCTCGGGTGCATACCGACCAAGTCGATGTTGCACGCCAGCGAGGTCTTCCACCAGATGGGCCGCGCCGCCGAGTTCGGTCTCGACGCCGGGAAACCTACCGTCGACGGGCCGGCCTTCATGAAGCGGGTGTCGGGCGTTGCGGCCGGTCTGCGGCAGGGTGTCGAAGGGCTGCTGAAGGCCGCCAAGGTGGACGTTGTCCGTGGGCGCGGCACGCTGACGGCCCGCGATACCGTGCGCGTCGAGGCCGAAGGCGCGACGCAAGAGGTCAAGGCCAAGGCCATCATCATCGCGACGGGCTCGCGGCCGGTTCGGCCGGACTTCCTGCCGTGGAAGTCGGACCGCCTCTGGACGTCCGACGAGGCAACCACCGCCCGCGAGTTGCCGGAGAGTGTCGTCATCATGGGCGGCGGCGTCATCGGCTGCGAGTTTGCCACCGTCTACGCCGAACTGGGCATTCCCACGACCGTCGTCGAGATGCTCGACCGCCTGGTCGCCAACCTCGACGACGATGCCGCCAAGGCCGTCGTCAAGGGCCTCAAGAAACGCCGCGTCAAGATTCGCACCGGCACACGCGTCGTCGGCATGAAGGTGTCGAAGAGCGGCGTGACGGCGGAACTCGATGGCGGCGAGGCCGTCAAGGCGGCCGTCGCCCTGGTGGTCGTGGGGCGCGCGGCGAACATCAAGAACATCGGCCTGGAGGCCCTGGGCGTCGAACTCGACGGCCGCATCATCAAGGTCGACGACCGGTGCCGGACCAGCGTCGAGGGCATCTACGCCATCGGCGACTGTGCCGCGACGCTTCAGTACGCCCACCTGGCCAGCCGCATGGGCGTTGTGGCGGCCGACAACGCCACCGGCCACGACACACGCGACTCGCGGAACGTGGTGCCCGTCGTCGTGTACACCCATCCGGAGGTCGCCAGCGTGGGCCTCTCGGAGGCCGAGGCGTGTAAGGCCGGTGCCGATATCCGCGTCGCTCGCTTTTCGTACCAGGCCAGCGGCATGGCCCGGGCCTATGGCGACACGGAAGGCCAGGTCAAACTCGTCGCCGAGGCCAAGTTCGGCGAGATCCTGGGGGCGCTCGTCATCGGCCAGCACGCCGCCGACGTCATCCAGGAGGTGGCCCTGGCCATGAAGAACGAGTTGACGGTAGAGGAACTGGCGGCCACGATCCATGCCCATCCCACCTTCGCCGAAGCCGTCCTCGAGGCGGCCGAGGTCTGGCTCGGGCTGCCCATCCACTCGACCGGCTGAGCCATGGCTACGCTGGCGACTCTCGATGTCGGCCGGGCGGCTTACGAGCCCACGTTGCACGTGCAGGAACGCCTGCGCGACGAGGTGAAAGCGGCCGCCGAGGAGAAGGCCTACCTCATCCTGGTCGAGCACGATCCGCCCGTCATCACGCTGGGCCGGGGCGCCAGCGCCGCCCACGTCACGGCATCGCGCGAGCGACTGGCCGCCGAGGGCATCGAGGTCCACGAATCGTCGCGCGGCGGCGACGTGACGTACCACGGGCCGGGGCAACTGGTGGGCTATCCCATCATGCGGCTCGATCTTCACGGCCGCGACGTCCGCCGGTACCTGCGCGACCTGGAGGAGGTGCTCATTCGCGTCCTGGCCCGCTTGGGCCTCGAGGGCCGGCGGGCCGAAGGCATGACGGGCGTGTGGGTGGGTGGCGAGAAGGTGGCGGCCATCGGCGTGGCCATCCGCCGGTGGGTTACCTGGCACGGCGTGGCCCTGAACGTGTGCCCGAACCTCGACCACTTCGGCCTCATCGTGCCGTGCGGCATCCGGGGCAGGGGGGTGACCAGCCTGGCCAGGCTTCTCGGCCGCCCGATGACGGTTGCCGAGGCCAAGCCGCATCTTGTAGAATGCACCGTCGAGGTGTTCGGCTTTGACGGCGCTCGCCCTGGCGACAGGGGTCCGGTGGATGGAATCAGCGATGTCGGATAACGCCCAACCCAAGACGGCCGACCGTCCCGGGCGGTTCCCCGCCTGGCTCCGCAAACGCGTGCCCAGCGGCGAGCAGGCCGCGCACGTCAGGAACCTGCTGGCCGAGTTGCACCTGGAGACGGTGTGCTCCGGCGCCCATTGCCCGAACCTGCCGGAGTGTTTCGCGCGCGGCACGGCCACGTTTCTCATCCTTGGCGACACGTGCACGCGGTCGTGCCGGTTCTGTGCCATACCGAGCCGCCCGCCGGGGCCGCTGCGTCCGGAAGAGCCCGACGCGGTTGCCGAGGCGTGCGAGCGGTTGGGTCTGCGCCACGTCGTCATCACCAGCGTGACGCGCGACGACCTGGCCGACGGCGGCGCGGCGCATTTCGCCCGGACCATTCGCGCGGTTCGGGCCCGGCTGCCGGAGGCCGTCATCGAGGTCCTGACGCCGGACTTCCTGGGCCTGACCTCGGCCATCGACACGGTCCTTGACGCGGGGCCCGACATCTTCAACCATAACGTCGAGACCGCGCCCCGGCTGTATCCGAGCGTCCGGCCCGAGGCCGACTACCGCCGGAGTCTCGACGTGTTGGCTTACGCGAAACGACGCGCGGAATCGGGACGGGCTGCCGGCAAGGGCCCGCTCCACACCAAGAGCGGCCTGATGGTCGGCCTGGGCGAGACGGCCGACGAAGTCCGGGCCGTCCTCGGCGACCTTCGCGGCGCCGGGTGCGACATCGTGACCATCGGCCAGTACCTGGCCCCCTCGGCCGGCCACGTGCCGGTGGCCCGGTTTGTCGAGCCGGCCGAGTTTGCCGCGTACGAGGTCGAGGCCCGCGGTTTCGGGTTCGCGGCCGTCGCGGCGGGACCCTTTGTGAGAAGCAGTTACCAGGCCGAGAGCGTCTTCCAAGGCCGGCGCGGCAAATAGCGGGCGAGAGGTAAACGTGACCCAGCACAACGAGGGAGCATAGGTATGGCCGCGATGGAGGTGAAGTTGCCCGACCTGGGCGAGGATGCGGGGGACGAGGCGCGGGTGGCCTTCTGGTACGTCGAGGTGGGCGAGCACGTCGAGAAGGAAGATGACCTGGTCCAGATGCTGACCGACAAGGCCACGTTCGACGTGCCGAGTCCCGCCGCCGGAAAGGTCGTGGAACTCGTGGCCGACGAGGACCAGGAGGTCAAGGTCGGCGAGATCCTGTGCCGGCTCCAGGTAGAGGATTAGGCGTGACCGGACCGCTGTCG
>DATKZB010000037.1:0-7451 GCA_035528235.1 Phycisphaerae bacterium
AGGGGCGCCTGGTCTCTGGCGCCCCTGACGGGGCTTGAAAAGAAAACGACACATCGCTGCGTCTTGCACGCCCACCACGGGCTCGCGCCCGTGGCTACAGATCAACGGTGCCTCCGGCACGCCCTACGCGGCCATCATCGCCCCGGCGCCGACGCACTGTTGCCAAGGTGACCGCCGCCGGTGCCGGTGCTTGGACTCGATGGAAAGGTTAGGCGTCGAGTTCATTGAGCGCGGACTTGGCGGTCTTGGGGTTCATCAACGCATCCGCGTACTTGGCAAGTTCTTTCAGCACTTCGGCGGTTTCGACGTATGTGAGACTGGCGTCTACGCTCCTGAGTCCGTAGTTGTCGAGCCAAACAGGAACCGTAGCGCCAGGGATCATTTGCCCGCTGTTGATACGCGATTCAACATGCTTCACTTGGTTGTATAAGGCATTGAGACGTTCTTCGATTGACCCGTCCTTCTTATCATACACCCTCCCCTCCCACGCAGTGCATAGGAGTGCGAAGGCTTGCCAGGCTTGCCCGAGGAAGCATTCCCAATGGAAGAGAGCATCTGCATAGCGCGTCGGCGATTGGCCGCCCGCAGCCAGGAAGGCAAGCGTGCTCTCGCGGGCGAGGTGATGTTCAGAGAACGCGTACTGTGCTCGACGTAGGAAGTTGTATGCGTACGCGTTCATGGGTGGAGCAAAGGACGCCGTGAACGCAGAGTTCAGGAAGAAGTTGGCGATCCAATGCGGAGACTGCTTTGCCCAAGTCGCCATGTCAGGGATGTCGGCCTTAGTGAACGAGGACACACCGGGGGCGATATGCTTGTCGAGAATCTTGGCCGAGTACTGGACAGCCATGTTCGACGCCTAACCGTGTTTAGATGGACTCGCATAAGATCCGGAAGTTTGGCTTCGTGCCAGCATAACACGCCGTTGACCCATCTGCCAAGGCTGCGATAATCCCTTTGGCCTCACACACTTGCGTCCCATGCCATGATTTATTATGGCGTCTTATGCGGGTCAACGCAAAAACCTCTGCGACCGGCGCGGCGGGCGGGCTGATCATCCGCGCCCAAGGCGGGCAGGCGCCGGTCGGGCCGGGTCGGTTGTAGCGTGGTCGCCCGGGGCGCCCGCGCGGATGGATGGAGCACGCCACGTGGGTCCATAGGACCCACCCTACGCAACGGCTGCACGGCTCTACGCCGCGCCGCCGCCCTTCTTCCAGACCAGGTAGTCGTTGAGCGTCACGAAGTCCAGGCCCGACTTCAGCAGGGTGCGGATGGCGTCGTGCGGGGAGCAGACGATGGGCCGGTCCTCTTGAAAACGGTTGACACCCATGCCCGTCGTGGTCTAATGAGGCCGCTTGTCTCGTCAACCCGGGAGCGCGGGGTGGGGCACGCCCAGGGCCGGACCGGTGCGGCCGGGGGTTTTGCCGCGTCGCTTCCGAAGGGGGGGGCCGCCCGGCTCGACGGCGGATCCGATCCCCCTGGGTCCGAAGACGGAGAGCCTCCCAGAGGAGAGCGCTGCATGTTCGAGGGCAAGTCTGTCGCCGTGGTGGTGCCCTGCTACAACGAGGAGACGCAGGTCGACCGTGTCATCACGAGCATGCCGCCCTTCGTGGACAGCATCCTCGTGGTCGACGACGCCAGCACGGACGCCACCACCGACGTCGTCCGCCGCCGCATGGAGCAGGACGGCCAGGAGAGCCGCGTGACGCTGATCTGCCTCGACGTGAACCGCGGGGTCGGGGCCGCCATCGTGGCCGGGTACAAAGAGGCGATCCGCCGCGGCATCGACGTGACGGCCGTCATGGCGGGGGACGGGCAGATGGACCCCGATCAGCTTGAACTGCTCGTGGGCCCGGTGGCGCGCGGCACGGCCGACTACGCCAAGGCCAATCGCCTGTTCTACGAGAATTCGTGGGCCTCGATTCCCAGGCACCGCTACCTCGGCAACGCGTTCCTCTCGATGCTGACCAAGATCGCCAGCGGGTACTGGCACGTGGCGGACTCGCAGACCGGCTACACGGCCATCGCCCGCGAGACGCTCGAACTGCTGGACCTCGACCTCGTCTACCCGCGCTACGGGTACCCGAACGACCTGCTCGTCCGGCTGAACGTCTTCGACAGCCGCGTGGCCGACGTGCACATGCGGCCGGTCTACCACGTGGGCGAGCGGTCGAAGATGAAACTCTGGAAGGTCGTCCCCACGGTGACCTGGCTGATCTTCAAACTCTACTGCTGGCGGATGAAGGAGAAATACGTCATCCGCGACTTCCATCCGCTGGTCCTCTTCTACCTCACCGCCGGCACGATGGGCCTGCTCGGGTTCGCCTTCTTCGTGCGGCTGGTGGCGATGTGGATCCTCACGGGGTCCATCCCGCCGATCAACGCGCTGGTGTGGGTGTTCTGCCTGATTAGTTCGATGCAATTCGCCCTGTTCGCCATGTGGTTTGACATGGACCGCAACCGCCACCTGAACCCGCAGACGCGGCGGCCGTAGCCGCCGCCGTGGCGGCACCGCTCCCTGACGGTCGCGGCTCGGATACGGCGCTCGCCGGGCCCCCATCGCTTTTGGACTGGCCGCCCGAGCGCGCGCTGGTATAATCCGCACCGGCCGTTCGGGGGACCAGTTCGTAGGGGCACGACATGTCGTGCCCCTACAACAGCGGCCGTCTCCGGAAGGCCGCCAGGCAGCACGAAGTGGCGTTCTGAAACCAGACAACCAGGAGGGTGGCATGTTCGTCCACGTCGGGTCAGACGTCAAGGTCCATCACACGGTCCGCACCTACGGGCGGAACTGGCTGGGCGACAAGTGCATGATCATGGACAACGTGATTCTGGGGTTCCCCACGACCCAGTTGCTGCTGGGCCTGCGACAGGTGGACCTGAACCTTGAACACGCCGAGTACGACGGCTGCACGCTGGGCGAGAACGGCATCATCCGCTCGGGCAGCGTCGTGTACGCCAACGTCCGCATCGGCAACGACGTGCGAACCGGGCACAACGTCCTCATCCGCGAGAACACGACCATCGGCCACAACGTCATGATCGGCACGAACACCGTTCTCGACAACAACTGCCAGATCGGCAACCACGTGAGCATGCAGTCGGGCGTCTACCTGCCCACGGGCACCGTCATCGGCGATTACGTCTTTCTCGGGCCCGGGGCCACGTTCACGAACGACCGGTTCCCGGTCCGGACCGAGTCGCCCCTGACACCGGCGGTCGTCGAGCGCGGCGTCAGCGTGGGGGCGAACTGCGTCGTCCTGCCGGGCATCACTATCGGCCAGGGCGCCTTGCTGGGCGCGGGCAGCGTCGTCACGAAAGACGTGCCCGAGTGGCACATGGCCGTCGGGTCCCCGGCCCGGTGCACGCCCCTGCCCGAGCACCTGAAGGTGCAGAACCGGATCATCTGACGCCGCGGGCGCCACCGGCGGCGCCCCCCAGAAACGATTGGCGGCAGCAATGAGCCTACGCGACAAGCGTGTCATGGTGACCGGCGGCGCCGGGTTCATCGGCAGCCACCTGGTCGATGCGCTCCTGGCCGAGGGCGCCGAGAAGGTCGTCGCCGTCGATAACCTCTTCCTGGGACGGCTGGAGAACCTGGCCGGCGCCCGCGCCGCCGGCGACCGGTTCGACTTCGTCAAGCAGAACATCGCCGACACCAAGGCCATGCGCCGTCTCTTCGGCAAGCACCGCGTCCAGGTCGTCTTCGACCTGGCGGTCATTCCGCTGCCGACGTCGCTGCAGCGGCCCAAGTGGAGCATCGACTGCAACGTCCTGGGCGCCACGGCCCTGTGCGAACTGGGCCGGCAGGGCGCCTTCGAGACGCTCGTCCACTTCTCGTCGTCCGAGGCGTTGGGCACCGCCCGGCAGGTGCCCATGGGCGAGGACCATCCCCTGGAGCCCATCACGCCCTACGCCGCCAGCAAGGCCGCCTGCGACCACATCGTGCTCTCCTACGTCCGGACGTTCGGCCTCGATGCGGCCATCCTGCGGCCGTTCAACAACTACGGCCCGCGCCAGAACGACCAGGCCTACGCCGGCATCATCCCCATCGTGGTCCGCAGAGTGCTGGCCGGGCAGCCCGTCGAGATCTTCGGCGACGGATGCCAGACGCGGGACTTCATCTTCGTCGAAGACACCGTCCGCGCCGCCATAGCGATGGTCGAGCGGCCCGAGACGCGCGGCCAGGTAACCCACGTCGGCAGCGGGCGCGAGACGGCGGTCAACGACCTGGTCCGCACGATGCTCCACCTCCTGAACGCCCAGGACCACCCGGTCGTGCACGGCCCGCCGCGACCCGGCGACGTCCGGCGGCACTGCGCCGACATCACGCGGGCCGAGACGCTGCTGGGGTTCCAGCCCCAGGTCGACATGGAAGAGGGTCTGCGGCGGACGATCGAATGGTACCTGAACCCGACAACCGCATGAGACTGTGCGTTCCGCTTGCCGGCGAGCGCGAACTGGCCGAGATCGCCAAGGTCCTGGCCTCGGGGTACTTGACGCAGGGGCCCAAGACGGCCGAGTTCGAACGGCTCGTGGCCGCGTTCGTCGGTTCCCGCCACGCCTTCGCCACCAGCAGTGGCACGACGGCCCTGCACCTGTCGCTGGCGGCTCTGGAGGTGGGCTTCGGCGACGAGGTCCTCGTGGCCGACTTCACCTTTCCGGCCACGGCCAACGTCGTCGTCCAGCAGGGGGCCGTGCCGGTGCTGGTGGACGTCAACCTCGACACGTTTACGATGGACCCCGAGGACCTGGCGCGCAAGGTCACCGACCGGTCGAAGGCCATTCTGCCGGTGCACACGTTCGGGTGTTCGGCCGACATGGAGGCCATCGGCGCCGTGGCCGCCGAGCACGGCCTGGCCGTCGTCGAAGACGCCGCGTGCGCCCTGGGAGCCACGTTCAACGGGCGACCGTGCGGCAGCCTGGGCACGACCGGTTGCTTCAGTTTCCACCCGCGCAAGGTCATCACGACCGGCGAAGGCGGCATGATTGTGACCGACGACGACGCCCTGGCCGACCGCATCCGGCTGCTGCGCAGCCACGGCGGCGTGCCCGACGGGTTCTGTTACCGCTACGAGGCCGCGGGGTTCAACTATCGGCTCAGCGACGTGCTGGGGGCGATGGGCGTGGTCCAGATGGCCCGGCTTCCCCACGTGCTCGAGCGGCGCCGGACCCTCGCGGCCGCGCTACGGCGGCGCGTCGACGGCATCGCGGGCGTCCGGCCACCCCTGGACCCGCCCTGGGGCGGCCACATTTACCAGTCGTTCGTCGTTCTGCTCGACGAGGGGCTCGACCGCGACCGGCTCGTCGGGACCATGAGGCAGCGCGGCGTCGAGGTCACCCTCGGCACCTACGCCCTGCACGACCAGCCCTTCTTCCAGCGGGCCTACGACTACCAGACGGGGCAGTTGCCGGGCTCGCACGCGGCGTTCCAGCGGTCGGTCACGCTGCCGCTGTATCCGCAGATGGTCGACGCCGACCTCGACACCGTGGCCGCATGCCTTGCCGAGGCGGTCCGCGAGCAGGGCGCCTGACCGGCCCGGCCGCCGGCCGCCGCGTACACGTTTAAGAATCGTTTCAGAACCAGGAGCCCTGAACCACACGCGTGTCGGGTCTCCTGACCCGGCACGGCAGGCGAGGCAGAAATTGAGATGGCGGGTCAGGAGACCCGCCACCCTCGGATGTTCTGATACAGTTTCCTAGCGTGTGCCACGGCCGGTCTTGCCCGGCCGTGCCTTTGGCTACAGCACCACTTGTCGCGCGGCGGCCATCCCAGGCCGCCGCGATGGGCCTAAGGCGTACTCCTGGCGGCCTAGGAAGGCCGCCAGGCGGGATGGAGCGTGTGCCACGGCCGGTCTTGCCCGGCCGTGCCTTTGGCATCGGCACAGAGGCCGAGAACGACGATGACACGACGCACTCTGACGCTCATCGGCTTGGGCCTGGTGGTGCTCTACCTCCTGGCCATCAACGACCACTGGTCGGTGCGGCCCGACTCCGGCCTGTATCTGACCCTTGGCCGCTCGCTGGCCGAGGGTCGCGGGATGGCGTTCAACGGGGGACAGTGGTGGGGCATCCCGCCCGTGGTGCCGCTGCTGGTCGCGGGGTGCCACGTGCTCGTCGGGGAACACCTCTGGCTCATCAACGCCGTCATGAGCCTGTTCGGCCTGGGGGTGGTGCTGCTGACGTACCTGACGGCTACCCGCCTGTCGGCCGACCTGCCGGAGAGCGTTCGGGCGGGCCTCGCGCCGGCGGTCCTTCTGGTCGTGGGCACGTCGGGCCGCCTGTTCATCGACTCGACGCGCGTCCTGACGGACGTGCCGTTCACGTTCTTCGTCATGCTGGGGCTGTACGCCTGGGTCCGCGCCCGCGACGGGCACTGGGCGTGGGTAGCCGCGGGGGCCGTGGCGCTGCTGGCGGCCACGATGACCCGCATCGTCGGCCCGGTGTTCGTCGTGGCGATGGGGGCGGCGCTCGTGCTGGACGCGGCCCGTCGCGGCGACCGGACCCGGCGCGTGGCGGCGGCGCTGGGGGGGATGGCCGTCGTGGCCGTCGGCTTCGGCCTGTGGGTCGTCTGCGTGCGTTCGCGCGCCGAGGTCGGCAGCGTCGACTACCTGGAACCCCGGCACCTGGCGCTGTTCAACCTGCTGGCCCCCTCGAAATGGCGCGAGGTCTGTGACGGCCTGCTCGCCCTGCCCGCCGCCGTCACCTCGACCATCGTGTACCAGAAACTGCCCTGGGTGAACCTGGTGCCGGCAGGGCTGATGGCGGTGGGGCTGTGGGTGGCAGCGCGGCGGCGGCAATGGTTGGTCGTGCTGCCGATCCTGGTTTATGTGGCGTTCCTGCTGGCGCTGGGCGGGGCGACCGCGTCGCGATACCTGCTGCCCGTGATGCCGCTGCTCGCCTACGCCCTGCTCGTGGGCGTCCAGACGGTTGCCGCGTGGCTGAGAAAACGCCGGCCGCCCGGCCCCGGCGCCGCGCCGGACCGCCGCCGGCTGGCCCTGGCGGTGGCGGTGGGCCTGTGCGCGGCAGTCAGCCTGGCGCGGGTCGGACGGACGGTGTACTGGGCGCGGCATCCGCAGTTCGACGAGGTGCTCGAACACGGCAAGTGGCAGGGCCTGCTCGATGCGAGCCGGTACGTGGGCGAGCGCGGCCGGCCGGGGCGCGACCGCGTGCTGGCCCACGACCTGTACATCGTGCACTACGTCTCGCGACTGGAGACGGTGACGCAGATTTCGTGGCAGGGCAAGCCGGCCGAGCACCAGACGGACGTCCCGCCCGGGGCGTTTGCCGAGGTGGCCGTGGCGGGCGGGTATCGTTTCGTCATCGTGCCGACCGACCGCGACGGCTGGAGCGGCGCGGCGGCCGACGCGCTGCGGGCGACCGGCCGGTTCGCCGACCCGCCGCACACCATCGCCGACCTGGCGGTGTACGAACGTCTCGTCGCGGGGCCGCCC
>DATKZB010000038.1:0-5801 GCA_035528235.1 Phycisphaerae bacterium
AGACGCCAGCGGCACGCGCGAGAGGGCCGAGTGCGTCGGTCCCTGGGGCGACAGGGCGCTGCGGAATATCACCACCTCGCGGGCCTCGAACTCGGGCCCCTGCTCGTCGGCCATGGCGGCAACGGCCTCGCTCAGGCCCCGCAGGTCGCCCCCGCCTCGCACCCGGCCGAGCGTCAGGTGCGGGCTGTACGGGCGGTCCTCGACCTTCTCGGCGAACCCGGCGGTCGCCTCGGCCACCGCCTTCTGGAGGCGGATGAGACCGCCAGCCGGATCGTCGATGCCGATCCAGACGACGCGCGGCCGGCCCTTGGGCGGGAACCTTCCCGCCCCGCCCGGGGCAAGCGTCAGCGGGCCGAACCCCGCCACGGCCCCGCGTACGGCCTGCTCCAGCGCCGCGAGGCGGTCGCGGCGCACCTCGCCCAGGAACACGAGCGTCAGGTGCACCAGGTCGGTCCGGACCCAGCGGACGCCGCCGCCGGACCGCTTCAGCCGCTCCTGGCACCGGTCCAGGAACGCGCGGACCGGCCCCGGCATCTCGATGGCGATGAAGGTTCGGACGGTTTCGCTCATGGACCGCCAGGCCTCGGACCTCGTGTGGCACCCGTCCGCCTCGCGGCAGGAATCTTGCAAAGCGGCAGGGCACAGTATATCGTGCCGGCGCCGAGTCAACCAGTCCCTAACGCGAAGGAAGACCGCCATGCCCAGGCCGTACTGCAAGATGGAGCCGCTGGCCCTCGGCCAGGTCCGGATCGCCGACACCTTCTGGGCGCCGCGGATCGAGGTCAACCGCACGGGGTCCATCCCGCACATCCACCGGATGCTCGCCGAGACCGGCCGCCTCGACGCCCTGCGCCTGGGGTGGAAGACGGGCGACCCCAACCCGCCGCACATCTTCTGGGAGAGCGACGTGGCCAAGTGGCTCGAGGCCGCCGCGTACAGCCTCGCTACGCACCCCGACCCGACACTCGAGAAGCAGGTCGACGAGACCATCGCCCTGCTGGCCGGGGCCCAGCAGGCCGACGGGTACCTGAACGTCCACTTCACGGTCGTCGAACCAGGGAAACGCTGGACGAACCTGCGCGACTGGCACGAACTCTACTGCGCGGGGCACCTCATCGAGGCCGGCGTGGCCCATTTCGAGGCCACCGGCAAGCGGACGCTGCTCGACATCGTCACCCGTTACGCCGATTACATCGACTCCGTCTTCGGCCCCGGCAAACGCACGGGGTACCCCGGCCACGAGGAGATCGAACTGGCCCTCATGAAACTCTACCGCGCGACCGGCCACGAGCGATACCTGCGGCTGGCCGAGTATTTTCTGGACGAGCGCGGCCGGGAGCCCCACCTCTTCGACGCCGAGGCCGCGGCGCGCGGCGAGTCGCCGCCCATGCACCCCCAGGGCGGGCTGGGGCTGGACTACTGGCAGGCCCACGCCCCCGTCCGCGAGCAGCACGAGGCCGTCGGGCACGCCGTCCGCGCCATGTACCTCGCCGCGGGTATGGCCGACCTCATGGCCGAGACCGGCGACGAACCCCTTCGGAAGGCCTGCCGCGCCCTGTGGGAAAGCGCCGCCCTGCGGAAACTCTACCTGACCGGCGGCGTCGGCGCCCGCCACCACGGCGAGGCGTTCGGACGTCACTACGAACTGCCCAACGAATCGGCCTACGCCGAGACGTGCGCCGCCATCGCCCTGGTGTTCTTCTCGCACCGGATGCTCCAGATCGAGGCCGACGGCCGATACGCCGACGTCATGGAACGCGCCCTTTACAACGGTGTGCTCTCGGGCATGAGCCTGGACGGGATGAAATATTTCTACGTCAACCCGCTGGCGTCGGCCGGGGACCACCACCGCCAGCCGTTCTTCGGATGCGCCTGCTGCCCGCCGAACCTCGCGCGGCTGCTGGCGTCGCTGGGGACGTACGCCTACTCGGCCGCCCACGATGCCCTCTACGTCCACCTGTACGTCGCCGGCCAGGCTGCGGCCGACGTGGCCGGCCGGCACGTCTCTTTGACTCAGGAGACCGATTACCCGTGGGACGGCACGGTCGCCCTCCGCCTGGCCATGGACGGCCGCGCCCGCTTCAGCCTGTGCCTGCGAGTGCCCGGCTGGTGCACAAAGTGGCAACTGAAGGTGAACGGGAAGTCGGTGCCCGCGCGGCTGCGGCGGGGCTACATCACGATCCGCCGCGTGTGGCAGGACGGCGACCGCGCGACGCTCGCGCTGGCGATGCCCGTCGAGCGCATCGTGGCCCATCCGCTGGTGGCCGACGACGCCGGCCGGGTCGCGCTTCAGCGCGGGCCCATCGTCTACTGCCTGGAACAGTGCGACCACCCGGCGCCCGTGCGGTCGATGACGCTCCCGGACAAGGCCCGCCTGACGGCCCGCCCGGCCCCGCGCCTCTTGGGCGGCTGTGTGGTGATCGAGGGAACCGGCCGCACGCCCGCGCCCTCGGGCTGGAAGGCCGACCTCTATCGCCGCGCCGCCGAGGTCGGGCGCGACCGGCCCACCCGCCTTCGCGCCGTCCCGTACTTCCTGTGGGATAACCGCAGGGCGGGCGCCATGACCGTGTGGATGGCGAGGGAACGGTAATGACTAATTTCTAATGACGAATGACTAATGACGAACGGCACATGCCCAACGATAAACGCTCGACGATCCCGCACGAGGCGCCGCGCCTGTCATCGAGCACTGAGCATTGGGACTTTACCATTAGACATTCGTCATTAGGAATTCGTCATTAGGCGCTAGCCGCCTTCCGCCCCACGGCTTTTCTCCAGCGCCTCGTGGTACTCGCGCAGGCGGCCATCGATTTCGTCGATCGCCAGACGGTCGAGCCGGCGGACGCTGAAATCCTCGATCGTGAAACTCGCCGTGACCGTGGCGTACTCGAGCGCCACCTGCAAATCGTCGACCGTTATCTCGTGGTCCTGGCTGGCCAGGCACCCCATCAGGCCTCCGGCGAACGAGTCGCCGGCCCCCGTCGGGTCGCGGACGTCGGCCTTGCCGTACGCGGGGAAGACGGCCCGCAGGGCGTGGGTCCGGCCACCGGCCGGCGGCCGGAGGTCGCGGCCGGCCACCCGGGCGCCCTTGGAACCCATCTTGATAACGACGAACTTGGGTCCCCACCCGAGGATCGTCTCCTCGGCCCGGGCGAGGTCGCGTTCGCCCGTCAGCATGACGGCCTCGCCGTCGTTCAGGACAAGGCCGTCGATCCGCCCGAGCAGCGCCACAAGATCGTCGCGGGCCGTCTCGATCCAGAGGTTCATCGTGTCGGCGACCACGAGGCGCGGCCGGACCACCTGGTCCAACACCGACATCTGCGTTACGGGGCTGCCGTTGGCCAGGAACACCAGGTCCGTCTGGCGCCACGCCTCGGGGATGGCGGGCCGGAAGTCGCCGAAGACGTTCAGCTGGACGTCGTCGGTCCGGGCCTGATTCATGTCGCCCTCGTACGACCCGCGCCAGCGGAACGTCTTGCCGCCCGCGACGACCTGGAGCCCCGCCGTGTCGATGCGCCGCGACTCGAGCACCCGCCGATGGGCCTCGGGGAAATCATCGCCAACGACCCCCACCAGCCGCACGGGCGAATACAGCGATGCCGCCACCGAGAAGTACGTGGCCGACCCGCCCAGCACGTCGGCCGCCTCCCCGTGAGGCGTCCGGATGGTGTCGAATGCGATCGAGCCAACGACCAGAAGCGAATGCGCCACCGTCTGCACCTCCCTGAACTCAGGACCCCGACTCCTGCAAGGCCACTCCGCTATCTCATACCGCCGGGCGGCCTTCCTAGGCCGCCACGAACATGCCGCAGGCCCAATCGCGGCGGCCTGGGACGGCCGCCGCGCGGCAAGTAGCGTTGTAGGACTACTCCGTCCCCCCTGCCCGGCACAGCACCAGCGTCTGGCGGTCGAGCGGCGCCACGGGCAGAAACCGCACGAGGCGCAGACCGGCCTCAGCCACGTCGCGGCCAATGCGGGCCCGGGTCTCGCCGGGGTAGCGCCGGCGGATCCAGTCGCGCAGACCGCGCGGCGTCCGACGGTTGTAGAACGAGAACAGCACCCAGCCGCGGCTGACGCGGGCCAGTTCCACCAGCACCGCCACCCGCTCGGCCGCGCTCGGCACACGATGCAGCAGGCGCATCGCAAACACCAGGTCGAACCCACCGTCGCCGAAGGGCAGATGCCGGGCATCGGCCAGCAGGCACGGCACGGGCGTCCCGGCGGCGCCGCGGGCCAGTTCGACCATGGGGGCGGCGATGTCGGCCCCCACCACCCGGGCTCCGGCTGCCGCCAGCGCCGCAAAGAACCGACCCGACCCGCACGGGACGTCCAACACCTCGCCCCGGACGCCCAAGTCGCGGACGATCCGCTCCACCAGCGACCGCTCGGCCCGTTCGATGCGGCTGTGGTGCGGCGACCGGGCAAACCGCTGGTCGCGGTAATTGACGGCGTCGCGAAGCGTCTGGTAATGGTCGGCCACGACGTTCAGGTCGGCGGCCGGCCGTTTGCCTTTTCGGATGTCGCGTATCTGCATGTGGTTCCCGAACTCCCGGCCTTGCCGAAGGACCCCATCGACCGACGCCTCCGGCCGGTCGCCCGCCTCGGCCCCCGCCCTCGCCATGGCCGCCTCGACCAGCGCCGCCACCAGCCGCTCCTCGACGCCGGCCGCCAGGAGCGTGCCGGCCAGGATCACCAGCATCTCGGGCACGGCCTCCGGCCACGGCCCGGGCCGGAACTCGACGTGCCGCGGGTCCACCAGCTGCACCCGATCGGCCCCGCCGTCGGCCCCGGCCGTCACGAGGACGTTCTCGCAGTTCATGTCGCGCGAGACGATGCCCCGCGCCGCCAGTTGGGCGAGCGACTCGGCCACGCCCTGGGCCGTCCGGCGGAACGCCTCCTCGTGCGGCCCGGCCACTTCCTGAAGCACCTCGCGGAGCGATCGGGCCCCGGCGGCAAACTCCGTCAGCAGGTACGTCGTGCGGCAGCCGAGCGGGCCGACCTCATCGACGCGGGCCAGCGGCTGCGGCGTGGGGACGCCCATCTGCCACAACCTCACGGCGCGGCCGAACTCCCGGGCCGCGCCGCTGCGCCCCAGGGCGTGCCGGAGTCGCCGCCAGGGGGTATCGTGCTCGAAGACCTTGACGAACACCCCGCCTGGCAGTTGCGGCGTCGCCGCCAGGCAACCGTAGCCGCGGCACTTGACGCGCCGGTCGAATCCTGCCGCCATCGGGGCGATGCGCTCGGGCCGAAACGCCTCGCGCAGCGCCTCGGACACCGCCTGACCCACCCCTGGCGCAGGATACCACCGCCACCCCATCTCCACCTCCGAGACCGGCACCGCGGCCGGCCCAAACCAGGGGCAAGCATAGCGGCGAGCGGGCGGGAATCAAGCCTTCGCCGCAGACGCCGCGGGGCGGGGGTCATAATCCTTTTTGCGCCCCGCGGCCGGGCCTCTATAATCGCGGCCTATGCGTGTGCTCGGCCGAATGCTACCACCAGGCCTCTCCGCCATGGCCGCCGCCATCGCCGTGAGCATCGTGGCCGCGGCCCAGGCTGCGCCCTCCCCCGACGAGCGGACCGAGATCGTCTTCTGGAACCTCTTCACCACGGGCGACCAGCAGCGGGTCATCGCGGACCTGGTGGATCGGTTCAACGCGGGGCAGTCGGCGTACCGGGTCAAGAAGGTCGACATTCCGTACCAGCACATCCACTCGAAGATGCTGCCGGCGGTGGCGGGCAACGTGCCGCCCGACGTCTCGATCTTTGACCGGTTCCTGGTGGCGAGTTTCGCCGGCCGGGGG
>DATKZB010000039.1:0-6289 GCA_035528235.1 Phycisphaerae bacterium
CACGCGTGTGCCACGGCTTGCTTGCAAGCCGTGCACATAACACGCGCCCGGCAAGCCGGGCGGCTAACACAACAACACGCGCCCGGCAAGCCGGGCGGCTAACTCGCGTGTGCCACGGCTTGCTTGCAAGCCGTGCACATAACATCGCCCGGCAAGCCGGGCGGCTGACACAACAACGCGTGCCGACGCCATCGCCGCTTCGTCGCGCCCGGCGCCGACAACATGCGATTGTTAGCCGCGGGGCTTGCCCCGCGCGTCGGCGCGCCATGCGCCCGGCAAACCGGGCGGCTGACACGACAACACGCGCCCCCTACGCCCGGGGCTCGTTGCGGGCGGCCTCGATGAGAATGGCTGCCACCTCGGGCCGCGTGAACTCCGGCGGCGGGGCCTCGCCCCTCAGGAGCATCTCCCGCACCTTCGTCCCGGAGAGGAACACCCGGTCTTCCTTGCCGTGCGGGCACGTCTTGCTGGAGGCCATGCCGTCGCACTTGCGGCAAAAGAAGGTGTGCTCGAACATGAGCGGCGTGATGCCGATCGCCTGCGGGTCGAACTCGTCGAAGATGCGCTGGGCGTCGTACGTGCCGTAGTAGTCGCCCACGCCGGCGTGGTCGCGGCCCACGATGAAGTGCGTGACGCCGTAGTTCTTCCGCATGATGGCGTGCAGGATGGCCTCGCGCGGCCCGGCGTACCGCATCGAGGCCGGCAGAACCGTCAAGACCACGCGGTCCTTGGGGTAGTAGTTCTCGAACATGACCTCGTACGTCCGCATGCGGACGTCGGCGGGGATGTCGCCCTTCTTGGCCGTCTCGCCCACCAGGGGGTGCAGCAACAGGCCGTCGCATATCTCCAGCGCCGCCTTCTGAAGGTACTCGTGGGCCCGGTGACACGGGTTCCGCGTCTGAAACGCCACCACCCGCCGCCAGCCGCGGCGGTCGAACTCCGCGCGGGTCTCGCGCGGCGTCCAGCGGTACTGGAGCAGGTCCTCGTGCGGCGGCAGGCGGATGACGTCGACCGGCCCACCCAGGCACACCTCCCCCTGCTCCATGATGGTGGCGACGCCCGGGTGCGCCATGTCGGTCGTCCGGTAGACCTCGCGGGCCTCGCGATCGCGGTCGTGCTCGTACTTCTCCTCCAGGTGCAGGATCGCAAGGACCGTCTCGGACTCGCCGTCGTACAGGGCGACGTCGGAACCTTCCTTGAGGTCGTCGGCCCGGCCGCGCGAGGTGCACAGCGTAATCGGCACGGTCCAGGGCTCGCCGGAGGCGAGGTGCATCGTGTCGACGACCGAATCGAACGCGGCGCGGTTCATGAAGCCCGTCAGGGGACTGAAAGCTCCCACGGCCACCAGTTCCAGATCGCACCGTTCGCGGCGCTGGAGTTCCACGCGTGGCAGCGCGGCGGCCCGCGCGGCAGCGGCCTCGGCCTCCTCGCCCTGAAGAAGCCGGTTGACGAGGACGCCGCCGTGCGGCGGAATCGGACCTGGCACCTCCTGGTGCGTCATGTGGCCTGCTCCTCTTCCCCTGCCCCCGGAGTCCGTCGGACCGATGGCACGGCGACGGGGGCGTCGCCGCAGTCTAGCCGCCACCGGGTCGGTGTCAAGCGCGACTGTCGCGTCGCGACGTCGGGCGGAATCTATTGACACCCGGCGGCACAAGCCTACGCTTGGGGCCTGGCGCAGCGTCGCGCCCCGACAGAAAGGGCTGCATGGCACCCGTTTACCTCGTCACCGGCGGAGGCGGATTCATCGGGTCGAACCTCGTGCGGGGCCTGCTGGCCCGCGGCGACAACGTCCGCGTGCTCGACAACTTCTCGACCGGCTTCCGCGAGAACCTCGAAGAAGTCCGCGCCGACGTCGACCTGGTCGAGGGCGACGTCCGCAACGCGGACGCCTGCCTCCGCGCCGCTCGCGGCGCCGAGGTCGTCTTCCACCTGGCGGCCGTGCCCAGCGTGCCGCAGAGCATGGCCGACCCGCAGACGTCGTTCGAGGCGAACCTGGTGGGCATGCACCAGATGCTCATGGCGGCCCGCGAGGCCGGGGCGAGGCGGTTCGTCTTCTCCGCCAGCAGCGCCGCCTACGGCGACAGCGAAGACCTGCCCAAGCGCGAGACGATGCCCATGCTGCCGCTGAGCCCGTACGCCGCCGCCAAGGCGGCCGGCGAACTGTACGCCGCCACGTTCTGGCGGGCCTACGGTCTCCAGACGGTCAGTCTTCGATATTTCAACGTGTTCGGACCGCGGCAGGACCCGACGAACCAGTACGCCGGGGTGATTGCGGCGTTCGCGTCGCGGATGCTTCGTGGCCGGCCCCCCGTCATCTACGGCGACGGCACACAGTCGCGCGATTTCATCTACGTCGAGAACGTCGTCCACGCCAACCTGCTCGCCGCCGGCGCCGACGAGGTCCACGGCGAGGTCGTCAACATCGGCTCCGCCGAGGCCACCGACCTCAACCGCATGGTCGCCGTCTTCAACGACATCCTCGGGACCGACCTGGCGCCGGTCTACGACCCGCCCCGCGCCGGCGACGTCATGCACAGCCTGGCCGACATTGCGGCCGCGCGGCAACTGCTGGGGTACGAGCCGCGGGTCCGCTTCGCCGAGGGCCTTCGCCAGACCATCGAGTGGTACCGCTGGGCCCTCGAGACCGGCTACGGCGGATGGGCACGCCGGTAGGCACCCGGCGCGACAGCCGAGCCGCGACCGTGCCGCTCGCTTGCGCTCGCGGCTAGCTAAAACACATCCGAGCCGCGACCGTCAGGGAGCGGGAACCGGTGCGCCGAGCGTCCCTTGGCCAAATGCCGCCAGGGTCTCCAGATA
Organism: Phycisphaerae bacterium; assembly: GCA_035528235.1. Lineage (GTDB taxonomy): Bacteria > Planctomycetota > Phycisphaerae > FEN-1346 > FEN-1346 > DATKZB01. Next base: position 2,818 of record DATKZB010000039.1, read on the forward strand.
CTGCCGCGGGCGGCCCGTGTCGAACGCCCTGCCCTGGATGACGACGCCCAGGCACCCTTCCTGTCGGCGCATCCGGTCGAGGGCGTCGGTCAACTGGAATTCGCCGCCCTTGCGGACGTTGTCGTCGTGCAGTTGCTGGAGGTGCTCGAAGATGCTCGGCTTGAGGGCGTAGAGGCCGGAGACGCACAGAAAGGCGTCGTTGATGCCGGGCACGCGCAGTTTAGCCTCGGCGTAGTCGCGCGAGGGTTTCTCGGCGAACTCGCTGATGGCCAGCAGCCGCCGCTCGTCCACCCACTGGCCGCCGACGGTCCCGAAACTCGATATCTCCTCGGGCGGCTGGACGCCCAGGCCCACCACGCTCGATGCGCCCTCGTCGTAGGCCGCCAGCAACTGGGCCGCGCACGGCTCGTCGGTGCGGCTGCGGTAAACGTGGTCGCCGAGCATCAGCAGGAACGCCTCGTCGCCCACCCACTGGCGGGCGCAGAGCACGGCGTCGCCAAAGCCCGCCTGCCTCTTCTGGTGAATGAACGTGATGCGGCGGGAGAGGCTTTCGAGGTGGGCGGCGTGTTCCTGGAGCCGGGTCGGCAGGCTGTTGAAATGCTGCGGCGACAGGATGCCCCGGAAATACGACTCGAAGACGGCCTCGTCCTCGGGCTGGACGATGATGCCGATCTCCTCGATGCCCGCCCGCGCGGCCTCCTCGACGATGACCTGGATGATGGGCTTGGCGAGGCCGTCGGCGTCGACGATGGGCGCCAGTTCCTTCTTGACGGCCTTGGAGGCCGGGAACATCCGCGTGCCGAACCCGGCCGCCGTGATAACGGCCTTGCGGATCCGCTTGGGCCGGGTGATGTCCAGCGGCAGGCAGTCCAGCCCGAGGTCGCGCGAGAGGATTTTGGCGGCCCGGTCGCGCGACTCGGCGTCGCGGGCCACCAGTTGGGCGCACCCGTCGCCCTGGCTGCCAACGCCCTTGCCGCCCCAGACAAGGTCCTGGATGGGTTTGTACCCCAGCACCTTGTGCAGGGCCGGCGCCGTGAGTTGGTCGGGGCAGGCGGGCCCCAAGTGGCGGTCGAAGAGGGCCTGGGCCTCGGTCATGAGGCGGCCGACGGCCTCGACGTCGCCGGTCTCGATGGCCCGGATGGCCTGCTCGGCAATCCGCTTGTTGACGGGCCCCAGGTACTCCTGGACGCCGCGGTCCAGGTCGTTCGAGGCGAACGGGTACGAGTGGTTGAGGTCGGAGAGGATCTTCTGGGTGTCCTTGCCCTTCTTGAGATTGACGATGAGCATGTGGAGGTCGCCGCCCGTGCGGAAGGTCCGGACGTCGAGCAGGTCGCCATCGAAGGTCATGAGGACGGGCCGGCTGCCGAAGGCGCAGCCCTGGTCCATGCGTCCGCATCGCGAGGGGGTGGTCAGTTCGCCGCGGTAGGCCAGTTCCATCTCGCCACGGACCGTCATCTTGAGGTCGTAGATGCGGTTGAAGGCCCGGGCCACCAGCACGCACACCGCCGCCGACGACGAGAGACCCTTCTTGACGGGCAGGTCGGTCTTGGAGTTGTCGATGACCAGGCCCTGGACGTGATGGTGGGTCAGGATCTGGTAGGCCACACCGGCCACGTAGGCGAAGGGCCCGCCGCCCTGGGCCTCGGCCAGGAGGGCCTTGGGGTCCATGGGGATCTCGCAGGGCCCCACGCGCTCGGGGCCGCCCAGGTCGGCCGTCACGACCAGGGCCGACGGGTGCGGCTGGACCTCGGCGTAGATGCCCTGGTTCGTCCCGGTGATGATGCAATAGCCCTTCTCGAGGGTCGAGTTGATGCGGCGGTACCCGCCGGCCCAGTCGGAATGTTCGCCGAACAGGCAGATGCGGCCTGGCACGAAGATCTTCATGGTTGCACCCTTCTTCCTGGCGGACCGTCAAGGCCCGGCGGGCCACGCCTACTCGCGGATGCAGTACAGGTGTTCCTCGGTCCGGATGAAGAGTTGTCCGTCGACGGGGGCGAACGAGGCGTAGGTCCGCTCCCCCAGGTCGTTCTCGGCGATCCGGCGGAACTTGGGCTCGCACGCCACGATCGTCGTCACGCCGTCGGTGTTGGTCAGGTAAACTCGGTCGCCGATAACGATCGGCGAGGCGTAGAACCGGCCCTTGAGCCGCTCGCGCCACCGCGTCTCGCCGGTCCTAGCGTCCAGGCACCAGGCCACGCCGCTGTCGGAGACGGCAAAGACCATCCCCTTGGCCACCAGGGGCGACGACACGTTCGGCCCACGGAGTTCGCGCGTCCAGACGACGGGGTCCTGGCCCGCGGCGAGTTGGTCGATGGACAGGGCCCGGGCGCCCTCGTGGCCGACCTGGTAGAGGCGCTCGCCGTCTGTCACCATGCACGAGACCACGTCGCCGCCCACGTGTTCGGTGGCGCGGCCCCAGACCTTGCTGCCGTCGGCCGGGTCGTAGGCGCTCGTGTCCTTGTAGCCCCAGACGAGGATCAGCGTGCGGCCGTCAATCTGGGTCACCAGCGGGGCCCGGTTGTTGCCCGACAGGTGGACCTCCGCCTCGCGGTCGGTCCGCCAGGCAACGGTGCCCGTCTTGGCGTCGACGGCCGTGAGGGTCGACCCCAGCCGCGAGTCGCTCAGCACGATGACCTTGTCGCCCGAGAGAACCGCCGAGACGGCCGGCCCGTAGACGCTGTCGTATCGCAGGTCCTTGCAGGTCCAGAGCCGCTGCCCGGCGGCACTGATGCACACCAGCCCGGGCGACCCGAAATAGGCGTAGATTCGGCCGTCGGCCACCACCGGGGTGGGCGTGGCGGCCGAGTTGTCCTTGTGGAGTTGGCCCACAGGGCCGGTCATGGCCTCGCACGTCCAGCGGACCTCGCCGGTGCCGCGATCAAGGCACAGGACCGCCCGCACGAACTGCATGTTCTGGAACAGGAAGTTGCCCGAGACGAAGTACGCCACCGCCATCGTCAGGACCACCACCCGGAAGACGACTGGCAGCGCGCGTCCGCGGCCCGTCCCGCGCAGCCGGGGCAGCACCAGGAAGGCGACCAACGCCAGGCCGCACACGGCTGCAAACACCTTCACGGCCCACCACCCCAGCAGCGGTGTCAGCCTCGGCACGCCCAACTGGTAGGCCAGGTACGGGAGGCGCACGATCGTCTGCTCGCCGCCCCAGAAGACGAGCCCCAGGATGCCCGCCGTCGCCCCGCCCACCAGGAACACGTTGGTCAGGAACCGGTTACCGGCCGCCAGCCGCACGACCAGCGACACCACGAAGACGCCCCCCAGGACGGCGGCAATCCACCAGGGCACCTGCGGCTCGTACAGGGCCCCGCCCATGCCGTAGAACTTCAGAAAGAACACCCGCACAAAGAGCACCGCCACCGTTGCCGCGACCAGGACGGCCCCCCACTTCAGGACCTTCCCCAGCCACCCGCCGGAAACCCCGCCCGCCGCAACGCCCCCCGTGCGCAACCCCGCC
>DATKZB010000040.1:0-7723 GCA_035528235.1 Phycisphaerae bacterium
CACGACGTCCAATGCTCGCAGCGGGCCCTGCCGACGCTCGGGCGCGGCGACAACACGATTACCTTCAGCGCTGGGCCGCACGAGGGGACCGTCACCATCCAGGGCCTCGCGTCCGACGCCGGCAAGGGCAAGCAGGTTCAACTGGCCGACTTCCGGCCGACGCTTAGCGGCGTGGCCGAGACGTTCTACCGCGTCGAGGGCGAACCGGCCACCGTCACCTTCCCCATCGCCACGCCGGGCGACATGCGGCGCCTGCGGTTCGGGTGCCAGTACCGCGTCCGCGACCAGCGCGACAAGTGGGAGATGCAGGTCTCGTTCGACGGCGGCAAGACCTTCAAGACGGTCGAGACGCTCGCCGGACCCACGCCCGGCGAGTGCCGGTACGTCACGGTTGCCGACGTCCCGGCCGGCACGCGCCAGGCCCACGTCCGCTGGTCGGGCACGCAGCGGAACACGACCTGCATCTTCGCCGTCCGCATCGACGCCGACTACGCCCAGCCGCGCGGCGGGTTCCGGCCCGTCAAGGTCACCTACGTCTGGGAGGAGGGCGGCGTCGAGAAGAAGGACGTCCACGTGGCCCAAAAGCCCGAGGAGACCTACACGATTACCTGTGCCGCGACGCCCGAGATGAAAAGCCTCATCGTGGAACTGGCCGACTGACGGCCGCAAGGAGAACCGCCATGGCCGAGGTGCCGATGGACCTGTCGCGGCGCGACTTCCTGAGCGCCGTCGGTGCGGCGGCCCTGGTGGGGGCCGTGGGGTCGGCCGCTGAATCGTTCGCGGCCGCGCCACTCCTGAAGTCCGACCGCAAGATCCGCGTCGGCATCGTCGGCGGCGGGTTCGGCGCCGACTTCCAGTGGCACCTCGACCCCAACTGCACCGTCGAGGCCGTCAGCGACCTTCTGCCCGACCGCTGCGCGCGGCTCCAGAAGGTCTACCGCTGCGAGAAGACCTACGAGTCGCTCGAGAAACTCGTCCTCGACCCCAAGGTCGAGGCCGTCGCCGTCTTCACCGGCGCCCCGGACCACGCCCGGCACGTCGTGGAGGTCATGAAGCACGGCAAGCACGTCATCTCGGCCGTCCCGGCGTGCCTCACGCTGGAAGAGGCCCAACTCCTGAAGGAGACCAAGGAGAAGACGGGCCTCGTGTACATGATGGCCGAGACGAGTTACTACCGTGCCCCGTGCATCTTCGCCCGCGAACTCTGGAAACAGGGCAAGTTCGGCGCGTTTCTCTACTCCGAGGTCGAGTACTACCACCATGACGTCCAGCGGGTGGGCGCGGCCCAGGCCCTCTGGCAGGGCAAGCCCACGCCCAAGGGCTGGCGATGGGGCTTCCCGCCCATGTGGTATCCGACGCACTCGACGGCCTTCCACGTGGGCGTCACGGGCGAGCGGTTCACCCGCGTCTCGTGCCTGGGTTGGGGCAACGACGACCCCATGCTCAAGGACAACCCCTACGACAACCCGTTCTTCAACCAGGTGGCCCTGTTTGCGGCCAGCGGCGGCAACATGTGCCGGTGCAACGTCTTCTGGTGGATCCACGCCGACGGCGAACGGGCCCAGTGGCTGGGCGAGAAACTCGCCCTCTACATGGCCGGCAACGGCGGACAGCCGTTTGCCGTCAAGACGGGCGACAAAGACGTCCCTCGCGCCATGCCCAACTACGCCGACCTGCTGCCGGAGCCGATGCGGGTCGGCGGCGGCCACGGCGGGTCGCACCCCTTCCTGACGCACGAGTTCATCGCCGCCCTGGTCGAGGAACGCGAGCCCGCCGTCGACCTGTACGAGGCCCTCGCCATGACCGTGCCGGGCATCGTGGCCATGCAGTCGAGTCTTAAGGGCGGCGAGCAACTGAAGGTGCCCGGTTTCGACAAGGCGTAGTCGTGTCCGGCTTCGTGCTGGCGGCAGGACGGCGTTGCCGGTACGATGGCTTTTGCTCACGGCTCGCCCAGGGCGAGCCGTGGCACGTGAAAGCGTGTAGGGTGGGTGCTCGGCACCCACCGTTTCGCTACGTCCACAGAAAGGATGCACGGAGCATGGCCCAGATGAAACTCCTCAGCGAGGTCGTCATGGACGCCCTGGCGTTGCACGCCGAGCAGAAACCGCCCGAGCTGAAGCGCGGCGGGGGCAGGCGGCCCATCGTCGTCGGCAGCGGCAACGCCTACGAGACCGGCCGCATCATCTTCCGCGACGCCGACGCCGTCTTCGCCGACGAGGGCCAGTACCCGCTGGCTCTCGAGCGCACGCCCACGATCGACGAGGCCGTGGTGCTGTCGGCCTCCGGCGGCAAGCACGCGCCCGGCATCGTCAAGGACCTGCTGGGCCGCGGCCTCGACACGTTCCTCGTGACCTGTAACGGCGAGTCCGACGCCGCCCGGCTGCTCGACGAGGCCCACGTCACCGTCACGCGGTCGCTGCCCGAGCCCATCACGTACAATACCTCGACCTACCTGGGCATGATTTTGGCGAAGACGCAGGAGGACCCGGCCCGCATCCGCGAGCACATCGAGAATGAGGTGGAACCGCGCCTCGGCGACATGACGGCCTTCAGCGCGTTCTACCTGCTGGTGGAGCCGCGGTACGACGTGCAGCGGGGCATGTTCATCACGAAGTTCGACGAACTCTTCGGCCCCAGGGTGAACGGCCGGTGCTACACGACCGAACAGACGGTCCACGCCAAGACGGTCGTGCCCTGGGAGAAGGAGCTGTTCATCAGTTTCGGGTACGAGAATCGGATCTTCGGTCACGCGTCGGCCCGGCTGAACGTCCCGCTGTTCGACGACGCCGGCGACGCCGCCGTCGTGGCCATCGGGTACTACGTCGTCGGCCGCATCCAGCAGCAGTTCCCCCCTTTCTTCATGGAGAACGCCGACCGGTATAAGGCCCTTCAGCCGCAGTTGTTCCAGCAGTTGCACGACCCGGCGAGGTGAGCGCTGTCCGAGCACTTCCTGGCGCGTGTGCCACGGCTTGCTTGCAAGCCGTGATAGGAAACTGTTTCAGAACCGGGGGCCCTGAACCACAAGCGTGCCGGGTCTCCTGACCCGGCACGGCAGGCGAGGCGGAAATGCAGGTGGCGGGTCAGGAGACCCGCCACCCTCGAAGGTTCTGAAACAGTTCCTAAGCCACCCGGCCGTCCTACTCGGCCGGCTCGGCTTCCTCGCCGCCGTTGCCGCCGCGCCGCCTGGCCCGGAAGAACTCCGACAGCACCGCCCCGCACGCCTCGGCCATCACGCCGCCGGTCGCCCGAACGTGGTGATTCAGACGCGGCTCGTCGAGCAGCCGGAAGACCGACTCCACGGCCCCGGCCTTCGGGTCGGCGGCGCCGTAGACGAGGCGGTCGATCCGCGCGAGGACCATCCCGCCGGCGCACATCGCGCAGGGCTCGAGCGTGACGTACAGCGTGCACCCGCCCAGGCGCCAGGAGTCCAGGGCCTCGGCCGCCTGGGTGATGGCGATCATCTCGGCGTGGGCCGTGGGGTCGTGCAGCATCTCGCGCTGGTTGTGCGCGCGGCCGACGGCCCGGCCCTCGTGGACGATGACGCACCCGACGGGCACCTCGTCGTCGGCCAGGGCGGCCTGCGCCAGGCGAAGGGCCTCGCGCATCCACCGCTCGTCGTCCTGGGGGGTTGGCGCGGTGTTCGACAGGGGCGCGTCCTTAAGAACGAGCCCGGCTTGCCCAGGGGCAAGCCGGGCCTGGTGTCTGGTACGCCCGGCAGGGCTCGAACCTGTAACCTTTGGTTCCGTAGACCAATGCTCTATCCAATTGAGCTACGGGCGCTTGCAAGGGAAGAAGTGTACCACGCGACGCCCCGGTGTCAAGCCCCTAGGCGGACGCCGATGACTCGTCCACCCATGGAGGCCGCGCGGCCGACCGGGCGAGACCAACGGATTATCCTTGCCCGCAGCCGCCCCTTGCGGCTAGCCTTGGTAAGAGAGCATCGCATTCGGGCCATAGGGCCCTCTGGCGGCGCCTGGCGCCGGCTGCGGGGCCGGAAAGGGGGAACTGGTCATGACCGGACTTCCGCCACGCGATCCGTCGCCGCAGGGCGACGTGCCCCAGCCGACCGCCACCAGCGGCGCCGCCGTCGCCGGCCTCGTCTGCGGCCTCTTGTCGCTGTGTTCGATGGGGCTGACGGCGATCCCCGGCATCATCCTGGGCTTGGTGGGGTTGGCCCGCATCCGCGCGAGCGAGGGGCGTCTGCGGGGCAGCGGCCTGGCCGCCGCCGGCATCATCACGAGTGTCATCGGCCTCCTGATCGGGCTCGTGGTGGTCGGGTGCCTCCTGCTGGGCGCGCTGACGGCGGCCGGGCGGCACGGCCGCGTTGAGGCCTCGGTCCACGTCCGCAAGGCGCGCCAGGTGGCCGAGAGACGCGCGGACGCCTCCATGCGGGCGATGCTGGTCGTTACGGCGGCGGTCCGGGCGTGTGCCGACGACCACGACGGCCGTCTACCGCCGGCCGACAAGTACCCCGGCGTGATCGCCGAGTACCTGCCCGACGACATCGGCGCCCCCGCTGGCTGGGCGTTCGCCATGAACGAGGGCGTCAGCGGCATGCGGGTCGACGAGATCGCGGAACCGGGTCGGACGGTCCTCCTGTTCGAGGTCCGCGAGGGCATGCCCCTGGCCGGTGGCCGCGAACTCGTCGGCGGGCACCCCGGCCGCGACGAGGCGTGCGTCATCGGGTTCGCCGACGGACACGTCGAGCGCATACCGTTTGGCGAACTCGACAACCTCATCTGGCGGTCGCAACGCGACACATCCTTCGTGCTCTGAGGGCCTGCCCAACGGCCCGGAAATGCCGCTGCCCGGGCGCGGCGACCCGGAAAATCGGCCGTTTTACGTCGGTGTCCCGCACTCGTTCCCCAGGCGGCCGGTACACGGAACGCCTGACCCCGCCAAGCCTGTCGCATCGTAAGTCCTTTGTACGCATCGTCTTAAGGCACGTCACCGGCCGCTGACCGGCCGCCTCCGCGTGAACTGGCTTGCCCCGATTTGACTCCACGCCTACCGACAATAGACTAAGGAGCGATGGCGATGTCGGGGGTTTGGGCTGGCTGGGCAGTCTATGGGGTCGCTGTGTCGTGGGGAGGCACGTCATGGGCAGTGAGAGGGGTCTCTTACCGTCGTTCGAAAACCTGGAGTCGCGGATTCTGCTGAGCGGGTGCCTGCCTGGGCTCGCGGAGGCGCTTGCCTCGGCCGTGGATCTGGACGCGGCCGACGCTGGCGGACCGTTCGCGCTGACCGCGGCGGGCGAGCCGCTCGACGACTACGCCGACACGTTCGACGGCGCCTGGGCGATGCCACTGCTTCCGGACAGCGGTTCCGGCAGCGCCCGGGGCGCCATCCAGTACGTCGGCGACGTCGACGTCATGGCGCTGGTCGCCCCCCTGACGGGCACGATGACGGTCGATGGGTCGACGCTGGCGCGGTGGGGGGCGATGCCGTCGGGCGAGGTGTGGGCACACGACGCCTGGGGGAACCTGCTCGGCCACGACGCCGACCCGGCCGACACCGACGCCTCTTTGAGTTTCGAGGTCGTCGGCGGCCAGACGTACTACGTGACGTTCGGCAGCCTGAACAACGCCACCGGCTCGTACAACGTCAGGATCACGACGACGCCGGCGCCCATGCCGGCGCCGAACCCCGGCCGGAACGAGTTCCGGACGGCCGAGGTCCTGGTGCTGGAGCCAGCCGGCCGCGTGACCATCGACGGCGCCATTGCCGCGCGTGGCACGACGGACGTGTACGGGTTCACGGCGGCGGCCGACGGGACGGTCGAGGCCATCGTGGCGGGCGGCGGGGGCGGCTTCGACCCGCTGCTGGAGGTGTTCAACGACCGGCGCCGTCGCATGGGCCGCAGCGGCAGTGCCGCGGCCGGCACGGGCGACGCCACGCTCTCGTTCAACGTTCGGGCCGGTCGGACGTACTATCTTCGCGTCTACGATCGCGGCGGCCAGGCCGGGCCGTACACGGTCACCGTCTGCGGCCACCCCACGGACGACATCGGCGACACCTTTGCGGACGCCCGCGCTATCCCGCTCGACGGCGAGACGGGGGCCGGCGCCGCGGCGGGCCGCATCGACTACGTCGGCGACGTCGACATGATGGTGCTGGCGCCGACGCAGGCGTGGACCCTGCACCTTGAGCAGCGTGGCGGCGGCGAGTTGGCGTTCGCCGGCGCGCTGACGGTCTACGACGCCCAGGGCAATGAGTTGGCCGACGACGACGCGGCCGACTCGACCGTCGGCCTCAGCCTGGTGGTGGAGGCCGGCGGGACGTACTACCTGGCCGCGCGGGGCATGAACGGTGCCACCGGCGGGTACACCATCCGCGTCACGGCCGACGCGCCGCCACCGGCGCCCGATCCGACGCCGGACCCCGGTCCGGTCGTGCCCGGTGACGGGTACGCGCCCGGGGCGACGGTCCAGGTGCACGTGGTTCAACTGGGCGAGGCCCTGCGGCTGGTCGTGGTCGGGACCGACGCCGCCGACAGCCTGACGCTGTGGCAGGCGGCGGGGGGCGTGACGCTCAACGCGTCGTGGGGCGAGTCGACCTTCGTCGGCTCGTTCTCGACCATGGTCATCTACGGGTTTGGCGGCAACGACACCATCCGCCTGACGCACACGGTAACGGCCGCCGTCGAGGTCTACGGCGGCGACGGCGACGACAGCCTCTTCGAGGCCGGGCCCGGGGCCGCCACGCTCTACGGCGACGCCGGCGACGACCTGCTCGTGACGGTGGGCGGCGGCGCCGACAGCGTCTGGGGCGGCGACGGGCTGGACAGCATCTGGGCCGACGGGGCCGACGTGGTCCTCGACGCCAGCGCCGCCGAGACGGCTGCCACGAGCATCCACCAAATCACCGCGTTCTACCAGCCGACCGGTAACGCGTCGGAGCACGTGTCACTGGAGATCGCGGGGCAGGACATCGTTGACCCGGAGGCCGGCACCCGGTATCGCGACTTCTCCACCCGGCCGGTCTTCGTCGACGGGCCCCAGTTCAACGACGTCCGCCAGGGGTCGCTGGGCGACTGCTACTTTCTGGCGGCCATGGGGTCGCTGGCCGAGAGCGACCCCGGCATCGTCGGCCAGATGGTGGCCCCGATGGGCGACGGCACCTTCGCCGTCCGGTACTACCGTAGCGGCCAAGCCGTCTACGTCCGCGTCGACGGCCAACTGCCGGGCTCGAGCGTCTCGCCGCGGTACGCCCGCCTGACCCCCGACGGCGAACTGTGGGTCGCCCTGGCCGAGAAGGCCTACGCCCAGTTCCGGTACGGCCAGAACTCGTACGCGTCGATCGAGGGCGGGTGGATGGACGAGGTGTACCAGCAGGTCACGGGCTCGTGGACAACGCGGCTGTCGCCCGGTGCCGGCAACATCGCGTCGGCACTGGCCGACCACCTGGCGGCCGGCCATGCCGTGACGGTCGGGACGACGAACAGCCCGTCGAGCCCGCTCGTCGGTCTGCACGCCTACATGGTCAAGTCGGTCGAGACCGACGGCGGCCAGACGTACGTGACGGTCTACAACCCCTGGGGCATCGACGGGGCCGCCTACGACAGCAGTCCGTACGACGGGCTGATCCGGCTGACGCTGGCCCAGTTCCGGCAGGACTTCTCGGCGGCGGTTGTCTCGATGGCCTGACGGGGCAGGACAAGAGCGTCTTGAGATTGGGTCTTTGGGCGGTGGGTCCCCGCACCCACCGCGCCAACTCGACATCT
>DATKZB010000041.1:0-2799 GCA_035528235.1 Phycisphaerae bacterium
CCGGCACAGCGCCCACATGCTCTCGACCGGGTGGACGACCAGCAGGTCGCGCACCTCGCTGCCGCGCGTCATCGCCACGTGCACGCGGCCGAAGTAGTCCTCCACCTTGCCGTACGCCTCCCACCAGGGCGACTGGTAGAAGATGCTGGCGGGGTAGTCGCGCTTGGCCTCGCCCAGCATCGTGTACCACGCCAGGTGCGGGCACCGCAGGTTGATGCCCAGGGCGACCTGCCAGTCGCCGACGGCCTTGTGTCCGGCCAGGGGGAAGTCCCAGCCGGTACAGCCGTACGTCTCGGTGAGCCGCCACTTGCGGCCGAACTGGCGCGCCGCCGAACTCACCTGCTTGGCCGTGTCGTACTCGCGCGAGTACTCCGTCAGAATGTCCATGCCGGGCGCCTGCATGTGCTCGTAGAATCGCATGCACGAGCCCACCACGGTCGTCTGCGAGGCCAGCGTCTCCTCGCACAGGACGTGGCCCGTGTGCTGCATGCCCGTCCGGTCGCACCACTGGCCGATCTGGCGGGCGAACGCGTCGACGAACAGGTGGGTGACGCAGTCGTGGAAGTCGAGACGGGCCGGCGTCATCGGCTGATCGTCGCAGTTGAGGAACACCTCCGGCAGGCGGGCCACGATGTCGTAGCCGTACCGCCGGCGGAAGACCTGCGGCAGACGCTGGGTCCAGGGGGCGCTGACGGCGCCGTCGCCCCGGCCCGGGTCGCCGTGCATCATGTCGGCGTGGTTCGGCTCGTCGGTAAAGATACCCGGGACGCGCCGCCCCAGCACCTTGCCGCAGCGCTTACCGTAGGCCTCGTGCGTCACCCGGATGAACTGCCGCACGGCCTCGTGGCTGAGCGTGTCGAGGTACGTCTGCCCGTTGTACCAACTGCTGGGCTGGGCCACCTCGACCGCAAAGACCAGAATCGATTCGCCGTCGGCCAACCGCGCGGGCCGACGGCCGCGAGCGATCCGTTTGACGCCGTCGGCGGCGCTGCCGCGAACCTTCGCCGTGAAGGCGGCCAGCGTGTCGCTTCCCCACTTCAGGTCGGCCGGCTTGGCCAGCCGCCGCATGACGACCGAGCGCTGGCGGAACCGCGGGTCCTTGGTCACCAGGCCGCCCGCGGCGCCCGACGGCCAGCGGTCTTCGTCGTACAGCCAGGCCTGCATGTCGAGCCGCTCGGCCTCGTCGACGCACGCGTCGATGCACTCGAACCACTCCCGCGCCAGGTAGGGCGTGGCCAGGCCGACCCGGGAGTGCATGAAGAACCCGCCCAGGCCCATCCGGTGCATGATGCGGATCTGCCGGCGGAGTTCGTCGGTCTCCAGGGGGCCGTTCCATGCCCAGAAGGGCGCCCCGCGGTACTCGCTCGGCGGCGACCGCAACTCGTCCAGGAATCGCTTGTCCATCCGTGGTGCTCCTTGCTAAGGCTACTTTCTCAACTCCGCGTGGGCCCCTTGGGATCCCGCGCGGTGGCCTTCCCAGGCCACCGCGCCTTGGCGTAGGGCAGTCCTACGCGGCGGCCTGGGAAGGCCGCCGCGCAAGAAGGCGATGTGTTGACAAAGTAGCACCAGGACCTCTCCATCAACCCCGCGCGACGGCCCAGTCCGTCAGCAGCGTTTCGAGGTGCTCGGTCGAGGTGTCCCAATCGAATTCGCGGCTCCGCCGGCCGGCGGCCTCGCACATCTTGCGCAGAAGCGACTCATCGTCCAGCAGCAGCCCGATTCGCCTGGCCATGGCCTCGGCATCGCCGACCGGCACCAGGAAACCGCTGACCTCGTCCTCGACGATGCACTCGTGCCCGCCCGACCGGGTGGCCACCGGCACCACGCCACACGCCATGGCCTCGAGGACCGGCAGACCGAACCCTTCGCTGCGGCTGGGCGCCAGCCACACCTCGCAGGTGGAGTAGATGGTCCGCAGGCGCCTCGTCTTCGGCCTGACGAAGACGTCGGTGCGTGGCGGGGCGCTGCGCGGCCGCTCGGCGCCGTACATCACGAGGCGGACGTCGGGCCACTGGTCGCGGATTAGCCGCATCGCATCGAAACCCTCGGCGGTTCCCTTCATCTCGCCGGGGGCGTAGATCATGCCGACCGTCCGCGGCAGTCGGAACTTGCGGTCATTGTTATAGAGCTGGGAGTGGTCGACGCCGTTGGGCACGACGGCCGCCGTCTGCCCGAACGTCGTCTGAAGGTAGTCGGCCACGGCGGGCGAGACGGCCACGCGCCGCACCGGCAGGGCCATCGCACGCCGGGCCTCCTGGGGCTCCTCCTCCATCTGAAGCATGCCCTGGACGATCTCGACGACCTGGCCTTTCTCGGGCGGCAACGAGGCGGCCTCGCGAACCGCGCGAAGGCCGGTCGTCACGACCACGTCGGCATCCGGGACGACGTCGGCCGAGAAGTCGCCGACCGCCGTCAGGGGACACCCCGACTCATCGAGGGCATCGGGCGCCCGCCGGGTGATCCATCGCTGCATCCACCGCTTGAGGTTCCTGGCCGGCCGGCGATACAGCACGTTAACGTCGTGGCCCCGCGCGCGGAGGCGGCCGGCGTATTCGCCCAACACCTTGACGCCGCCAATCAGTCCGCGCCCGAGCACCAGGAACGTGATCCGCAACGTGTCCTCCCTCTGCGTTTGGGCGAGCAAGTATACCGGCGTGACCGGTACTGTCAAGCATTGTGTGTAATTTCAGGTACGAGGTGCCATCGGAGGAGCTGTCCGAAGACGGCGCGTTCGGCGGCGGGGGTGTTGGCAAAGGCCCCCATGGGTCGCAGTCGACGCCTGAGTTTTCGGATCAGTCG
>DATKZB010000042.1:0-4305 GCA_035528235.1 Phycisphaerae bacterium
CACCGAACGTCGCGGCGATCGCCTCGTGCGTGTGCACGCTCTCATCGCACGCCCGCACCACACGCTCCCGCAGATCTATCGAGTAGGTTTCCATGCCTACTCTTATCGGCACACGCTACATCCAAACGTGAACTGCTCTAAACGACGACGCGCGGGGCCGTGCCGCGCCGACATCCAATCCTCAGCCGCTGTGCCTACTTCGCCAGGCCGGGTTCGGCGGCGCCCGGCGTGGCGAGGCGGGTGCGGATGATTTTGGCCTGTTCTTCGGCCTTGGCGGCATCGTCGTCGCGCTTGAGCAGCTTGAGGAGGGCGGCGTACTTCTCGAACACGTCGGCCCGCAGGTCGTCGTTCTGGCCGAGGCCGTCCTGGCCGGTCCGAAGGGCGGTCTTGTAGAAGGTCTCGGCGTCCTGGAGTTTGTTCTGGGCCTTGCAGGCGTCGGCCACGTCGGCCATGGCGCGGATCATGATGGGCCGGTTCCAGATCTGGCTCTTGCGTCGGATCTCCAGGACCAGCCGGTAGGCGGCCTCGGCCTCGGCGTGCTTGCCCTGGGCCATATAGATGCTGGCCCGGGTGGCCAGTGCGTCGGCGTAGAGGACGTGCTTGACGCCGTGGACCTTTTTGCGGATGTCGAGGGTCCGTTCGGCCAGTTTCTCGGCCTCGGCCAAGTTGCCGCGGTCGCGCTCGATCTCGGCCAGGTTGTTCAGCAGCATGCCGACCATGGGGGCGGCGCGGGGGCCGGACTTCTCGGCAATATCCAGAGACCGCTTGTAGAGCGGCATGGCCTCGTCGAACTTGTCCTGGTCCTTGTACTGTCCGGCCAGGTCGTTCAGGGCCATGCCCACGGCCAGGTGGTCGGGCCCGTGGAGTTTCTCGCGGATGGCCAGCATCCGCCGGCCGGGGCCGATGGCGTCGGCGTGTTTGCCCTGGACCGAGTAGGTCTGCATCAACCGGGCCAGCGAGACGGCCAGGCGTTCGTCATTCTCGCCGATTCCCTCGGCCACCTTGGCGGAGGCCAGTAACTCGGCCTCGGACTTGGCGTAGTCCCGCTCCTTGTAGGCCCCCTCGGCCGTGGCGATGTGCTTGGCCCAGACCTCTTCCTGGGTCGGCGACTTGGGAGCCGTCGTGGCCGGCGCCGGGGCGGCCGGGGCCGGCGGCACCGCCGCAGCGGGCGCCGGGTCGGCCGGGACCGCCTCGGCCCCCAACGTCTGTGCACACACCGTCAGACCCAGAGCCACCAGACCCAGGGCCGTCACCGGAAACGTGCTGCGCATGATAGGATCCTCTTTCCTGGTCATTGACCGCACGGTCTCTCCCCCGCCTGCCGGGCCCGGATGGTCTCGGCCCAGTCGTGGGCCTTGGCGGCCTGGTCGGTACGTCCCATTTTCCGCAAGAGCGTCGCGTAGGCATCGAGCAGCCGGGCCATGCTGGGATGCTCGTCGCCCATGGTCTGGCCGAAGATCTCGATGGCTTCCTTATAGTGCGTCTCGGCCTCGTCCAGACGGCCCTGTGCCTGGTACAGGCCGGCCAGGTTGGCCAGGTTGACGGCCGTGTCGGCGTGCCGGCGTCCGTGCGTCTGGACGGCGATGTCGAGGGCCCGCCGGTACAGGGCCTCGGCCTCGCCGAACCGCCGGCGGGCCTGGCGGACCCGTGCCAGGTTGTTCAGGGCAACGCCCAGGCGGGGGTCGGCGTGGCCGAAGCCCTCGGCCACCTGAAGCGCAGCCTGGAACATGCGCTGGGCGTCCCGCAGGTTGCCCAGTTTCAGGAACTGCTTGCCGGAGGTCGTGTACATCTGCCAGAGTTCGCGTGTATCGAGGGCCATCCGGTGTCCTTCTCTTCGGCCCGCCGCCCCCCATCAGATTACCCAAAACGGTTGCCCGCCGCCAGTGTCAGACGCGGCGCGCGGCGGCGCGGCCGCGGCAGACGGTACCGCTCCCTCACGGTCGCGGCTCGGTTACAGCACGGTCGCGGCTCGGATAGGGGTCGCCGGGGCGGCGCGTTTTTGGTTGCCCGCGCGCGGGGCCGGGCCTATAGTCGGCCCTCGGAGCACCGACCCACGGACCGCGACGGCGCGGGGGTACGTCATGGCGAAACGGACAACCGATGCGTGGAACCGCAAGCACCTGCTGGGCCTGGAGGACCTGACGGCCGCGGAGATCCTGGCCGTCCTGGACACGGCCGACGAGTGCTTCCCCTTCTCGACCGGCCGCCGACCCGCGCCGCGCGTCCTGGAGGGCCGGACCATCCTGAACCTCTTCTGCGAAGACTCGACCCGGACGCGGACGTCGTTCACCTTTGCGGCCGAGCGCCTGGGGGCGCGCGTCTTCCAGTTCCACGCCCAGACGAGCAGCCTGAACAAGAAGGAGTCGCTGGCCGACACCGTCCGCAACATCGACATGATGGGCCTGGACGCCATCGTCATCCGGCACCGGCAACGCGGGGCCCCGGACCGGGTGGCCGAGAGCGTCACCTGCTCGGTCCTGAATGCCGGCGACGATGCCCACGAGCACCCCACGCAGGCCCTGCTCGACATGCTGGCCGTCCGCCGGCGCCTCGGCAAGATCGAGGGGCTGACGCTGGCGCTGGTGGGCGACGTGCGGCACAGCCGCGTGGCCCGGTCGAACCTGTTCGGCTGGTCGAAGTTCGGGAACCGGGTCATCTTCGTCGGCCCGCGCGTCTTTACCGAGAACCTCGACGTCGACGTGGAGACGACCACCGACTTCGACGCCGTCCTGCCCGAGTGCGACGCCGTCATGATGCTCCGCGTCCAGTTCGAGCGGCACGAGTCGATCCACTTCGATTTCGACGCCTACGCCCGCGACTACCAGTTGACGCCCGAGCGCCTGGCTGCGGCCAAGCCCGGGACGCTGGTCCTGCATCCGGGTCCCATCAACCGCGGCGTCGAACTGGCCAACGAGGTGGCCGACGGGCCGCAGAGCCTCATCCTGTACCAGGCCCGGTGCGGCGTGGCGGTGCGGATGGCGGCGCTCAGGTTGTGCATCGCCGCGCTCGACCGCCAGCGCGAGGCCGACGCCGACGAGGACGAGTCCCCATGACGCGCCTGCTGCTGACCGGTGGCCGCCTGGTCGACCCCGCCGCCGGCCGCGACGGGCCCGGCGACGTCCTGATTGACGGCGACCGCATCGTCGCCGTGGCCGCCGTGGGCAAGGCCGGTTCCGCCGAGACGGTCCTCGATTGCACCGGCCGGCTCGTCGTGCCGGGTCTTATCGACGTGCACGTCCATCTGCGCGAGGGGCCGCCTGCGACCGCCTCGCCGCCCCCGGCCGAGACGATTGCCAGCGGTGCCGCGGCGGCGGTGGCGGGCGGGTTTACGACCATCTGCGCCATGCCCAACACGGTGCCGCCCGTCGATTCGGCCGAGGCCGTGGCGTGGACCGTCGCACGCGGTCGCGAGGCGGGGCTGGCCCGCGTCCTGCCGGTCGGGTGCCTGACCGTCGGCCGCGAGGGCACCAGGCCCGCCGACCTGGCCGCCATGCGGGCCGCCGGGGCCGTCGCCTTCAGCGACGACGGGGCCGACGTGGCCGACGACGCCGTGTTCGACGCCGTCCTTCGCCAGGCCGCGCGCCTCGGGGTGCCCGTCCTGTGTCACTGCGAGAACGCGGCCCTGGCGGCCGGCGGCGTGGTGCACGATTCCCCCGTAGCCATGATGCTGGGGCTGCCCGGCCTGTCGCGAGAGGCCGAGGACGTGGCCGTCGACCGGGCCTGCGAGGCCGCGCGGCGAACGGGGTGCCGCGTCCACATCCAGCACGTCTCGACCGAGGGAGCGGTGGAGGTGGTCCGACGAGCCAAGGCCGGCGGGGCGCCCGTGACGGCCGAGGCCACGCCGCATCACCTGACGCTCGTCGTCGAGGACCTGCTCGGGCGCCAGACGGTCTTCAAGGTCAACCCGCCGCTGCGGACGGGCCACGACGTGGACGCCGTGCTGCGGGGCGTGTGCGACGGGACCATCGATTGTCTGGCCACGGACCACGCGCCGCACACCGCGGCCGCGAAGGCCCGGCGGCTGGCCGAGGCGCCGTTCGGGATAATCGGCCTGGAATCGGCCCTGGCGGTGTACGCCGGGGCGCTCGTCGAGACGGGCCTGCTGACCTGGGGACAACTCCTGGACCGGATGACGGTGGGGCCCGCCCGCGTGCTGGGCCTCTCGACGCCGACGCTGGTGCCCGGGGCCGTGGCCGACATCACGGTCATCGACCCGGCGGCCCGGTGGACGGTGGACCCCGAGCGGTTCGCGTCGATGGCGCGGAACTGCCCCTTCGCCGGGCGAAAGGTCGGTGGACGCGCGGT
>DATKZB010000043.1:0-19037 GCA_035528235.1 Phycisphaerae bacterium
GGTGGGTGCGGGGACCCACCGCGCAAGCGCCCTGTCGCGGCTAAACGGGCGCGACGGCGGCGCGTCTACCGGTCGGCTTCGAGCACCTTGCGGCGAAACGCCTCGACCTCCATGCCGCGCACGTGCGCGATCTCGTCGGCGGTCAGCGGCCGGGGCTTGCCGGCGGCCAGCGCGGCCATCTGGAGCAGGGCCGAGTCCTCGATAATCAGCATCTTGTTATACGCATCTCGCCACGTGATGCCCAGCGTCACGACGCCGTGGTTGCCCAGGCTGACGGCGTTGGTGCCGTCGGCCACGGCGTCGCGGACGGCCTCGGCAATCTCGGTCGACGACGGCTTGATGAACGGCAGGTACGTCATGTGGTCGACGTACGCGATGAAGTCGGGCGTAAACGGCGCGAGTTCCGCCCCGCCGCACACCAGACCCGTCGTCCGCGGCGGATGGGCGTGGCAAATGTTGTGGACGTCGGGCCGGGCCCGCAGGCACATCAGGTGCATCTCCCACTCGCTCGTCGGACGTGGGCCCGAGACGTGCTTGCCCGTGGCGATGTCCACATACGACCACTGGTCGGCGGTCACGCGGTCGACGTCGAACCCGCTGGGCGTGCAGACCATCCGCTGGCCGTCGCGGGCGCTCGTGTTACCCCCGGGGCCGGCCACCAGGCCCTTCTGCATCATGAGGCGGCCCAAGGCGTTGAGGTCATCGATTACGGACACGTCGGTCCCTTCCTTTCATTGACAGCGTTTCGCGAGCACCTCGCGCTCGTAGCGCTGGACCTCGCCGATCCATGCGGCGCCGGCCGGCACGTCCGACTGGGCGCACAGCCGGTCCCAGACGGCGCCGAAGGGCATCGTCTTCATTGCTTCCATGAGGGCGAGTTTCTGGGCGCCCCGTCCCTCGGCCTCCAGGCCCCGGAGCCGCGCGGCCGGCTCGAGCAGGGCGTACAGAACGGCCTTGCGCGTGGCCCGGGCGCCGACGGCGTAGGCCGCGATGCGGTTGATGCTGGCGTCGAAGAAATCCAGCGCCAGGTACACCCGCTCCAGCGCCCCGCCTCGGACCAGTTCCTGGAACACCGCCCGCAGGTCGTCGCTGAAGAGGACGACGTGGTCCGAGTCCCACCGCACCGGCCGGCTCACGTGCAGCAGCAGCCGCTCGTGGAACCCGAGGAGTGCCGAGAGTTTGTCGGCGATCGTCTCGGTGGGGTGAAAGTGCCCCATGTCCAGGCACAGGACCAGCCGCCGCGACAGGGCGTAAGCCGAGTAGAACTCGAACGAGCCGACGACGTAATCCTCGCTGCCGATGCCGAAGAGTTTCGACTCGACCGCGTCGATGCACAGCCGCCGGTCGATGCCCAGCGACTCGTCGAAGACCGCGTCGAGCGACTTGGTCAGCCGCTGCCGCGGACCCCACCGGTCGGCCGGCGAGTCCTTCGCGCCGTCGGGGATCCACAGGTTCACGACGCTCGCCGTGCCCAGCGCCCGGCCCATGGCCTCGCCGATGCGGCGCGAGGCAATCGCGTGCCGGACCCAGAACTGCCGGACGGCCTCGTCGGCGCTCGAGAGCGTAAAGCCCCCGGAGGCCTTCGGGTGGGCGAAGAAGGTGGGGTTGAAGTCGAGGCCGATGCCGCGGGCCTTGGCCCAGTCGATCCACCGGGCGAAGTGGTCGGGCCCCAGGGCGTCGCGGTCGACGGCCACACCGCCCGTCTCGGCGTAGGAGGCGTGGACGTTGGCCCGCAGCGTCCCCGGCACGAGGCGCATGGCCTGGTCCAGGTCCTGGCGGACCTCGTCGCCGCTCCGGGCCCGGCCGGGATAGTTGCCCGTGGCCAGGATGCCGCCGCCGTCGACGGGGCCCTCGCGAACCTCAAATCCGCCGACGTCGTCGGCCTGCCAGCAGTGCAGGCTGACGGGCACGGCGGCCGCGCGGGCGATGGCGGCTTCGGTATCGACGCCCAGGGCCGCGTAGGCCTCGCGGGCGAGGCCGTAGGCCTCATCCTGCTGCTTGGCGGTCGGCTTGGGCCACGGTGCTGACACGGCTGAACTCCTGCCTGGAGCGGGTTCTGGGGCCGGTTTCAGGTCCCACACTATGCGCCAGGGCCGGGGCCGGTGTCAACCGAGAACCCGCCGCGGGTGCCTGGGAGGTGTGGCAAGACTTCCTGGCAAGCCCCCCACTCTTGGGTGGCATGCCCACGCCGCTGTTGAGCATTTTGCATTCGTGAATCGTAACCGGGCGCCGGAGCCTGACTTGTAGCGCGGGGGTTTACCCCCCGCGCCACATGTCCTAAACGCCAAGGCCGCGGGGGATAAACCCCCGCGCTACAGGCTCGATGTAAAATGCTCGCCGTTGGCGTGAGCATGTTGCACGAGGGCTGGGGAGCATGCCCAGGCAACGGCGGCCTGGGCATGCCACCCAACCTGGAAGCATGGCCCGCGATTCGGGGAAGCGGCCGCCGGCGGCCAGGAATCGGTGATTAAGTATATATTGGCCAGGCTCCATTTGTGCTCAAAACGGTGTTGAAAACGACCGATTCCGGCGCATTCCGATCAAAAATCGAAAAAAACGATCAAAAGCGGCGCGTTTCGCCTTGCCTATCTTACCAAAACGGGGGCCAATCGTCCCTGGCACTGCCAAAACGGGGTTCCTGCCCTCCAGAAGGCCGCTTTTCGGCCTCCAGGCCAAAGGCCGTTTTACCAAAGTATATGTCCGGGCCCCGGCAGGGGACGGAAACCGCGGTTTCGGTGGCTGCCCGCGGCCGTGCCGGCCGCGGCTAAACGGGCGCGATGGGCCGTTGTCGTTTAGCCGTCGCCGGTACGGCGACGGGCATGGCCGCCGAGTCCGGCCGACCGGGTCAGCCCGTCTAGGCGGGGGGATCGGGCAGCGGTGGCAGCGGGGGCAGTTCCGGCGGCGGGGGCGGCGGCGGGGGCGGCGTCGCCGGCGGCGGTGTCACGGGCGGCGGTGTCGCGGGCGGCGGAGGGGGCGGCGGAGGCACTGCCGGAGGCGCCGGTGCGACGCCCGAAATGGCGTAGACGCCTTTGTCCTGGCTGCCGATAAACACCACCCCGTCGGCCACGGCGGGCGACGAGTGGATGTCCTTGCCGGTCCTAAACTTCCATTTCAGTTCACCCGTCTTGGCGTCGAGGGCGTACAGGTGGTCGTCCTCGCTGCCCACGTACACCATGCCCCCGGCCACGGCGGGCGATGAGCGGATGTCGTCGTCGGTCTGGAACCGCCACGCAATCTGCCCGGCCTTGACGTCGATGGCGTAGAGTTGGTCGTCGTTGCTGCCGACGTACAGCAGGCCGTCGGCAAAGGCGGGGGACGACCGGATGTCGCCGTCGGCCTTGAAGAGGCCCTTCTGTTCGCCCGACGCGGCGTCGAGGGCATAGAGGTTGCCCCCGTCGTCGCCCAGGTACACGACGCCCTCGACGACGGTCGGCGAACTGTGGATGGCCTTGTCGGCCTTAAAACCCCACCGCTGCGTCCCGTTCAGGGCGTCGATGGCGAACACGTTGCCGCCGGTGTCTCCGACGTACACCACGCCATCTGCCACGGCGGGGCTGGCCGTGATGCCTTTGCCGGTCCGGACGCGCCACCGCTCGACGCCGCTCGGGGCGTCGATAGCGTAGAGGTTCTTGTCGTCGCTGCCGACGTACACCAGTCCGCCGGCCACGGTGGGCGACGACGCGATGCCCTTGTCGGCCTTGAACCGCCACCGCTCGCCGCCCGTGCGGGCGTCGAGGGCGTACAGGTGCCCGTCGTCGCAGCCGATGTACAGGGTGTCGCCGACGACCGCCGGCGACGAGGCCACGTCTTTGCGGGCCCGGAACCGCCATCGCTCCAGGCCGGTGCGGGCGTCGATGGCGTAGACGTTATCGTCGTTGCATCCGACGTACACCAGGCCGCCGGCCACGGTGGGCGACGACTCGACGGCCCCGTCGGTCCGGAACCGCCACAACGGCTGCCCGATGGCGGGGATGGCCGCCGAGGCGTATCGGCCCGTGTGGGCGGCGTCGGCCCGGAACATGGCGCCCGGCTCGGTGGGCGGCGGCGGGGTCTCCGCCAGGACGGGCTCCGCCAGGACCGCGGCCGCCAGGATAATCAGCATGCGTTTCATGGGACGTTTCCTTTCGGCTGCCAAGCCACATCAGGTTAGACGGTGCCGACGGGCAAGCCAAGCCAAAAAGGCCGGCGCCGCGTTTAGCCGTCGCCGGTACGGCGACGGGAATGGCCGCCGGGCGTCCATCGGCGCTGCCCGCGGCCGTGCCGGCCGCGGCTAAACGGGCGCTACCGCGATGCCTCGCGGCCGTGCCGGCCGCGGCGAAACGGCCAAGTTGGCCCTTCCGTTGGATATCCGCCGCCGTTAGACTTGCCGCGACCGTATAATATTCGGACAACCCATTAGGGGCCCCAACGATGCAGGGACGGGCGGTGGCTGTTCTGGCGGTGGCAATGGTGTGGGCGGCGGGCTTGGGCCTGGCGCAGACGACGCCGGCCGCCGGCGCCGGTCGGGCGGTGCCGGAGGGCGTCCCGAACGTCTTTGGCGACGGCATCCCGCTGGCCTTCTCGGGCCTGGACGGCAACACGAGCGCGGCCGCGCCGTGCGTGGCCCGCACGCTGGGCAACGGCGTCGTCCTGAAGTTCCATTTGCCGCGCGACCCCGTCCTGCGGGTCATCCTGGCCGGCGACGCCAAACCCGAGTGGCAGATCGTGACGAACGACCTTCTGGCGGCGAAGGTGCCCGGCGACGTCGTGCCGATGGTGGTGGGGTTTGTGTCGGCCAACGTCGTGGTGGGCCGGCTGCCGCAGGGCGCCCGCGTGTCGCTGACGGGCGGCGGCTCGGGCGTCGTGCTGCTCCGCGAGGCCGTCGGCGACCGGACGCAGTTCGCGTTCGCGTACGACCCCGGCGGCGCCGCGACCGCCGCCGGCGCCGCCTCGCAGGCCCTGAAGGTCTCGATCGAGACGCTGGTGGAGACGCGGCTCGATTTCTTCGCGGCCGCCCCGAAGGGGCCCGAGGGCACCCGTCCGCGCCGGGCCATGACGCTGGCCAAGGCGCTGTCGGTGCTGAAGGTGAACACGTACGCGCCGCAGCCGCCCATCGCGGTCCGCTGGACTACGCCCGCCCGCTGGCCGCACCAGTTCATGGACGTGTGGGGCTCGGCGTTCCACAGCCTGGGTCTGATGCACCTGGACCTGCGCCTGGCCAAGCAGGCGCTGGAGGCGGTGTACGGGTGCCAGGGCGAGGACGGGTTCATTCCGCGGCAGATGGGTCCGGGCCAGACGGTCGACGACTCGCATCCGCCCATCCTGGGTTGGGCGGCGTGGCAGGTGTACGCCCACGACAAGATGCGCGACCGGGAGTTTCTGAAGCGGTCGTTCGACGCGTCGCAGAAACACGTGACGTGGTTCATGAAGCAGCGCCGTCTCGACGGCGAACCGCCGCCCGAGAAGGCCCTGGAACACGGCACGCCGCTGTACTTCTGGAAGTCGGCCGAGGAATCGGGCACGGAGAACTCGCCGCGGTTCGACGGCGGGGCCGAGTTCGCCGCCATCGACCTTTCCTGCTACCTCGTCAACGAGTGCCGCGCCCTCCAGGCCATGGCCCAGCAACTCGGGTTCCGCGAACTGGCTAAGACCTGGGGCACGCGGGCCGAGGCCATCGCCGCCGCCGCCCGCAAAACCCTCTGGAACGGCGAGCGGAAGTTCTTCTTCGACCGCAAGGGCGACGGCGAGTGGATCGACGTCCGGACCTGGGCCGGCCTGCTGCCCCTGTGGTCGGGCTTGGCGAGCGACGACCAGGCCGCCATCCTCCAGAAACACCTGACGGGCGAGGCGTTCTGGACGCCCGCCGGCGTGGCCACCGTGGCCCGCGACGACCCGACGTTCAAGAAAGACATGTGGCGCGGGCCCGTCTGGGTGCAGGTCAACTACCTCATGATTCGCGCCCTTCAGGCCCGCGGCGCGGTCAAGGAGGCCGAGGACCTGCGGACGCGGACGCTCGAGGTGGTCGAGAAGTGGTACCAGAAGACGGGCGCGTTCTGGGAGTTCTACGACCCCGACGACCAGACGCCGCCGCCGCAACTCGCCCGCAAGAGCGACGCCGCCTCCGCGACGCCCGTCACGGCCGACCTCGACGCGACGGCCGCCCTGTACGTCGACCTGCTGCTGCGGCCGAAGCCGTAAGGGCCCGGCGGCCGGCGACGTTCCATTGCATTGCCCGGCGGCGGCCGATAGACTCGGCCCGATGCGTCCAATCGATTCCGACACGATCGGCCTGACGGCCACCGTCCCGGTGGAGGTGCTCCTGGCCGCCGGCGCCCGGCCGCTCGACCTCAACAACGTCTTCATCACGGCCGACGACCCGCGGGCCCTGGTGGCGGAGGCCGAGCACCGCGGGTTCCCCATCAACTGCTGCGCGTGGATCAAGGGTATCTACGCGACGGCCCGGCGGCTGGGCGTCACGCGGGTCATCGGCGTCGTCCAGGGCGACTGCTCGAACACGCACGCCCTCATGGAGGTCCTGGCGTCGGAGGGCGTCGAGGTCATCGACTTCAATTACCCGTACCCGAAAGAGCGGGCGGCCCTGGCCGCGGCCATCGACGGTCTGGCCCGCCGCCTGGGCACCACGCGCCAGGACGCCGAACGTTGGCGCGAGCGCCTCGTGCCCCTTCGCGCTACGCTGGCCGAGATCGATCGCCTGACGTGGCGCGACGGCCGGGTCACCGGCGAGGAGAACCACCGGTGGCTGGTCGGGTCGAGCGACTTCGGCGGCGACCCCGAGGCGTACGGCCGCGCGGCCGAGACGTTCGCGGCCGAGGCCCGGGCGCGGGCGCCCGCGACGCATCGGCATCGGTTGGGGTATCTGGGCATCCCGCCCATCTGTGGGGGGCTGTACGGGTTTCTCGGCGACCTGGGCGCCGCCGTCGTGTTCAATGAGTTCCAGCGGCAGTTCAGCATGCCGTCGCGGGCGGCCGACCTCGTCGAACAGTACGCGGCGTACACCTATCCGTACGGCACGGCCGGCCGCATCGACGACATCCGCCGGGCGGTCGGCGAGCGGCGGCTCGACGGCTTGGTGCATTACGTGCAGACGTTCTGTTTCCGGCACATCCAGGACCGGCTCCTGCGCGAGGCCCTGGACGTGCCGATGTTGACGCTGGAGTTCGACCGGCCCGGGCCGCTCGATGCCCAGGCCCGCACGCGCCTCGAGGCGTTCATCGAGATGCTCGACGCCCGCGTTTAGCCGTCGCCGTTGCGGCGAAACGAGCCGTGTTTAGCCGTCGCCGGCACGGCGACGTGGCTTGGCCGGCGCTGCCCGCGGCCGTGCCGGCCGCGGCTAAACGGGCGCGATGGCGCCGGCGGCTGCGGCGTTATCGTTTAGCCGTCGCCGGCACGGCGACGTGGCGGGCCGGCGAGCAACGAAACGGGCGAGGAATCCCGTGAGCGAAGGTATCCGCAAGACCGTCTGGCACGTCGTCCGGCTGCTGGTGATGGCGGCACTGGTGGCGTACGTCGTCGGCCAGGCGCAGTGGGATGATGAGGTCAGTTCCGACGGCGCCCACACCGAGGGCATCAAGAGCATCGCGCTGCGCCTGGCCGACCACGGGGGCTGGGTCGTGGCGGCCCTGGCCGTCATGATGCTCCAGTCGCCCGTCGGGGCGGTCCGGTGGCGGCTGTTGCTGGGCGTCCAGGGCATTCACATCACGTTTCTGGAGAGCCTGCGGCTAACGTACATCGGGTGGTTCTTCAACAACTGGTTGCCGGGCGGCACGGGCGGCGACTTCGTCAAAGCCTACTACATTGCCGCGCGGACCCACCAGAAGGCCGAGGCCGTGACGGTCGTCTTCCTCGACCGGCTGGTAGGGCTGGTGGCGATGTGCCTGCTGGGCGCGGCGGCGGTGGCGTTCAGTTGGGCCGACGAGCGTGTCCGCGTGGCCCAGATTCTCATCGGCGTTTTTCTGGCGGCGGTGCTGGCGGCCGCGGTGGTGTTTTACAGCCAGCGGCTGAGGAACGCCATCGGTGCCGGCCGGTTGCTGGCGCGTCTGCCCCTGGCGGCCACGATGGCGCGCGTCGAGCGGGCCCTCTTTGTCTACCGGTATCACCAGGCGAAGGTGGCGTTGGCCCTGGTGTACAGTTGGGCGACCCAAGGGGTGGCGCTGCTGGCCATGTGGTGGCTGGCCATGTCGCTGGGCAGCCACGCGGCCTGGAGCCATTACTTCGTCACGATGCCGGTCGTGTGGATCGGGTGGTCGCTGATTCCGGTGCCGGGCGGGTTCGGCGTGGCCGAGACGCTGGCCCAGAAACTGTTCACGCCGGCCGTGCTGGGCGGGACGGTGCCGCTGCCCGCCGCCGAGGCCGCCACGCTGACCCTGGCCATGATGCTGGCCTACCGGGTGGTCCAGATGCTGGTGACGTTGCCGGGGGCCGTCTTGTACCTGACCCGCCGCACGGGCGTCTCGCCCCGGCACATGCGCGAGGAACTGGAGGCCGAGACGCCGCCGGCGTGACGGGGGGCGGACCGGCCCGGGGGGCGAGGGCGTAAAGATGCACGAGGTCGTCGGCGCCATCCATCTGCATTCGTGTTATAGCGACGGCAGCGGCACGCTGCGCGACATCACCGCCGCGGCCGCGCGGGCCGGCATCGACTTCGTCGTCCTGACGGACCACGACACCCTCGCCCCGGCGACCGACCAGTGGCAGGGCTGGCACGACGGCGTCCTGCTGGTGACCGGCGCCGAAATCACCTGCCGCGAACGCAGCCACGTCGTCGTGCTGGGCGCCGCCGACGTCGAGCAACTGCGGTGGAAACCCCTGCGGCGGGTCCTCTTCGACCTGGCGAACCAGGGGGCGGCCGCGTTTGTCGCTCACGCCCATCCCGCCCACATCATGGGCATCTCGCTGAAGGCCGGCGAACTCGTCGACTGGGAGGTCCCCGGCTTCACCGGCGTCGAACTCTGGTCGTTCATGCACGACGTCTGCGACGGCCTGACGCCGTGGCGAATGCCGTCGTTCCTCTACTCCTGGCGCGAGTACATCCGCGGCCCCCATCCCGACACCATGGCCCACTGGGACCGCATCACGCAGCAGCGGTGTTTCCCGGCCATCGGGGCGCTGGACAACCATGCCATCGTGGTGCCGGTCGTGGGCAAACGGTTTTTGCCCTACGAAGAAGGATTCCGGACGCTGCGGACCCACGTGTTCTGCCAGGAGTGGACGGGCACGGCCGCCGACGCCGACCGCCTGGTCGAGGCCATCTGCGCGGGCCGAGCGCTGCTCGCGCTCGACCTGCTGGCCGACGCGCGGGGCTTCGTGTTCGAGGCCGACTGGGCCGGCCAGACGCTCGGCATGGGCGAGGAGCGGACTTGGGCGGGGCCGGCGGCGCTGCGGGTCCGGTCGCCCCAGGCGGCGCACCTGGTCCTGGTCCGCGACGGCGTGAGGGTGGCCGAGGCCCAGGCCGACGCCCTCGACTACCGGGCCGAGACGCCCGGCGTGTACCGGGCCGAGGCGTACTTGGACGGCCGGCCGTGGATCTTCACGAACCCCATCTACCTGCGGCCGCCGGAGTGGGGCGAATGAGCGGCCCGCCCGCCACGGCCGTCCGCGTCTTCGAGACGCCCCTGGGCCGCATCGGCGTCGTCGCCACGGCCCGGGGCCTCGCCCGCGTGATGTTGCCCAACGAGGTTGCGCGATGCTTACCCGTCGCCGGCACGGCGACGCGATGCGCCGAGGGCTCGCGGCCGTGCCGGCCGCGGCTAAACGACAGCGCGGCTGGTCGTCGGGCGGCGGCCCATGCGGCGCGGGCCGAGCGCGAGATTCGGGCGTACCTGTCGGGCCGTCGGCGGACGTTCGGCGTGCCGCTCGATTTGGCCGGCGTGCCGCCGTTTCGCCGCAAGGTGCTGCGGGCCGCCCGGCGGATTCCGTACGGCGCCACCGCGACGTACGCCGAGGTGGCCCGGCGTGCGGGCAATCCGCGCGCCGCCCGGGCCGCGGGTCAGGCGATGGCCCACAACCCGTTGGCCCTGGTGGTGCCGTGCCATCGGGTGGTGGCGTCGGGCGGTGGGTTGGGCGGTTTCGGCGGCGGCCTGGCCCTCAAGAGGCGGCTCCTGGCCCTGGAGGCCGGCCGGCCGCGGCGTGGCGTAACCCCTTAGCTACGGGCATGGCGTTGCGCCGTATCCGAGCCGCGACCGTGAGGGAGCGGTGCCGTCTCAGCGGCATGCCCGGTAAAGTTCTTGCCCGCCATGGGTGCCGCGGATAGACTGCCCGGCTGCCCACCCACGGTTGACAGACGAGGGACTTCGGCCCATGCGCACGCGGACGGTTTGTCTGGTCCTGGGGTTGACGCTGGTCCTGGCTGCCGCCGCGGCCGGCGCCGACGCTCCCCCACTCGACCTGAAGCGGTACATGCCCCTGGGCGAGGTCAAGCCCGACATGACCGGCGTCGGCAAGACGACGCTGCGGGGCACGTCGATCGTCGAGTTCCAGGTCCGGGTGCTGGCGGTCCTGAAGAAGTTCGGGCCCAAGCGCGACCTCATCGTGGTCCAGTGCAGCGGGGCCGGGCTGGAGGAGAGCGGCGTCATCGCCGGCATGAGCGGCAGCCCCGTCTACATCGACGGCCGACTTATCGGGGCCGTGGCGTACTCGTTCCGATGGTGCAAGTTGCCCATCGCGGGCGTGCAGCCCATCGAGCAGATGCTGCGCGTGACCGACGCGTCGCCGTGGAAGGTTGCCGGGCCCGCGGCCGGGCGTGCGGCGGGCCGCGCGTGGGCGGCCGACGAGGCCGTGCCGGTGCCGGCGTCGGCCCTGGCGTCGGCGGGTCTGCCGGCCGGTTGGTCCGAGCGGGGCGCGTGTCAGATGCAGCCCATCCAGACGCCCGTCATGGTCTCGGGCGTTACCAGCCGCGCACTCGACCGCCTGGCCGAGCACTTGGCGCCCTTCGGCATGGTTCCGATGCAGGGCGGCGGGGCCGAGATGGAACTGCCCGAGGTCACCCGCCTCGAGCCGGGCGCGCCGCTGGCCGTGGGCCTGGTGCGCGGCGACATCGAGATGGCCGTCATGGGCACGGTGACCGAGATGGTCGGCGACCGGCTCTACGGTTTCGGCCACTCCATGTTCGGCGAGGGCGAGGCCGACCTGCCGATGATGGCGGGCGTGGCCAAGGTGGTCATTCCGTCGCTGTCGGGGTCGTTCCGCATCGGGGCGGCGGGGAAGGAAGTCGGCCGGCTCGTCTGGGACGAGGCGACGGGCGTGCTCGGGCGCCTGGGCGACCAGCGGGCACCCACCATGCCGGTGACCGTCCGCGTGACGGGGCCCGGCCGGGGCGTCGAGCGGACGTTCCGGTGCCAGGTGGTCCGGCACCGGCGTCTGACGGGGTCGTTGGCGGCCTCGGTGGCCGGCAGCGCGCTGACCACTTACGCCGACCTGCCGCGCGACCACACCGTCGCCTTCCGCGTCCGCGTCAAGCCCGAGGGCCGCAACCCCATCGTGCTCGACAACCTGGCGGTCTCGCCCAACGGCGACATCTACGTCGAGGCCGTGGTCCGCAACGTCGTGGGCCTGCTGATGGAGAACCCGTTCCAGAACCTCTTGGTCGAGTCGGTCGAGGTCGAGGCCGTGGTCGAGCCGGTGTCGCGGATGGCCGAGATCGAGGAGACGCGTCTTCTGCGCAACGCCGTGCGGCCGGGCGGCACGGTGCCGGTCGAGGTGCAGGTCCGGCCGTGGCGCCAGGAGCCGCGATGGATCCAGGTGGCGGTGCCCGTGCCGGCCGACTACCCCGAGGGCAAGTACACCGTCGTCCTGTGCGGCGCCGACGAGGCCCTGCGTCAGGAGATGCGCGAGGCGCCCGCGCGGTTCCGGGCCGACGACGTCGACAGCCTTATCGAGAACCTGGCTTATGACGAGCGGCGCGACCAGTTGTTCGTCCGGCTCGAGGCCCCCGGCAAGGGCATCGCCGTCGGCCGCGACGAACTGCCGAACCTGCCCGAGACGATGCGGTCGGTCCTGACGGGCGCGGCCCGACGCCAGGTGACCGGCGTCGTGGGCTCGATCGTCACGAGGCAGCCCATCGGGTACGTGTTGCAGGGCAGCAGCAAACTCGAGATTACAGTCGACCGCCAGGCGCCGCGCGATTAGTTGGCCGGTGATGCCCGCGGCCGTGCCGGCCGCGGCTAAACGACGGCGCGTGGGCCTTGGTCGTTTAGCCGTCGCCGGTACGGCGACGGGGCTTGGCCGGTGATGCTCGCGGCCGTGCCGGCCGCGGCTAAACGAGGGTGCACGCGCGGCCGCGGCGACCGCGGTTAAACGATAGTTCGAGGGGCACGACCAGGACCGGGAATCCAGAGTGCCGGAGTCATTCATGAACGATCGCTCAATACTTCTTGTCCTTGCGCTGGCCGCCGTCGCGGCGCTGGGGTCGGCCGCCACGGCTGGGACGCAGACGTTCCTGGAAACCAACGAGGACCAGTTCGCCAAGGGCGAGGCCGACGGCGTCGTGCCGACCAGCCTGGGCACGCTGCGCCTGGGGCGGGCGCTCGAGAGCCTGCTGGCCGAGACCGAGGGCGTCGACTACGTCGCCCGCCTGGCCGAGGGTCCCGACGGCAGCGTGTACGCCGTCACGGGCGGTTCCGGCCGCGTCTATCGGGCCAAGGGCGGCAAGGTCAGCCTGGTGGCCACGCTCGACGACCATTACCTCTTCAGCGTCATCGTGGACAAGAACGGCGACGTGTACGTGGGCTCGGGCGGCACGAAGGGCCGCATCTGGCGCCTGGTGCCGCAGGAGAAGGGCGACGCCACCGCCGAGGTCATCTTCGAGGCCGACGACGTCAAGTACGTCTGGGACCTGGCGTGGCTGAGCGACGGCACGCTGGCCGCCGCCACCGGCGACCAGGGCAAACTGTTGCGCATCGCTCCGAACAAGAAGGCCGAGGTCCTTATCGACTCCGAGGCCGACCACGTCCTGTGCCTGGCCACCGCCGCCGACGGCACGCTCTACGCCGGCACCGACGGCGAGGCGGTCGTCTACCGCTGGGCCGACAAGAAATCGTTCATCCTGTACGACGCGGCCGAGAACGAGATCACGAGCCTGGCCGTCGATGCCGCCGGCAACGTGTACGCCGGCGCCTCGAACGGGCAGGCCGGCCGCACGGGCGGCGTGACGATCCACGCCGAACCGCCCAGCCCGGCGCCGCCCCAGCCCGCCGAGGGTGCTTCCCAGCCCACCGAGGACGAGGCCAAGCCGGCCGACGACGCCGAGAAGCCGTCGCCGACGGGCGCGGCCCTGGCGACGGCCATCAAGGTGGCCAACAGCGTCCGGGCGGCCCGGCCGACGGGTGCCGAGGGCGCCGCCGCGGCCGCCGCCGGCGCCGGCACGGCCGTCTACCGCATCACCCCCGAGGGGCTAGCGACGCCCATCTTCGCGGCCAAGGACCGGATGGTCCTGGCCCTGGCCGTCGTCGACGGCCGGCTGCTGGTCGGCACGGGCGAGAACGCCCGCGTCTACGAGGTCTCGCTGAGCGACGGCGGCGAGGAACAGGCCTGCGTCGGCACGGTCGACCCCAAGCAGGTCATGGCCCTCCTGGTCACGCAGGACGGCCGGACGGTCGTCGGGTCGGCGGGGCCCGGGCGGCTCTACACCCTCTCGCCGGGCTGCCGCAAGGAAGGCACGTACACCAGCCAGGTGTACGACGCGGGCGGGTCGGCGCGGTGGGGGGAACTGCAGTGGCGCGGCACGACGCCGGCGGGCACCGGGGTCGCCATCGCCACGCGGAGCGGGAACGTCCGCGACCCCGAGAAGGGCATGTGGTCCGATTGGTCGAAGGGCCTGACGAAGTTGCTGGGGCCGGTAACGAGCCCGGCGGCGCGGTTCCTCCAGTTCCGCGTGACCATGAACACGAACCAGGTCGACACGACGCCGGTCCTGGAGCAGTTTGAGGCGGCGTACCTGCGGGCCAACGAGCCGCCGAAGGTCCTCTCGATTATTGAACTCGTGACGCGCGACCGCCAGACCCGGGCCAAGGCCATCGAGCAGTTCCTCCAGGCGATGAAGAACCGCAGCCAGGGCGGCCAGAAGGGCGGCGCCCCGCCGCCTCCGCCACCGCCCGAGGGGGCCCAGCCCATCCGCATCCTCCAGTGGCGGGCCCAGGACCCCAACGGCGACGACCTGCGGTACGACCTCTACTTCCGCGGGCAGGGCGAGCCGAACTGGGTGCCGCTGGAGGCGGACCTGTCGCGGTCGGAGTGCCCGTGGGACACCGCCACCGTGGCCGACGGGTGGTACGAGATTCGGGTGGTGGCCAGCGACCGGGCCGACCGGCCGGCCGAGACCGCCCGCGAGGACTCGCGCGTCAGCGACCCGATCCTCGTCGACAACACGGCCCCCCTCATCGAGAAGATCGAGGTCAAGGTCCGCCAGGGCGCCGAGGGGGGAGAGGCCGATGTCCGCTTCGCCGCTCGCGACGTCACCGGCCGCCTGGCCGAGGCGGCCTACACCCTCGATTCGGCGACCGATTGGCACACGCTGGCGCCGGTGGACGGCCTGTTTGACGCCCAGACCGAGGAGTTCCGGTTCACGGTCAAGGGTCTGAAGGAGGGTCCGCACCGGCTGGCCATCCGCGTGGTCGACGAAGCCGACAACCGCGGCCATGCCGCGCAGACGTTGACCGTGGCGAAATAGACCGTACAATGGTACCAGGTTAGCGCAGGGGGCGTCTCGTTCCTTCGCCTGTCCTCCGGAGGGATCGGGTCGCGTGGCGTTTGGGGACCGAGGAGCGTGTGTTGAAGAGCGTCGTGCTGATTGAGCCGAAGTCGGCGGACCGTCACGTTTTCAGTCGCTGGAAACTTCCCCGCCTGGGCCTGGTGCTTCTGGGCACCCGTCTGAAGGCGGCCGGGTACAACGTCCGGCTGTTCATCGAAGAGATGTCGCCGGTCGATTTCGAGGCGTTGTTCGCGGCCGACCTGGTGGGTATTTCGACGATCACGGCCACGGCGCCGCGGGCGTACGAGTTTGCCAAGGCGGCGCGGCGGGCGGGCATTCCCGTGGTCATGGGCGGGCCGCACGTCACCTTCCTGGCGGAGGAAGCCCTCCAGTACTGCGACTACGTCTTGCGGGGCGAGGCCGACGACCTCATCGTCGAGTTCGCCCGGCGCCTGGGCGCCGGCGAGAGCATGGAGTCGATGCCGTCGCTCTCGTACCGCGTGGACGGGAAGATCGTCCATAACCCCGCGTGTCCCAAGTGCCCCGACGTCGACACGCTGCCGGTGCCCGACCTGGGCCTGATCGAGGGGTTCGACCCGAACGCGACCAGCAAAGCCGTGGTGCCCGTGCAGACGTCGCGCGGGTGCCCGTTCGGCTGCACGTTCTGTTCGGTCACGGCGATGTTCGGGCGGGCGTACCGGTTCCGCAGCACCGAGAACGTGATGACGGAACTGAGGGCCCTTCGCGGACGGTACGTCTTCTTCTACGACGACAACTTCACGGCCAACCGCGCGCGGGCCAAGGAACTGCTGCGGGCCATGATCCGCGAGCGGCTGGACCTGAAATGGAGCGCCCAGGTGCGGTGCGACGCCGCCGCCGACACCGAACTCATGGATCTGATGGCCGAGGCGGGGTGTTATTATGTCTACATCGGCATGGAGTCGGTCAGCCCCGAGGTCCTGAAGTGCTTCGACAAACGGCAGTCGATTGAGGAGATCGAGCGGGCGATCCGCGAGTTCCACGACCGCCGCATCCGCATTCACGGCATGTTCATCTTCGGCGCCGACCAGGACACCCCCGCCACGTTCCGCGACACGGTCCGTTTTGCCCGGTCGCACGAGATCGAGAGCGTCCAGTTCATGATTCTGGTGCCCCTGCCGGGTACCCAACTGTTCCGGCAACTGGACGCCGAGGGGCGGCTGCTCTCGCGCGACTGGAGCCGCTACGACGCCCACCACGTCGTCTTCCAGCCCAAGAACATGTCTACGTTCGACCTCCAGGTCCAGACGCTGAAGGCCTTCTGCCGTTTCTACTCGCTGTGGCCGGCCGTGCGGCGGCTGCTGAGGTTCGACTGGTTCACGCTGGCCATCAAGTTGTGGGGCCGCCACAGTGCCCGCCAGTGCCGGCGGCGCATGACCGGCTTCGTCGAGGTGACCCGCCAGTGGGCTCGCCAGACCGGCCAGCGGGTCGAGGTCCGGGCCCGCCAGACGGCCGACGACATCAAGGCCGCCGTCGCCCGGTTCGACCTCGACCGCCTCCGCCGCCTCCGCCGCCACCGCCAGGAGCGGCAGGGCTGAGCCTCCCCCGCGCCGCATGGGCCTTGCTCGTTTAGCCGTCGCCGGTACGGCGACGGGAACGGCCGTCGAGCGTCCATCGGCACAACACGCGGTCGTACCGGCCGCGGCTAAACGACAACACGCGGCCGTACCGGCCGCGGCTAAACAACGGCGTGTGGGCCTTGCTCGTTTAGCCGTCGCCGGCACGGCGACGGGGCGGGCGCGCCGGCTCAGGCCGTCCGGACCTGGTCCAGGAGCCGCTGGGACCCCGGGCCGCGGGCCTCGAACGAGAGCCGGCGGGTGTGCTCGCCGGTCACCTCGATGCGGACCGCCAAGTGGTCGCTCGGCAGGGCCTCGGGGGTCCGGTCGGCCCACTCGAGGGCGGCCAGGCCGTCGCCGCCCAGGATATCGTCTCCCCCGATGGCCTCCAGATCGGCCGCGCCGCGCAACCGGTACGCGTCGAGATGGTAGAATGGGATGCGGCCGTCGGTGTACTCGCGGCAGAGGACGAAGGTGGGGCTGGCGACGTCGTGGGCGGCGGCGGCGCCCAGGCCCTCGGCCATGCCCTTGGCGAGCCGGGTCTTGCCGCTGCCCAGTTCGCCCACCATCGCGACGACGTCGCCGGGCCCGGCGGCCCGGCCGATTCGCCGCCCCAGGGCGATGGTCTCGTCGTCGCCGGCCGACTCGATGGTCCAGACGGCGCTCATCGCCCCGCTCCGCCGCGCGGCCGGAAGTGCTCGTACCCGCCGGGGACGAGCGGCTGCCGGTTGCCCTGGGCGTCGACGATGGTCACGCCGGCGCCTTCGGCGACGTGGCCGATGGGCGTCAGCCGCAAGTCGCCCAGCGGCTTGGACTGGGCCAGGGCCGCGCCGTCCTCGGCCGACACCGCCAGGAGCAACTCGAAATCCTCGCCGTCGTTCAGGGCGTGGTCGAGGGCCGCGCGGCCGTCGGCCTTGGCCAGGCGCTCGGCGTCGGCCGAGATGGGGATGGCCGCGGCCGTCACCTCGGCCGCGACGCGGCTCTCGCGGGCCAGGTGCCCGAGGTCGGTCGAGAGGCCGTCCGAGAGGTCGATCATGGCGTGAATCATGATGGTGGCGGCGAGGCGCCGGGCCTCGGCGATGCGCGGTACGAACGTGAGGTGCCGCCCGAGGGCCGATCCGCCCAGGTCGCCCGTCACGAAGAGCATGTCGCCCGGTTTGGCGCCGCTGCGCCGGACCGGCCGGATGCCCGCCGGCCGCGCCACCACCGACGTCCCGATGACCAGGAGGGGCTGAGGCCAACTGGTCACGTCGCCGCCGATGATCGGGCACGCGAACTGCTCGGCGGCGTCCGACAGGCCCAGGCACAACTCCTTGGCGAAGGCCATGTTGCGGGTCTCGGGCAGGCCCACCCACGCCACGGCCCCCGCCGGGCGGCCGGCCATCGCCGCTACGTCCGACAGGCTGACGGCCAGCGCCTTGTACCCCACCTGCCGGGGGGTGGCCTTCGCGAGGTCGAAGTGCGTGCCCTCCAGCAGCGTGTCGGTGGTCAGCAGGCACCCGCCCTCGCCGAGCATGACGTGGGCCATGTCGTCGCCGGGACCGATGGGGAACGTGGTCGGGTCGAGCGACGTGCGGCCGCGGATCCACTCAATCAGTTGCCACTCGCCTTCGGCGTCGCTCATGAGGGTCGATGCCCCGTGTCAGAACCACTTCGCCAGGTACCGGAAGGCTTCCTGGGCGACCTCGCGGGCCTGGGCCTCGTAGGGGTAGAGTTCGACGGTTATCCATCCGTTGTAGCCGACGTCGCGCAGGGCCTCCAGGACGCCGCCCAAGTCGATGGCCCCTCGCCCCGGCACTAGGTGCTTGTGCTCGCGCGACGGGGCGATGTCTTCCATGTGGACGTGCCGGATGTGCGGCGCCAGCCGCCGCACGGCCTCGGCCGGGTCGACGCCGACGCAGTAGAAGTGGCCGATGTCGAAGTTCAGCGCCAGCCGCGGATGCACCAGGCCCGCCAGCAGTTCCTCAAACTCCTCCGGCCGCTCGATCAGCAGGTGCGGCTCCGGCTCGACCAGCAGGTCCACGCCGCACTGCTCGGCCGTGGGCAGCACGCGCTCCAGGCCCTCGCGGAAGAGCGCCATGGCGGCGGCGCGGTCCATGCCGTCGGGCAGCGGGCCGCCCGGTTCCAGGCTGATGCCGGGGGCCCCCAGGTCGCGGGCCAGCAAAATGGCGCCCAGCGTGTGCTCGATGCGCCGGGCCCGGGCCTCGATGTCGGGCTCGATCCACGACGGGTGCCACGTGTCGCCCTGCGCGAACAGCGTGAACGCATTCAGATTCGTCAGGCTCAGGCGCAGGTCTTTCAGCAGGGCCACGAGGTTCCTTCGCCGCTTGGCGTCGACGTGCGGCGGGTAGGCGTGCGGCACGTCGGCCATGATCTCGACGCCGGCGTACCCGCACCCCGCGATCTGCTCCAGACTCTCCTCGAGGCTGACCTGCTTGAACGCGTTGGTGCTGAATGCCAGTTTCATGGTGCGTCGGTTGCCCCCGGGCCCCTCAGGTTGCCGGCGACGAGGCGGCCGACGGCCTGCTCGGCCCGCTCGGCCAGCAACTCTGCGGCGCACCTCATCGCGCACTCCAGTGTAACACGTTTGCCGACAAGAGAAAAGACGGCGGTGGCGCCCGGTACTGTCAAGCATTGTGTGTAATTTCAGGTACGAGGTGCCATCGGAGGAGCTGTCCGAAGACGGCGCGTTCGGCGGCGGGGGTGTTGGCAAAGGCCCCCATGGGTCGCAGTCGACGCCTGAGTTTTCGGATCAGTCG
>DATKZB010000044.1:0-18300 GCA_035528235.1 Phycisphaerae bacterium
CCTGTTCCGCGGCCTGGGCTTCAACCGGTTCATCGACGAGTTCGGCCTGGCAGAGACGGCCCCGGGCGGCGGCATCGGCGTCCACGTCGTCGACACGCCGAAGGCCCTGAAAGACCTGGCCAAGGCGTTGGCGGCGCGGCCGGCCTTCGCGTTCGACACCGAGACGACCAGCCTCGTGCCGGGCCAGGCCCGCCTGGTGGGCCTCTCGTTCGCCTGGTCGGCCGACGAGGGGTACTACGTGCCCCTGATGGGCCCCGACGAGAAACGGTGCCTCGACCTGGAGAAGGTCAAGGCGGCCCTGGGGCCGGCGCTGTCGGGCACAGAGGCCGACGCCCTCTTCGCGACGGGCCGGGCGAAGCCCGAGCGGCTGCTCGTCGGCCAGAACGTCAAGTACGACATGCTCGTGTGCCGGCAATCGGGCATCGAGGTGGCCGAGCCGATCTTCGACACGATGGTGGCGGCGTACCTGGCCAACCCGGGCCGCCGCGAGTACGGCCTCGACGCCCTGGCCCGCGATTACTTCGGCCACAAGATGATACCCATCGAAGACCTGCTGGGCCCCAAACGCAACGACCGCACGATGGACGAGGTGCCGATTGACGACGTGGCGGAATACTCCGTCGAAGACGCCGTCGTCACCTGGCGCCTGAAGGAGCGGCTGGAGGCGGAACTGGAGGAGAAAGGCCTCGCGGCCCTGGCCCGTGACGTCGAGATGCCCCTGGTGCCGGTCCTGGCGTCGATGGAAGAGACGGGTGTGGCCATCGACACGGCCGTGCTGGCGGAGATCTCCAAGGACCTCGACCAGCGTCTCGCGCGCCTCGAGAAACAGATTCACCAGGCGGCCGGCCACGAGTTCGCCATCAACTCGCCGCAGCAACTGGGGGTGGTCCTCTTCGAGGAACAGGGCCTCAGGCCCCTCAAGAAGACCGCCAAGGGCAAACGCCCGTCGACCGACGCCAACGTGCTGGAAGAACTGGCCCGGCAGCACCCCCTGCCGCGGCTGGTGCTGGCGTACCGGCAACTGGCCAAACTCAAGGGCACGTACGTCGACGCCCTGCCCGGGCTCGTCAGCCCCGAGACCGGCCGCATCCACACCTCGTTCAACCAGACCGTGACGGCGACCGGGCGGCTGAGTTCGTCGGAACCGAACCTCCAGAACATCCCCATCCGCACCGACGAGGGCCGACAGATTCGCCGCGCGTTCGTCCCCGGCCGCAAGGGTTGGGTGCTGCTGGCGGCCGATTACTCGCAGATCGAACTCCGGATGCTCGCCCACTACTCGGGCGACCCCGCCCTGGTGCGGGCCTTTGCCGAGGACCGCGACATCCACACGTTCGTCGCCGGCCAGATTTACGGCGTCGACGAGGCCGACGTGGCCGACGAGATGCGGCAAGTGGCCAAGATCGTCAACTTCAGCCTCATCTACGGCAAGACCGCCTACGGCCTGTCGAGGGACCTCGACATCAGCGTCGGCGAGGCCAACCGGTTTATCGACGACTACTTCGCGCGGTACAAGGGCGTGCGGGACTTTACGGCCGACGTCCTCGCGCGGGCCAAGGCCGACGGATACGTGACCACGATCCTCGGTCGACGCCGGATCATCGATGGCATCGACCAGATGGACCCGAAACGGCTGAACTTCCCCGAACGGACGGCCATCAACACGGTCATCCAGGGGTCGGCGGCCGACCTCATCAAGGTGGCCATGAACCACATCTGGCGCCGGGCCCGGCGCGAGGACCGACCCAGCCGCCTCCTCATCCAGATTCACGACGAACTCATCTTCGAGACCCCCGAGGCCGCCCTGCCCGAAGAGCAGCAGTGGATCACCGACGAAATGGTCGGCGCCATGCCGCTGAAAGTCCCCCTGCGGGTCCACGTGGCCAGCGGCAAGAATTGGATGGAAGCGGAATGAGGCGATTTCGGATTGCGGATTGCGGATTTCGGATTGAACGACAACGGCCGGGCCAGTCTCGAACGGCAAGGCCGTCTCCGTTCGGGTCGCGGACCATCGTGAAGGGGAGCCACTGCGCCATCCTCGTCGGCTGTGTGCTGACTGCTGCGGCCGGGTGCACCCGCGTGCCGGGAATCCGGTGGGAGGACGAGGCCAGAACCAACGCCACGGCGCACATTAACCTGGTACCGGACATCACGGACGTAGGGCTTTGCATCAAGGATGTCCCATACTGCAATCCTAACGCCCCGGAGGAGAGTTGTGGCACGGCCTCGAAAGGGCTCTACTACCCGTCGGAGATGCTCCGGGATTACCCGCAGCCGGGCGTATCCCGGGCCGACCAAAACTGGCCACCGTCAGAGATCATCGAGTGTCTACGTGGCGGCCTCCAGTACGAGATGGGGCGCCGCGCCAACGTCCGAGACTTCCGCAGCCTGTGTGGCCTTCTTGCCGGAGACTTCCGCCACACCCGGCGTCTGGCCGTGTTGGAGGTGTACAACGCGCCCTACGACTACAGCCCTTATGGCTTCATCCTTCTGGCGGAGACGTCGTCCGGGTATTGGGCGGCCGCCAGCCTGCCGCGATGGAAGGAGTTCCGGGGCCGAACGGGCGTGATCCGGAAATGGCACGTAGACGGCCGGCGGGCCGCCCCATGGTTCGACGGCATCACTCGGAGCCGCCTGCCCGACGCGCATGTCGGCAAACTCGGCGTGGGAAGAGCCTCCGAGGACACAGGGGCCCTGTACGTGGCCGTGCTCGGAAGCCGACCACGCTTCGTGGCCTTCGCCGATGTGGAGATGATGGAGATGATCCGCGGCTACGAGCCCCTTGGGCCGCAGGCCACGGACGAGGAAGTCTGCGGCCTCCTTGAGAACCCCAAGTTCTTCGACTGGCTGTTTCCCGATCGCAGCCAGCAACTCCCCGGCAAGAGTCCCGAACACTGGCCGCCGCAGGTCCTGGGGCCCGCCAGGCACCACGAGTATGACCGGGTGCGAAACCGTTACGCCGCCGCCATCGGACCGCTCTGGGAGATGACGCTGGGCTGGCCAAGCCTGAAGGACGTTGGCGGATGGTCTGCGGCGCTCGCGGGCATCCGGAAGTTGACCTGGGTCGGCGGCTGCCAGGTCGGCACGGATCGAGACGCAGGCGAGTTCTACTGGCTGTCCAAGGCGTTGTGCCGAGACGGCACGCCGGAGCAGTTCCGGCAACTCCTGGACGACCCCAGCCCTACCGTTCGCGCGATGGGCATGCTGTGCGTCGCGCGCACGGCCCCGGCGGAAGAGGCCTCGGCCGTCCTCCGGGCCCGCCTGAAGCGCCGCGACAGTCTCGTCGTGCTGATCACGGACCACGGCCAGGACCTGAACGAAGGTCGGCTGGCCTGGGTTCTGTTGCGAAACGTCAACTTCCTTCACCTGGACCTGCCGGCCCGGCCCGCCGTCCCCCGGGCCGAGCAGATGGCCATCGACCTGGAGATCCTGGCCGCGGACAACCTGCCGCACCTGCGCCTGAACGCCGCGTCGGCTTTGGAGTTCCGCTTGGCAAGCAAGGAGTTGGAGTTGTCTCTACAGGCCCTGGAGCGAATGTGTCCGCGCCTGTCGCGGCTTCAGATCATCAAGGCCGTCGGGCGCATCTGGCCTGAGCCCGGCACTCCACGGGCCGAGGCTGCTCGCGCCTTTCTCATCTCCTGTCTCAACGACGGCGCCTTGGACACCGACTGCCGCCTGGCCGCCTGCTCCGCCCTTGCCCGCGATCCGAGCGACGCGGCCGAGCGCGCCATCGAGTCGCAGAAGGACTGGCTGATGAAGTGCACCGACCGCGACCTTTACGCGCGATTCCGGGAAGACCTTGCTGCCGCAAGACTCTACGAGGCCGCCTTGCGTGCGGAGGTCGAATGGGGCACATTCGGGAGTAACCACTTCCAACTCCGCTTCGGCTCGGCGAAGGATGTCAAGGCGGATGTCGTGGCCGAGGAAGAGCGACTGGCTGGCGCCTTCACACAGGCGGAGCAGAAGTTGTTGGAGTGCAGGCACCCGCTGAACCCGTATGGGTTGCAGCACCACATGCGCGGCCACGACGACTGTTGGTGGGACGCTCGCCCGCCGCCCCGCGGCGACGCAGCGGCACTATGGGCCTGCGCCGTGTCGGCCCGTCTGGGCGAATACGCCAAGCCCTGGGACACGTTCGCGTACCTCGCCGCCGACCTCGATCAGGAACTCGAGTGCGACGCCGAGCGCGCGAAGGACAAGGCGGAACTCCTTGCGGAAGGATTCACGCAAGACTGGCTCGGCTTTCAGGAAGTCCTCGGAGAGACGAGATACCGCGCGCTGGTCGAGAACGTACGGCAGGCTCTGGCGGCCCAGGGAGGCGCTGCTGACGACCGCTGATCCTCCGGCGCCGGGCACGCGGCGGGTGAAAATGGCCAATCCGAAATCCGGAATCCCAAATCCGAAATCGCCCCCGCCCGTCATCGGCCTGGTGGGCGGCATCGGGGCGGGCAAATCGCTCGTGGCGGCCCAATTGGCCCAACTGGGGTGCGCGGTGGTCGACGCCGACCGCATCGCCCACGAGGTCCTGGCCGAACCGGCCGTCCGGCAGGCCGTCCGCGATCGGTTCGGCGG
Organism: Phycisphaerae bacterium; assembly: GCA_035528235.1. Lineage (GTDB taxonomy): Bacteria > Planctomycetota > Phycisphaerae > FEN-1346 > FEN-1346 > DATKZB01. The sequence goes on from DATKZB010000044.1 coordinate 4,573, forward strand.
CGAGGTCTTCGACGCCGCCGGCGAGGTGGACCGGGGACGCCTGGCCGAGCGGGTCTTTGCCGATGCCGACAGCCGCCGGGCCCTGGAGGCCCTGGTCCATCCCGAGATCTGCTGCCGCGCGCGGCAGGCGGTCGAGGCGGCCCGGGCCGGAGGCGCCCGGGCGGTCGTCCTGGATGCCGCGCTGATTCTGGAAAAAGGACTGGACAGCCTGTGCGATGTTGTGCTATACATCAAGGTGCCGGCTCAGGTCCGCCAGAGGCGTGTCGAGGGGGCCAGGGGGTGGGCCCCGTCGGAAATCGCGCGGCGAGAGGCATTCCAGGTTTCGCTAAAGACGAAGCAGCAGCGGGCCGATTATACGGTTGATAACAGCGCCTCTCCCGAACACACCTGTGAACAGATCCGTGCGATCCTTTTGCGCATTGCGCCATAACACTAGGGCGTTTGAGTGTTGATCCCGACCCCTACCCAGAGACCATAGGCCCGATTCAGGCACACAAACTCACGCCAGTCCTTTAAGAAGAAGAGGAACACGTCCCATGGCCAAGACCAACGATGCGACCAAGTCCGGCACGAAGCCCTCGCGTCCGCCCGCCCGAACCCGGCCGAAGGAGAACGGCGAAAACGGGGGGTTCGACGCAGAAGCCCATACCCGATACGAGCAGGCCAAGCGAAGCGACCTGCACATCGCCGAACTCCAGAAGATGACGGTCGCCGAACTGCACACCATCGCCAAGAAAGAAAAACTGGACGACTACGCGGGCCTGAAGAAACAGGAATTGGTGTTCCACATCCTGCGGAACCGCGTCCAGTCGAGCGGCCTGATGTTCGGCGAAGGGGTGCTCGAGGTCCTGCCCGACGGGTTCGGCTTTCTGCGGTCGCCGGACTACAGTTACATGCCATCGCCGGACGACATCTACGTCTCGCCCAGCCAGATCCGGCGGTTCGGTCTGCGGACCGGGCACGTCGTGGCCGGCCAGATTCGCCCGCCCAAGAACGACGAACGTTACTTCGCCATGCTCAAGGTCGAGGCGGTCAACTTCGACAACCCCGAGAGCCTCTCCGAGAAGGTCGTCTTCGAAGACCTCACGGCGCTGTTCCCCACCAGGCGGCTCCTCCTGGAGACCGACCCCAAGGAACTCGACATGCGGGTCGTCGACCTGATTACCCCCATCGGCATGGGCCAACGTGGGCTGATCGTCAGCCCGCCCCGGGCCGGCAAGACCGTGCTCCTCCAGAAAATGGCCAACGCCGTCATCAAGAACGCCCCCGGGTGCGTGGTCATCGTCCTCTTGATCGACGAGCGACCCGAGGAAGTGACCGACATGGAGCGGAACGTCCCCGGGGCCGAGGTCATCTCCTCGACCTTCGACGAGCCCACCAGCCGACACGTCCAGGTGGCCGAGATGGTCATCGAAAAGGCCAAACGCCTCGTCGAGTACGGCAAGGACGTCGTCATCTTCCTCGACTCCATCACCCGCCTGGCCCGGGCCCACAACGCCGAGATGCCCCACTCCGGCAAAATCCTCTCCGGCGGCGTCGACGCCAACGCCCTCCAGAAACCCAAGCGGTTCTTCGGGGCCGCACGCAACATCGAGGAAGGCGGCAGCCTGACCATCCTGGCCACCGCCCTCGTCGACACCGGCAGCCGCATGGACGAGGTCATCTTCGAAGAGTTCAAGGGCACCGGCAACATGGAACTCCACCTCGACCGACGCCTGATGGACAAGCGGGTCTTCCCGGCCCTCGACATCTCGGGCTCCGGCACCCGCAAGGAAGAACTCCTGCTCGACCCCGACGAACTCAAGTTGGTCTGGACCCTCAGGCGCGTGCTGACCGAGATGAACGTCGTCGAGTCCATCCAACTGCTGAGGCAGCGGCTCGAAAAGGTCAACACCAACGCCGAGTTCCTCCTCTCGATGAACCTGTCGTAGGCCAGGCCCGGCACGGCCGCAAGAGTCAGGCCTTCCCGTGCCGACCTGGCCGGTTGACTGTGTCCCCCGCCCCCGCTACCGTACAGGCATGCGCATCATCGCCGGCACCCATCGCGGCCGCAAACTCGTCGCACCCGAGGGCAAGACCACGCGGCCCATGACCGACCGCGTCCGCGAGAACCTCTTCAACATCCTCGGACCCCAAACGATGGCCGAGGCCGTCGTGCTGGACCTCTTCTGCGGGTCGGGGGCCCTCGGACTTGAGGCCTTGAGTCGCGGGGCCGCTTCCTGTACATTCGTCGAAACGGATCGCGACGCCGTCCGGGCGGTCGAAACCAACTGCGAGCGGTTGGGTTTAGCCCTAAGGACGCGCCTCCTGCGCAAAGACGCCCTGAGGCCCGGGCCGTGGGGCCGGCCGACCGGGGCGGCGGCCTATACGCTGCTGTTCGTCGATCCGCCATACCGGTTGACGGACACGGCCGACGGCCAGGCCCGGCTGGCCGACATGGTCGCTAGGCTCACGCAGATGGGCGGCGTCGCCGTCGGCGCCGTCGTCATGCTCCGCGCCCGGCGCGACGTGACCGTGGCCCTGCCGTGGCCGGGGTTCGACCTGGACGATACGCGATCTTACGGGACGACGACGCTGCACCTGATGACGCGGCGCGACACGGCCTGCGGCAAGGAACCCGAATGACCCGAGCCCATACGGCGGGATCCAAGTCCCACTACCGATACCTCGACCCCGACACGCTGATGCGCCTGGGCGACCTCAATCTGCTCGCCCGGTCGGCGGTCGAGGGGTTCATCTCGGGCCTCCACCGCAGCCCGCACCACGGGTTCTCGGTCGAGTTCTCCGAGCACCGGCCTTACACCCCCGGCGACGAACTGCGGCACCTCGACTGGGTCGCCTACGCCAAGACCGACCGGTACTACGTCAAGCAGTACGAGCAGGAAACGAACCTCCGGTGCACCATCCTGCTGGACTGTAGCGGGTCGATGAACTACTCCAGCGGCAAGGGCCTCACGAAACTGGAGTACGGTTCCTTTCTGGCGGCGACGATGGCGTACCTGATGGTGCGCCAGCAGGACGTCGTGGGCCTCGTGGCGTTCGACCACGAGATCCGGCTGCACATGCCGCCCGGCGGGTCGCCCGCCCACTTCAACGAGATGTGCCGCCGCCTGGAGCACCTCCAGACCGGCCAGGTGACGGGCATGGCCAAACCGTTCCACGACCTGGCCGAGATGATCAAGCGCCGCGGCCTCATTATCGTCATCAGCGACCTCTACGACGACGAGAGCCAGGTCATCCGGGCGCTGAGGCATTTCCGGCACAAGCGGCACGGCCTCATCCTGTTCCATGTCTTCGACGCCGCGGAACTCGAGTTCCCCTTCACCAAACTCACCCAGTTTCACGACCTGGAGACCAACGAGCGGTACCAGGTCGATCCCAGGTCGGTCCGCGACGCCTACCTGGCGGAACTGCGGGCCTTCATCGACCGCTACAAGAAGGCGTGCTCCGACTCCGACTCCGAGTACGTCCTCACGGACACCAGCGTGCCGTACGCCTTTCTGCTGCGGTCGTACCTGGCGCGCCGACAGATGATGCGGTAAGGCGATGGATTTCATCACCCAATCCTGGGCGTGGGCGTGGATCGGCGCCGGGGCGCTGGCCGCCGGCATACCGGTCGCCATCCACATGATCCACATGGCCAAGGCGCCGGAGGTGCCGTTTCCGACGCTGCGGTTCCTCAAGAGCGCCGCCGAGAAGACGGCCCGCCGCCGCAAACTCGAAAACATCTTCCTGATGATCCTGCGGATGCTCCTGTTCGCCCTGCTGGCCTTCGCGCTGTCGCGGCCGTTTCTGTCGAAGAGTTTCGGCCTGTTCGGCGAGCACCCCACCAGCGCCGCCGTCATCGTGCTCGACAACTCCTACTCGATGAACGTCCGCCACGAGCAGACCACCCGGTTCACAAGGGCCAAGCAGGAGGCCCGCGACATTCTCGAAAGCCGCTGGCGCCCCACGCTGGCCGCCATCCTGCTGACGAACCCCGCCCCGGTCCCCGACGCGGCCGAGACCGCGCCCGGCGAGGCCGAGCCGGCCGCCCCCGCCCGCAGCCAGGGCCTCATCGGCGACCGCGCCCGGCTCTTCAGCCAGATCGAGGCCGCGCGACTCTCCAGCCGCAGGGCCGACGTCGTCGGCAAGGTCCGCGAGGCCTACGCCCTGCTCGACAAGGCCCAGGCGGCCGACAAACGCCTCTGGATCATCACCGACCGCCAAGCCCTCTCGTGGCAGGGCATGAGGGAACTCCAGGAACCCGCCAAGCACCCCGACATTCCCGTGGCCATCATCCGGCCCACCGAACCGTCGATGGCGAACGTCGCCATTACCGACGCCCAGGTCGTCTCGCGCAGCCGCACGGTCGGCGTGCCCGTCCGCATCGACGTGTCGGTCCGCAACACGGGCCAGACGCCCAACGAAGAGCGGAACCTGCTGCTGTTCGCCGACGACTTCGGCCAGGCCCGGCAGAAGAAACCCGTCAAACTCTCTGCCGCCGGCACCCCCGGCTCCGGCCAGACGGTCTCGCTGACGAACGTCTTCGACAAGCCCGGCCCGCACAAGGTCCTGGTGGCGCTGGAAGGCAGCGACGCCCTCGACGTCGACGACTCGCGCCGCATCGCGCTGCTCATTGCCGATCGCATCCCCGTGCTCGTGGTCAAACAGCGGGCCGGCGACGTGCCCTTCCAGGACGCCAACTTCTACCTGGTCCGCGCGCTCGACCCGGTGGGCCTGGGCGCGGCGTTTCCCTGGGCCATCCGGCCCGAGGAGGTGACGGCCGACCAGTTCGAGACCGCCGACCTCGACCAATACGACGTCGTGTTTCTGAACAACATCTCGGGCCTCGCCCCGACGGCCGTCAACGAACTGGCCGCGTACGTGGCCCGCGGCCGCACACTGGTCATCTTCTGCGGGCCCGAGGTCAAGACCGAGGCGTACAACCGCCTGTTCGTCGACGGCGTCACCCGGCAAGGAGGGCTGCTACCCGCGCGGCTCAAGGAGCGCGTCGGCGACGCCGTCCTCAAGACGACCGTCCAGAAGGTCACCCAGGTCCAGGGCCGGTCGCCGTACCTGGAGGACCTGGTCGAGTCGGCCGACATTTACCAGGACATCCTGGTGTACGAGTACTTCCGGACCGAGGGGGCCCAGGCCGACTCGGTGCTGGCGCGGCTGTCGAGCGGCGACCCGTTTCTGCTGGCCAAGCCGTTCGGGCGGGGCCAGGTGCTGCTGTTCACCTCGGCCGCCACGACCGATTGGACGACCTTCCCCATCCGCAACCTGTTTCTGCCGCTGATGATGCGGATCGTGCACGCGGCGTCGCGCGGCCAGAACCTGCGGCCCAACATCCTGGCGGGCCAGTCCTTCGAGGCCAACTTCTACCCCGACGTCAAGGAGCAGGCCATCGTCGAGGTCACCGGGCCGCTCGGCCCCGCCGGCGAGACGGCCTCCGAGCAGCCCGAGACCGACCTGGACCTCGCCCGCGGCGTCAACAGCCTCGTCTTCAAGAAGACCTGGAACCTCGGCTACTACACGTACCGCCTGCCGCAACGAAGCGTACCGCCCGGCCTCTTCGCCACGAACCCCGACGGGGCCGAATCGGACCTGGCCGAGATGGCCGACGACCCACTCCGCGCCGGCTTCGGCGCCAAGGAAACCCACGTCGCCGCGAGCCTGGCCGACATGGTCTCGCGGTTCGAGGCCGAGTCGCAACGCGAACTCTGGCAGTACTTCCTGATGCTGTGCCTCGTGCTGACCTTCTGCGAACCGCTCATCGCCAACTGGATGCGGCCCGAGAGCCGACGCCAGCGGGCCCATCCCACCCCCGGCCGCCGCCACGCGGCGTAGTGCTACCTTGTCATCGCGCGCGGCGGCCTTCCCAGGCCGCCGCGCGGGTCCTCAAGGGGCCCACGCGGAGTTGACAAAGCAGCCGTAGGCGCTTTACCCCACGGGCGGCTCGTGGTATCCTTCGCCACTCTGTATAATGGTCCGCAAGCAACGTCATGGGCAGTCAGCGACAACTGGCCGAGTCGGTCATCCGGAACCTGCGGGCCGCGGGGCACCAGGCCCTGCTGGCCGGGGGGTGCGTCCGCGACCTCATCCTGAGACGGCCGCCCAAGGATTACGACGTGGCCACCAGCGCCCCGCCCGAGCAGGTGCTGGCCCTCTACCCGAAGGCCCTGACGGTGGGCCAGGCGTTCGGCGTCGTCGTGGTGACCGACGGCGCGGTCCAGGTCGAGGTGGCCACGTTCCGGAGCGACTCGGCCTACGGCGACGGCCGCCATCCCGACGCCGTCACCTTTACCGACGCCCGCCACGACGCCCTGCGGCGAGACTTTACGATCAACGCCATGTTCCTCGACCCCGACACGGGCGAGGTGGTCGACCACACCGGCGGCCGTAACGACATCCAGGCCCGCATCATCCGGGCCGTGGGCGACCCGCGAGTCCGTCTGGCCGAGGACCATCTGCGGATGCTGCGGGCGGTCCGGTTTGCGGCGGAACTGGGGTTCGATATCGAGCCGGCCACGGCCGATGCCATCCGGGCGCTGGCCGACCGGCTCGCCACGGTCAGCGGCGAACGCGTGGCGGCGGAACTGGAGCGCCTCCTGACGGCCCCGCCCGCCGGCCGGCGACGCGGACTCCAGCGGGCCGACGAACTCGGCCTCCTGGCCGTCGTCCTGCCCGAGGTCCACGCCCTGCATGGCACCGAGCAGGGCCCCACGGTCCATCCCGAAGGCGACGTCTTCGTCCACACGCTTCTGTGCGTCGAGCACCTGCGGGAACCGACCTTTGAACTCGCCCTGGCCGCCCTGCTGCACGACGTCGGCAAACCCGCCACCGCCATGCTCCGCGACGGCGGGTGGACCTTCTACGGCCACGCCAAACTCGGCGAGGCCGCGGCCGAGACCGTCTGCCGGCGACTGCGTCTGAGCACGCTGCAGCGGCGCCGCGTGCTCGGGCTCGTCCGCCAGCACATGAACCTCATCAACTGGCACGAGATGCGGGAGTCGCGTCTGAAACGTCTCTTCGCCCAGGACGGTTTCGAGGAACTCGCCGAACTCTGGCGGGCCGACTGCCTGGCCTCCGGCGGCACAGCCCAGGAGTACGAGGCCATGATGGTCCGGTACCGGGCCATGGAGCGGCACCAGGTCCGGCCGCCGCCGCTCATCTCGGGCCACGACCTGGTCGACATGGGACTTGAGCCCGGCCCCCGGTTTCGGAAAATCCTGGAGGCCGTGTACGACGCGCAGCTCGAGGGCCGCGTCGCCACGAAAGACGATGCCCTCGCCCTGGCCCGACAAGCGGCCGACGACTCATGACAGACGGACCGTTGAATTCCGACATCACGCCCTCTCTCGACACGAGTGGCCTGCCGATTACCCCCAGCCGCCTCCGCCGCGCGATGGTCGTCAACATGGTCGTCGGCACGATGGGGGCCATGTGGTTCACCGTGTGCGGGCCGCAGCAGATCCTGAGCGTTTTCTACAAGAACGCCTTGGGGTCGACCCCCGGCGAACTCGGCAACATGATTTCGCTGGTCCAGTTCTCGTCGGTCTTCAACCTGGTGGCGATCTTTATTTACAGTCGGACCCGCACCCGGAAGCACTGGTGGGTGGCCGCCCACGTGGTGCACCGCCTGTTCGGGTTCGTCCTGGCCGCCGTGGCCGTCTATGCCGCACAGGGCGGCGACAGGGGTTGGGGCGCCAAGGTCATTATGGCGGCGATGGTGGCCAGTTGGGTCCTGACCACGTCGGCCGCCTCGGGATGGTGGTCGTGGATGGCCGACCTGGTGCCCGAGGGCATCCGGGCGACGTTCTTCGGCCGGCGGGCCACCGTGGTCCGGGCCGTGAACATGGCGTGGTTCTTCGGCGCGGCGTTCGCCCTGGACGAAATCCGGGTGGTGAGCGTCTTCTACGTGTATGCGGCCATTTTCGCGCTGGGCGGCCTGCTGGGCCTGCTCGACATCATCATCCACGCGTTCATTCCCGAACCGGCCCGGGGGCCCGACGTGCCGCGCGTCGGCTGGGCCGAGTTCACCGAGCCGCTGCGGAACCGGAACTTCCTGACGTTCTCGCTGGCCATCGGGGCCTGGTCGTTCTCGACGAGCGTGCTGGGGCCGTTCATCGCGCCGTACATCACGGCCGCCGACGGCATCGGGGCGCCCATGAAGTGGCTCAGCATCAACGCCCTCGTGGTCCAGATTACGATGATCGCAACCGGCACGGCCTGGGGCATCGTGATGGACCGTTTCGGCCGCAAGCCCGCCGTCATCCTGGGGGCGCTGCACCCGCTGCCGATATGGATCGGCGTCTTCTTCATGACGCCCACGAACTACCCCTTCATCCTGGTCTCGACGGCCCTGGTGGCCGGCCTGCTGGCCGCCGGATTCTGGGACGGCTCGGGCCAACTCATGCTCACCCTGACGCCCCAGCGGAACCGTAACGCGTACCTGTCGTGGCACATGGCGACGGTGGGCACCATTGCCGCCGGCGGGTCGTACCTGGGCGGCTGGATGGGCGACACGCTCCAGGGGTTCCACTACGAACTCTGGTCGGGCTTCGTCATCGGCGGGTTCCACGTCGTGGCGGGGGTCTCGTTCGTGCTCTCGATCCTCAGCACGCTAACTTTGTACCGCATCCGCGAGGGCAGCGAGAAACCCGTCGGGTTCGTCGTGTCGAGGCTCCTGAACCCCGGCATCTTCCGGACGTTCCTGAACCTGCGTGTCATCACGAGCGCGGCCAGTTCGGTCCGGACGGTCCGGGCGCTGCGCGGTCTGGGGGGCGCCACGGGGCACCTGGCGGTGGCCGACGTCATGCCCCGGCTGCACGACCCCGACGCCGAAGTCCGCGACGAGGCCGCACGGGCGCTGGGCCGCATCGGATCCGACGACGCCGTCGACGTCCTCATCGCGCACCTCGCCGACCCGGACTCGACGATCCGGCCCGCGGCGGCCCAGGCCCTCGGCCGCATCGGCGACCCCAAGGCTATCCCCGCCCTGAAGGAGGGCCTGCGCGACCCCCTGCCCGAGGTGCGGCAGGCGTGCGAGGCCGCGCTGGCATCGTTCGGCAAGCCGCGCCGCGCCGAACGGGCCCTGCACGACCTGCGGACCGCCGAGGACGACGCCGACACGGCCGACGTGGCGACCATCATCGCCCGGCTCGACGACGCCGACGGCGAGGTCCGCGAGGAGGCCGCCCGGGCCCTCGGCCGAATCGGCGCCACCGACGGCGTGTCGGCCCTGGTCCGGCGCCTGCACGACCCGACGTCGACGATCCGGCCGGTCATCGCCCGGTCGCTCGGCCAGATTGGCGACGCGCGGGCGGTGCCGGCCCTGACCGAAGCCCTCTCGGGCGGCAGCGACGAGCTCCAGGACGCCGCCGCCCACGCCCTCGGGGCCATCGGCAACACCGCCGCACGCCAGAGCCTCCAGAGCCTCCTGGACGAGCCCCGGGCCGAACGCGTCTTTGCCTCCGGGGCCGAGGCCCTCTCGAAACTCGGCATCCTCGAGGCGGCCATGGACATCGTGCCCCGGATGCACGACACGCCGAACCCCGTGCTGCGGCGGCAGATGGCCATCGCCATGGGAAACCTGCTGGGCCGGCCCGGCCAGTTCTACGCCATCCTGACGGCCGAGACGGCCAGCCAGGGGGTGCGCCTGGGGTCGCTGTTCCGCGGCGCCCGCCGGGCCACCGAATCGTTCCGGCCGGTTACGGACGTGGCCGGACGGATGTGCATCAAGGAAATCCAGGCCGACCTCGGACGCCTGCGCAGCCTGATGGAGCACGAGTCGTACCCACCGGCCATCGCGGCCCTGGCCGCCCATCTTCGGAGCCTGGTACGCATGGTCATCGGTCGGGACTGCGCCGACGAGGTCGCCTTGGAGTACGCCTTCGGGAAGGACGCCAAACTGGGGCTGGGGTTCTGGTTCGTCCAGGAAATCCGACGCCGCGCCGCAACGACCGGCGACCCGCAACTGCTGTACACCGACGCCCTGCTCGCCCTTTACTTCCTCAGCGTCTACCGCCTGCCGCCTCAGCCGCGCCGACCGCTAACCGGTCCGACGTGAGTCGTGCGCGGTTATAGCGGTCTGACTTTGCGTGTTCGCGCGGCCCGCCCTGGGCGGGCCGCGCTCCCCGTAAGGTGCCGCGTTGACGCGGTGGGTGCGGGGACCCACCGCGCAAAACCGTACGACCCACCGCGCAAAACCGTACGATCCACCGCGCAAGACCTCGCCACCCACCGCGCGTTCACTTTCCGCGCTGCTCGATGGCGGCGGGGCGTTGCTGGGCGCGGCGGATGCGGGCCATGTCGAACTTGCGGCCGCGGTCGAAGCGGTAGATGCCGTTCTGTTCCTGGTACACGTCCGTGAGTTGCGTGTAACAATAGCCGAACATGTCGGGATCGTCGAGCAGGATGCCGCAGAGCCGCTCGAACCGCGCGTAGAACTCCTTGAGGGTCTTCGGCCGCCGGCCGTAGCCCCAGGAGGCGTCGCCCGGCCGCACGTCGGGGTTCCACCAGATGCCGCCGAACTCGCTGACGAAGAACGGTTGCCCCCGGTACGGCACCGAGATGGGCCGCTCGGGCGAGCCGTTCATAAACGGTCGGCCGCGCGCGAGGCCCGCCTGGTTGGCGCGGAACTTCTTGGGGTCCTGCTCGTAATCGTGGCAATCGTAGACGTCGGCCTCCGACACGCGGTGCGAGTAGCCCGACGTGTCGAGCACGGGGCGCGTCGTATCCATCGCCTTGGTCGCCAGAAACAGGCCGCGCGTCACGTCATCGAGCACCGTCACGCAGTCGCTGAGGGTCTGCCACGTCTCGTTCAGCGGGCACCATCCGATGATGGCGGGGTGCGAGTAATCGCGTGCCAGCACCTCGAGCCACTGGGTGACGTACGTGGCCCCCGGCTGCTGGTGGTCGGTGTCGGGCCCGCGGCCGGAGCAGCCCCAGTCGGCGAACTCGCCCCACACCAGGTACCCCAACCGGTCGGCGTGGTAGAGGAACCGTTCCTCAAAGACCTTCTGGTGCAGGCGGGCACCGTTGAAACCCGCCGCCATCGCCAGTTCGATGTCGCGCCGAAGGGCCGCATCGGTCGGCGCCGTCAGGATGCCGTCCGGGTAATAACCCTGGTCGAGCACCAGCCGCTGAAAGACCGTGCGGCCGTTGATGCGGACGGCCTTGCCGTCGAGTGTGACCGACCGCAGGCCGGCGTAACTCGCGGCCCGGTCGACGACGCGGCCGCCGGCGTCGACGAGTTCGATCTCCACGTCGTACAGGTGCGGGTCCTCGGGCGACCACAGGCGGCGACGATCGGGCGGGATGACCAGGTCGAGGCGGGGCGAGAAGTCGGCCACCGGGCACCGGGCCGAGGCGACCTCGCCCCGGGCGTCCTTGAGCGCAGCCCGCAGGACCAGGCCATCGCGGAGGCCGCGGATCGGCTGTTCGAGGCGGATCGTCGCGTTGGCGACGTCGGGCGTCAGGCGCGGCCGCTCCAGGTGCGTCTCGGGCACGGGTTCCAGCCACACGGTCTGCCAGATGCCCGTCGTGCGGGTGTACACGCACCCGTGCCGCTCGTACAGGGCCGACTGTTTGCCGCGCGGCTTGGGCGAGTCGCGGTCGTCGCGTGCCCGGACCACGATGACGGCCTTGCGGCCGGGCTCGACCACGTCGCCCAAGTCGCACGTGAAGGGCGTGAAGCCGCCGCGATGGCGGCCGACCTCCTGCCCGTTGACCCAGACGGTGGCGTCGTAATCGACCGCATGGAAGTGCAGGAGCACCCGCCGGCCGGCCCAGCGTTTGGGGATGGTGACCTCGCGCCGGTACCAGACGGCGTTCATGAAGTCCTCGTTGCCGATGCCCGACAGGGGCGACTCCGGGCAGAACGGCACCCGGATACGGTCGCGGAGCCTGCGGTCCACCAGGCCGCGCGCCAGGCCGCTGTCGCCCGGGTCGGTCTCGAACTGCCACGGACCGTTCAGGCACAGCCAGTCGGCCCGCACGAACTGGGGGCGCGGGTACTCGGGACGGGGCATCTGCGAACGCGACGACGTTTGGCGTTTGGCCACGACGAGGTCTCCTCGGCTTCCTGGCCCTACAACGCAACTTCGGAACTTCATCCCGCCTGGCGGCCTTCCCAGGCCGCCAGGAACACGCGTCAGGCCCAATCGCGGCGGCCTAGGAAGGCCGCCGCGCACGATCGCGACGAGTTGACGAAGTAGCCCTAACCAAAAGGTCGAAAACGCGGCGGCCACTGTACCGCGCGGCCGGCTTTTGGCAAGCGCATCGTGAGCGGCGCCGGGGCCGCGAATCTTCGCGTTGACGGCAGCGTGGTCGGTGTGTAGGCTACGGGTGTCGGGCCGAGAGGGGCGACGTCCGGGTTCTGGGGAGGAGGCGCACCGATGAGCCGACTCGATGGACGCGTCAGTCGCCGGAGGTTTCTCCAGGGCACGGCGGCCGCGGCGGCGTTTGCCATCGTGCCGCGAAACGCCCTGGGCGGGCCGGGCCAGTCGCCGCCCAGCGAGACCATTGCGGCCGGCCTCATCGGCTGCGGCGGACAGGGCGGCGAAGACCTCAACTCTTACATCAAGAACGCCGGCGGCGACTACAAACTCATCGCCGCCTGCGACGTCGACAAGAACCGCCTCTACGCGGCCAGAAGGAAGTTCGGCGAGCACGTCGAACTCCACACCGACTTCCGCCGCCTCGTCGAACACAAGGACATCGACGTGGTCAGCATCGCCACGCCGCCTCACTGGCACGCCCTGATGTGCATCGCCGCCGCCCAGGCCGGCAAAGACATCCTGTGCGAGAAGCCCATGACCCGCTTCATCGCCGAGGGCCGGGCCGTCGTCAACGCCTGCAAGCGGTACGGCCGGGTCTTCCAGATCGGGACGAGCGGCCGCTTCGGCGCCTACAAGAGCACCCACGGCCGCATGATCCACAAGATCATACGGAGCGGCCTGCTGAAGAAATGCCCCGCCGTCCACATCCACAAGGGCGGCTTCCCGGTGCGGAACTACTGCGGCCGGGTGAACCTGGTGCCCGAGGCCGTGCCCGGCCATCTCGACTGGGACCTCTACTGCGGCCCGTCGCCCCTGAGACCGTACAACCCGCACCGATTCGGATGGAGCCATCGTTATTATTGGGACTACGAGGGCGGCAGTCTGGCCGACTTCGCCCAGCACTACATGGACCCCTTCCAGTGGACCTACGGCAAGGACGACACCAGCCCCGTCCGGGCCGAGGCCCTGGCGCCGCCCGCTCATCCCGAGGCCTGCGGACTCTGGGCCTGGGTCGAACTGACGTACGCCGACGGCCTCACCCTGGTCCTCGACGGCGGCGAGTGGGGGCCGCGCTACGATCGCAAGGAGCCCCACCGCCTCGGCCCCGGAGACCTTGACGAGGAGACCCGCAAAAAAGTCGAGGCCCTGCCCGACCCCGAACCGCCCCGGTCGTTCGTCGAGGCCGTCAAGACGCGCCAGGAAGCCGGCGGACACGTCGAGGCCGCCCACCGGGCCGTTACCATCGCGCACCTCGCGAACATCGCCATCCGCCTGGGCCGCGCCATCCAGTACGACCCCGTCACCGAACAGGTCATCGGCGACGAGGCCGCCAACCGCCTCGTCTATCAGCCCATGCGCGAGCCCTGGCACCTGTAGTTAGAGCACTTTGACATTGCGTGTTTGCGCGGCGGGTCCCCGCACCCGCCGCGCCCGAGGTCCGACGGCGGGCCGGGGCCGGGGG
>DATKZB010000045.1:0-4675 GCA_035528235.1 Phycisphaerae bacterium
CGGATGCTCCAGCCGCACGGCGTACGTGCCGTACCACGTGAAGGGCACCGTGACGGGCGTCCGGCCGATCTCGTTGTCGTTGAGCCAGCAGAGGGCCCCGTGCGGCTCGGAGTCGATGCTGATCGTCCGCTGGACCTGGCCGTAGCAGCCCGTCATGGCCGCCAGGCCGGCGAGAAGCGCCGTCATGAGCGCAACACGTTTCATGGGCTCAGGACCTTGTCTGTTGGTAGACTTCTTCGATATCGGCGGCCAGCGTGTCGGTGTCGATGACGGCCACGGTGCACCGGCCGGTCATCCACCCGGCGCATTCGCCCGGGTTGACGACGAGACGGCCTTCCTGGCGTTCGACCTTGGGCTCGTGCGTGTGGGCGCACAAGACGATGTCGGTCGCCTCGAAGACCTCGTGCGAGAGGCGGCTGCGGTCGTGGATGAGGCAGACCTTCTTGCCGCCGAGTTCCAGGTGGTAGGGCCCGACGGCCAGCGAGGGAAGCAGTTTGGTCAGCCCCTCGCGTTCTCCGTCGCAGTTGCCGTAGACGCCTTCGAGGGGGATTCGGGTCTGAAGCAGGCGTTTCAGGGCGAACGGTGCACAGTAATCGCCCGCGTGGAGCATGATCTCCACGCCCTCCTGCTCGAAGAACCTGAGCGCCGCCGCGATGGCGGCCAGGTTATCGTGCGTATCGGCAATGGCCCCGATCTTCATGGGCTCCCCGCCTCTCCGGCGTCCCGCAGTATAAAGGCTGGCGCACGAGAGTGTCAAGCAAAAGCGGCGGGCGGAGGGCGGGGCAAGACTTTCTGGCATGGGTGGCATGCCCAGGCCGCCGTTGCCTGGGCATGCTCCCTGGCCCGCGGGAGACATGCCCACGCCAAGAGCCAACATTTTGCATCGAGCCTGTAGCGCGGGGGTTTATCCCCCGCGGCCGTGGGGTTTGGAACATGTGGCGCGGGGGGTAAACCCCCGCGCTACAAGTCATGCTCCGGCACCCGGTTACGATTCACGATGCAAAGTGTTCAACAGCGGCGCGGGCATGCCACCCCGGAGGGGAATGCATGCCAGAGAACCGTCGCACACCCGGCGGCCGTCGTCACATCGCGGCCACGTCGGCCCGTTTCCGGAACCGCTTGGCGATCTTCTTGAGCGCCCGTTTGCCGAACGAGGCGTCCGAGACGTGGTTCCACAGGCTGCGGAGCATCGCCCGGCGCAGCCGCTCGCGACCGAGTTTGGCCACCATCGGGTGGGCGAGGACCTTGTGGTAGGGGATCCACGGCGGGTGCCTGGCCAGGAACCGCATCATGATCCGGGCCTGGATGCGCCGCAGGTCCTCCACGCCGTACGCCTCACTGACGACGTATCGCCGCCGGCCCACCACCTTCATGCCCGGCTGCGCCAGCACCCACTGCTCGAAGTCGGTGTTGGCGTAGGCGTAGATTTTGTTGGGGCTGATGAAGTCGACGCCCAGGCCGGCGGCGTAGTCGGCAACGGCGAGCATCTCGGCCTCGGTCTCGCCGGGGTTGCCGATGAGGAAGTTGCCCAGTGTCAGGATCTTCGTCTCGGCCAGGTTTCGGAACGCCTGCTGCGCCATCCGGACCGTGTAGCCCTTGCGCATGGCCTTCAGGAGTTTGGGCTGGTACGTCTCCAGGCCGACCATGAACATGAAGAAGCCGGCCTGTTCCATCTTGCGGACGAGTTCGGCGCTCTTGGCCAGGGGGTTGACGCGAATCTCGCAGGCGTACAGGTGCCGGACGTCGCGCTCGATGAGCAGGTCGCAGATGCGTTCGACCCGCCGGGTGTCGGCGGCGAAGTTGGCGTCGACGATGTGGACGACCGTGGCGTCGGTCTCCTCGAGTTCGGCCACCACGTCTTCGGGTTCGCGGCCGATCCAGGGCTGGACCTCGCCGAAGATGTTCTCGCGCCACTTGCAGAACGCGCACACCATCGGGCACCCGACGCTCGTGATGATGTTGTCGCCCTTCAGCGTCAGCCACGGGTACGCGTACCGGCGGACCGAGCGGTCGATGTGCAGGTGGTCGATGGTGCGGCCGGGGTGGAGCGGGTTCTGGATGAGGGGGGCGTCGGCGGGTTTGGGCGCACGGTTCGCCTGAGTGGCATGGGCACGACATGTCGTGCCCCTACGGTCGTCACGCGCGTCGGGCGCGGTGGCCGTCGGGCGGTCGCGGTACCAAAACCCGGCGACGCCCTCGGGCGACCCGGCGGCGATGAGGCGCGGCAGTGTCTGGTCGCCGTAGCCGAGCGAGAGGATGTCCATCTCGGGGAAGGCCTCGACGATCTCCTGGGCGTGGCGCGTGGCATAGAGGCCGCCGATGACGAGCGTGGTATCGCGCGGCAGGTTGCGGATGAGGGCGTCGGCGAAGGCGTCGCGGCCCCACATCAGGCTGACGCCCACCAGGTCGGGCCGGAACCGGGCGATGAGGTCCGCCAGCGGCCGCTTCTCCAGGCGCATGTCGACCAGCATCAGGTCCTCGACCGCGGGCCTCAGGGCCGTCGCGACGACCTCCAAGCCGATCGGGTTGATGATGGCCAGCCCCCCGTACAGGCGCTCGCTCTTCTTGTCGGGCCCGTACGGATAGACCAGCAGCGGACGTTTCCAGGTCATGACGGGCATTATAGGACCCGATGCGTGTGCCAGCAACGGGTCACCGCAACCCCCTGGCCGCGAGCGTGCACGGTGTAGGCCGCGGCGCGCCGCGGCCTACGCATGCCGTATGCACGTATAATCATGTCACGGGCAGATTGGCGCCGACGCGGATTCTGCGGGCGAAGGTGGGTGCAGCCGCCTTCGCCAAGGCTATGGCGGCCCGCCATGGCCCGAAGGGCGTCGGCGGGAGCATCCAGCCTACACCTTGCCATATTTCTCCTTCGGGTCGAAGACCTTGACGCCGTCCTCGGCCCAGGCGCCCGCGCGAAGGACCCAGGAGAAGCACGACCGGTATCCCGTGTGGCAGGCGGCGCCGCCGGCCTGTTCGACTTTCAGAAGCAGCGTGTCTTTGTCGCAGTCGGTGCGGATGTCGCGGACCTTCTGGACGTTGCCGCTCTCCTCGCCCTTGTGCCAGAGTTTCTTCCGGCTGCGCGACCAGTACACGGCCTCGCCGGTCTGGAGGGTGAGGCCGAGCGACTCGGCGTTCATCCAGGCGACCATCAGGACCTCGCCCGTGGCGGCGTCCTGCACGACGGCGGGGATGAGACCGTCGGCGTTGAACCGGAGTGTGTTGATGAGGCCTTCCATAGTCGTCCTCTCCCAAACGTGCTTGAACCGCAAAGGGCGTATCTACCCCGCGGTTCGCGCCACTGTCATGCGACTTCGATGAGCCGCAAGGTGTCCTTGAACCGCTTGACGAGCGCCCGCTTCACCGGCTGCGACTCGGGGGCCGCCAGGGCCGGGTCCTTCGTGATCCACTCGAACGCCTCGTTCCGCGCGAGGCGCAGCAGGTCGTAATCCTCGACGACGTTCCCGAGCACGAGTTCCGGCATCCCATGCTGACGGGTGCCGAAGAACTCGCCCGGTCCGCGCAGGCGCAGGTCCTCCTCGGCGATGCGGAACCCGTCGGTCGTCTCGCACATGATGTCGATGCGGCGGCGGGCCTCCTCGGTCTGCGGGTCGGCCAGCAGCAGGCACGTGCTCTTTTCGGCCCCGCGTCCGATCCGCCCGCGCAACTGGTGCAACTGGGCCAGGCCGAACCGCTCGGCGTGTTCAATCATCATAACGGTGGCGTTCGGCACGTCCACCCCCACCTCGATGACCAGCGTCGAGACGAGCACGTGGATCTGGCCGCGACGGAACCGGTCCATGACCTCGTCTTTCTCCTCGGGTTTCATGCGGCCGTGGAGGAGGCCGACCTCGAACTCCGGAAAGACCTCGCCGGCCAGCCTCGCGGCCTCCTCGGTGGCGGCCCGCAGGTCGCTGTTGTCGCTCTCCTCGACGAGCGGATACACGACGAACGCCTGCCGCCCGGCGGCCAGTTGCCCCCGCACGAACGCGTACGCCTTCTGCCGGCCGCGAGGCTCCACGGCCCACGTCTCGACGGGCGTGCGGCCGGGAGGCATGCCGTCGATCGTCGAGACGTCCAGGTCGCCGAAGACCGTCAGGGCCAGCGTCCGCGGAATGGGCGTGGCCGTCATGACGAGGTAATGCGGCTGGAGGGTCGGGTCGTCGGCGGCCGCCTGCCACTTGGCCTCGGCCCGCTGGAGCACGCCGAACTTGTGCTGTTCGTCCACCACCACCAGCCCCAGCCGCGCCATCGTCACGTCCTGCTGGATGAGGGCGTGGGTGCCGATGATGATGTCGGCCTCGCCTCGCCGTATCCGCCGCAGCACCTTCTTGCGCTCGGCGGCCCTCATGCCACCCACCAGCAAGGCCCATCGGACGCGGCTGCCCACGAGGTACTTCTCGACGTTCTGGTAATGCTGCGTCGCGAGGATTTCGGTGGGCGCCATGATGGCGGCCTGGTACCCGGCGGCCACGGTGGCCAGTGCCGCGTATAGCGCCACGGCCGTCTTGCCGCAACCCACGTCGCCCTGCAGGAGCCGCGTCATCGGCCGCTCGCAGGCCAGGTCCTGGCGAATCTCGGCGATGGCCTTGTCCTGGGCGGGCGTGAACGTGAAGGGGAACCGCGCGCGGATGCGGCGATCGACCTTTTCGTCGGGCGGAATGGCCGGGGC
>DATKZB010000046.1:0-9214 GCA_035528235.1 Phycisphaerae bacterium
AGCGCGGGGGTTTATCCCCCGCGGCCGTGGGGTTTAGGACATGTGGCGCGGGGGGTAAACCCCCGCGCTACAAGTCATGCTCCGGCGCCCGGTTACGATTCACGATGCAAAATGTTCGCCTCTGCGTGGGCATGCATGCCCAGCCGACAGCGGGCTGGGCATGCCACCCATCAATCGAACTGCAACGGCCCGCTCGCACCAGCCGTCACCGCGAGGCGTCGGGCGCCCCGGGCGGCGTCCGGCGGAGCAACTCGAACCCGATGCGGTTCATCAGGTTCGGCTCGACGCCCTCGATGCCCGGACGGACGAGCAGCGTCGTGGTGTACACATAGATGGGCACAATGGGCACCTCCTGGAGCAGCAGCCGCTCGGCCCGGGCGAGCACCTCCAGCCGCACCTCGGGGTCCGCCTCGCGGGCCGCTCGCTCAATCAGGCCGTCGTAGACGGCGCTGGACCAGCCCGTCTCGTTGTTGCCGCCGCCCGTCACGAACATGTCGAGGAACGTGTTGGGGTCCACGTAATCGCCGTACCATCCGGCGCGGGCGATCTGGTACTTGAGCCGGTGGACCGTGTCGAGAAAGACCTTCCACTCCACCTGCTCGATCCGCACGCCCAGGCCCAGCCGGTCGCGCCACTGTTGCTGGATCATCTCGGCCACGGGCACGTGACCGGACCCCTTGTTGACCAGGATGGCCAGTTCCGCCACGCCGCGCCCGCCGGGATACCCCGCCTCAGCCAGCAGGCGCCGGGCCTCGTCGACGTCCTCCGTCAGGCCCTCCACCCGCGGATAACCCGGCATGCCGGGTGGCACCAGGACGGTGGCCGGCTGCTGCCCGCCGCGCGCCGCCCGCTCGATGATGGCCCGCCGGTCGATGGCCAGGGCCAGGGCCCGCCGCACACGCACGTCGTCCAGCGGCTTGACGGTGCAGTTGAACCGGTAGAAGTACGTGCCGAGGTTCGTGGCGTAGAGCACGTCGGACCGCCGGCCGGCCCGGCGGGCCTCGAGCAGCGGCTCGATGGCCAACGCCGGCACCACCGTCGTCATGTCCACGGCGCCCGTCTCGTAGGCCAGCAGGGCCGTGTTCATGTCCTCGAAGACGCGGACCTCGATCCGCTCGAGCGCCACGCTGGCGGCGTTCCAGTAGTGGGGGTTTTTCTGCCACCGCATCCGGCTGCGGAACTGCCACTCGGCCAGCCGGTACGGGCCGTTCGAGACGATGTTCGACGCAAACGTCCAGCGCTTGCCGTGCCGCTCGACCACGTCGCGCCGCACGGGCAGACACGTCGAGAAGGCGGTCAGGTCGAGGAAGTACGCCGTCGGCTGCTCCAGGTCGACGATGAGCCGGTGCGGCCCGTCGACCCGGACGCCCACGGTTGAGAAGTCGGCCTTCTCGGGGTCCTTGACGGCCGCCTCGTAGTAAGCCTTTGCCCCGCGGATGGGATAGAGCATGTAGGCGTACTCGGCGGCGGTCTTGGGGTCGAGCACCCGCCGCCACGACCACGCGAAATCGTCGGCCGTCACGCCGC
The DNA here is from genome assembly GCA_035528235.1 of Phycisphaerae bacterium. Taxonomy (GTDB): domain Bacteria; phylum Planctomycetota; class Phycisphaerae; order FEN-1346; family FEN-1346; genus DATKZB01. The sequence goes on from DATKZB010000046.1 coordinate 1,528, forward strand.
GCCCGTCGCTCCAGCGGGCCTCGGGGCGAAGGTGGAAGGTGTACGTCCGCCGGTCGGCCGAGATGTCCCACCGGTCGGCCACGCCGGGCCGCGGGGTGAGGTCGCGGGGATCGAGAACGGTGAGCCCCTCGAAGAGGGCGGAGGCCACGCGACCGTCGGCCAAGGCGGTCATCTTGGCGGGGTCGAGTGTGGCGAGTTCGGGCCCGCCCGTCCACACCAGGTCGGCCGGGGGGCCTTGCGTCCGGTGGGCCAGAAGGACCGTCCCGACCACCACCGCGGACGCCAGGACAAGAGATAGCAGGAGCCTGCGCATCCGGACCCGCCAGGTAGAAGGAGCGGCGTGCGTGCGCCGGGTAGCCGCTGCGACCCGGCCCCCTCGGACAGGCTTTCGACGGGCGTCTACGGTTTCGGCGCGGCCCCGCCCGATTCGCCGGGCGATTCGTCCACGCCGACCATCTCCTTAACCGTGGCCTCGACCGCCGGCGGCATGTCCGGTCGCTTGGGTATCCGCTTCGTCTTGACGAGCTTCTCTACCCACTCCAGCAGGGCGAGTTTCTGCATCACCGCGTCGTCGCCGGCGACGAAGTCGACCTTCTCGCCGGTGATCTTCTGGAGCGACGCGTTCAGGTCGGCCAGCAGGTTCGTGTCGGCGACCGGCGGCATGATCCGCACGCACAGCGTGGCATACGCCGTCAGCAAGGTCTTCTTGGCGTCGGGCCGCGTTTCCCGCGCGTAAGCCCGCTCCAGCGAGCGGATGGACTGCGACAGCAGGTGGGCCACCACGGGGTCGGACGCGCTCATCCGCGCGGCCACCTTGCCCAGGCCCGCGGCCAGAACGTCGTGCGCCCGCTCGTGGTCAAAGACCCCCAGCGCCTCGAACATTTGCAGCAGCGTCACTTTGGACGTCTCGGTGTCGAGGACCTTCTCGATGCTGTCGGCAATTTCGGCCTCGAGGCGCGGCACCACTCGCTCGACCACCACGGGGGCCACCATCGCCAGACCCTTGGCGGCCCAGTAACGCGACGCCGCATACGGGTCCTTCTCCAGGGCGGTGCGCAGGATCGGCACGCCATCGAGGCTGCGGAGTTCGGCGACGATCATCAGAAAATTGACCCGGGCCTCCTGGCTGATGGCCTTCTTCTCGGCCTCCTTCAGGGTCGCAGCCGCCTCTTCGCCGAACGCCTGGACGAAGGCCGGCGACCGCCCCGCCCCGGCCTGCCCTTCGTACAGGATGCTGTCGCGCGTGGCTATCATGCGCTTGCGGTCCGGGTCGGTGCCGGTCAGCATCGTTCGCAGGGCCATGTCGACCCACGCGCGGATCTGCTGACGGTCTCCCTGGGTGATGTTGGCCTTGTCGCGGAGGTTCTCGAGGGTCCCCGCCTGCTCGGCCAGGCATCGCGCGGCCAGAACCAGGACCACCAGCAGCGCCAGATGCGCGATTCGTCTCATGAAGGACTCCTTATCCCGGCAGGCCCGGCGCCCTGCCGCTGGCCCCAGGTCCGTCCGGACCCAAGCCACCGCCCCAGGGAACCGGCGTCACGCCACAGTGCTCCCCTGGTCCGAACGCCCGTACCGTAGTCCCTGGGCGGGAACCTGTCAAGCGTTTTGCAGCGTGGGCAGGGGGTATGGGTGTGACCGCATCTTGTGGCAGCCCCGTCAGACTTGGTGCGCGGCGGGTCCCCGCACCCGCCGCGCTCAAGGTCCGACTGCGGGTTGGCGCGGTGGGTGCGGGGACCCACCGCGCACAAGCGGTGGTGTGAGTACGCAACCTTAAGACGCCCTAGGCATGCGCGGCCGCGCGGATTCGCCCTCCGGCGCGCCGCTGTGCCGGCAGTCGCGCGAGCACGACCCGCACGTGCCTTCCCGGCCGGCGGCGACGCGCCAGAGCCGGCGCCCCACCCACACGGCCATCGCCGCCACGATGAGGACCACGGCGATCGTCTCGAGCGTGTCCATGTTCAGCCCGCTCCGATACCCAGGGCCGTCCCCACCTGGTAGACGATCAGCGTAACGCCGTACGCCAGGACGGTCAGCCCGGCCCACTGAAGGAGGGCCCATTTCCACGACCCGCTCTCGCTCCGCATCACGGCCACCGTGGCCATGCACGGGAACCCCAGCAGGCAGAAGACCATGATGGCGACGGCCTGCAGGGGCGAGTACTCGTCGCGCAGCGTCTGGTGGAGCAGGTCGGGTTCGTCGGTGCGGCCGTCGCCCAGCGAGTGGACGATGCCCATCTGGACGACGAACACCTCCTTGGCGGCGAACGCCCCGACGAGGGCCGTATTGACCCGCCAGTCGAACCCGAGCGGCCGCGTCACGGGCTCCATCGCCTGGCCGATGCGCCCGGCCACCGAGTACTCCAGCGCTGCCGCGCGGCGTGCCGGGGGCGCGAGGCCGGCGGCGACCTCGGCCGGCGGCTTCGGGTAACTCGACAGCGCCCAGAGCACCACCGAGACGCCCAGGATGATGGTGCCCGCCTTGCGGACATACATCCACACGCGTTGCCACATATGGAGCAGCGTGCCTTGGAGCGTGGGGGCGCGGTACGGCGGCAGTTCCATCACAAACGGTTCGGTCTCGCCCCGCAGCAAGGTGGCCCGCAGCAGTTTCGCCAGCAGGACGGCCGCCGCCATCCCCACCAGGTACAGGATCCACATGACCGGGGCCCGCCACCGCTCGGCAAAGAACGCCCCCGTCAGCAGGACGTAAATCGGCAGCCGCGCGCCGCAACTCATCAGCGGCAGAACCAGCATCGTCGTCAGGCGGTCGCGACGGTTCTCGAGCACCCGCGTCGCCAGGATGGCCGGCACCGTACACCCGAAGCCGATGACCATCGGAATGAAACTCTTGCCGTGCAGCCCGATCTTGTGCATCCACCGGTCCACGATAAACGCGGCGCGGGCCATGTACCCGGAGTCCTCGAGCAGCGCAATCGCCAGGAACAGAATGCCGATGCTCGGCACGAAAACGATAACGCCTCCGACGCCGCGAATGACCCCGTCGACCAGCAGCGACCTGAGGGCGCTCGGGCTGCCCTGGGGCCACAGGCCGCTCACCCCCTCGCCCAGCCACTGGAACAGCCGGTCGATGCCCTGCATCGGGTACTCGCCCAAACTGAACGTGGCCCAGAACACCAGGTACATCAGCCCCAGGAAGAGCGGCAGGCCCAGCAGCGGGTGCGTGACGATGGCGTCGATCTGGTCGGACCGCGTGTGCCGCAACTCCACCGTGCTCCGGACCGTCTCCTGACACGCGCCGCTGATGAAGCCGTAGCGTCGGTCGGCGATGACGATCTCGGGGGCGTCGCCCAGGATGGTCCGGAGGCGCCCGACGGCGGCGTCGGTCGCCGCGAGGACCTCGGCGGCGCTCGCGCACACCCGTTCGACGCGCTCGCGGATGCGGGCGTCGTTCTCGAGGAGTTTCAGGGCGACCCATCGCGGCCGCCGAGGGGCCAGACGCGACGCCTCGGGTTCCAGCGCCGCCGTCAGGGCCTCGATCTCTCTGTCCAGTTCCCGGCCGTACGTGATTGGGACCGGCCGGAGGGCCCGCTCGCCGGTGGCGACGGCCAGGATGGCGTCGCGGATAGCGTCGATGCCCTGGCCGCGGTTGCCCACCGCCGGCACCAGCGGCACGCCGCCCAGAAGGCCCGACAGCCGGTCGAGGTCGACCACATAGCCCTGCGCGGCCGCCACGTCGCTCATGTTCAGCACGAGGACCAGCGGCAGGCCCAGTTCCATGAACTGGACGGCCAGGTAGAGGTGGCGTTCGAGGTTCGAGGCGTCGAGGATGTCGACGACCACGTCGGGGTGCTCGTCGATGACGAACTCGCGGGCCACGAGCTCGTCGGTCGAGTACGCCGTCAGGCTGTAGGTTCCCGGCAGGTCAACGACGTCGAGGCGCACGCCGCGGTGATGGCACACGCCGGTCTTCTTCTCGACCGTCACGCCCGGGTAGTTGCCGACGTGCTGGTGCGACCCCGTCAGGTGGTTGAAGATGGTGGTCTTGCCGGAGTTGGGGTTCCCGGCCAGGGCCACCGTGATGCGGTCGACGCCGCGGCCGGCCGCGCGGTTGGCGCCTCCCGGTGCCACATGCGATGATGGATCAGCCTCCGCCACGACGTCCCTCGCAGTCCGGCGCCGGGCTGGCGTCGGCGACGGCGTCGTCCGGGGCCACGAGGACGCGGTGGGCCATGCCCCGCCCCAGGACGATGCGTGTCCCGCCGGCCGATATGACGAACGGGCCGTGCCCGCCGTTATGGACGACCCGCACCTGGGCGCCGGCCCGGAGCCCCATGGCCGTCAAGCGCGACCGCAGCCCCATGCCGCCCTCCACCGTGACGAGTCGGGCGGCCGTCCCATCGGCAAGAGAGGCTAACGGCACGGCACGGTGTTGGCCGGCGTGGCTGTCGGTGCTCATGGCTGTGCGTCCTCCGCCGCGTCGTTAGTGCCGGCAGCACCGGCGCTCGCGCGGAACTCCTGGAAAGCCTGCGCCCACGCGCCGTCGGCGGCCGAGCGGGTCTCGATGAAGTTCAGGAACCGGATGAACCGGTCCAGAACATCGCCCTTGATGGCGTGCTCCATCTTGCAGCCGACGGCCTCGGCCTCGGCCTCCGGCACGCCAAGAATCTCCATGAGAAAGCGTTTCAGCACGCGATGCCGCCGCAAAAGCATCCGGCCCACCGCCTGGCCCGACTCCGTAAGCGTCACGTACTGGTACGGCTCGTAGTGGACCAGCCCCCGCTCGGCCAGGGCCTGAATGCGGGCCGTGACCGACGATTTGCCGACGCCCATCAGGGCGGCGACCTCCTTCATCCGGGCCACGCCGTGCCGCTGGACCAAGAGGCAAACCGCCTCCAGGTAGTCCTGGAGGCTCTCGCTCAGGGCCGTCACCCCAGTCGCGTCAGCCATACCGGTCCCCACGTTTCCTGTGCCCTACGGTGCAAACCGCATCAAGTTCGCCTGTGACATCATAGTTCGGCAAGGCGAACTTATCAAGGGGGGTGCCCCTTTTTCTCCGGAAAAGCGGTCTGAGGGGGCAAAAGGGACGTGGAAGCCATGCAGGAGCGCGGCGGGTACGGGGACCCGCCGCGCAAACACGCAAAGTTGAACTATGGCAGGCTCGGCCGGCAAGCCAGCCGAGCGGCACGGCGGCTACGGCTTCTTCAGGTGCTTGGCGAAGAACGACGTGATGATCTCGTCGATCTCCGGGCCACCGAAGCCATGGCCGGCGCCTTTGACGACGTGATACGTCGCGTCGACGCCCGCCTCTTTCAGCGCATCGTAAAGCAGTTGGCTCTGCGTCGAGGGGACGGTGGCGTCGCGGTCGCCGTGCAGGATGAGCAGCGGCGGGTCGTCTTTAGTGACGTACGTGATGGGGTTGGCCCGGGCCGCCTTCTCCTTGTTCTCCTGGATGGGCCCGCCGATGAGTCGCGCCTCGGGCGAGTCGGGCGAATCGTGGCCCATCCGGTCGGGCAGACCGAGGGTCTTGAGGCCATCGGTGATCTTCAGGAAATCGGTCGGGCCGAAGCAGTCGACGACCGCATGCACGCGGCTCGACTGGTCGGCCCAGCCGCCGGTGCCCTCGAGGTCCTTGGCGTCGCCGGCCGTGCCCAGGAGAGCCACCAGGTGCCCGCCCGCCGAGTGGCCCCACGCGCCGATCCGGTCCGGGTCGATGTGATACTGCTTGGCGTGGGCCCGCAGAAACCGGACGGCGCACTTGGCGTCCTCGATCTGGGCCGGGAAGATCGCCTCGTGGCTGAAACGGTAGGCGATGCTGACGCTCACATACCCCTGCTCCGCCAGTTTGATGCCCAGCGGCGGCATGCCGGCCTTGCTGCCGCCCCGCCACGCGCCGCCGTGGATGTAGACCAGGACGGGCATCGGTTTCTCGGGCCGGGTCTTGGGCCGGTAGATGTCGAGCCGCAGGGCCCGGTCGCCGCCTTTGCCATACTCGACGTCGCGCTCCGCCTCAACGGTGTCGGGGATTCGCGGCGGTCTTCGGGCCGCACGCGCCCCACCCGCCTCGCCCGCACGGACACGAACCACGGGCGGCCCCAGCAGCCCCATCGCCAGGGCAAACGCAACCACCGCCACGGCGGCCGGCAACCACGTCCTCGAGCGTTTCATGACCGGATCTCCTAATCCTACAACGCAACTTTGCTACTTCATCCCGCCTGGCGGCCTTCCCAGGCCGCCAGGAACAACGCGTTAGGCCCGATCGCGGCGGCCTGGGAAGGCCGCCGCGCGACAAGTTGCGTTGTAGGACTAATCCTACAACGCTGCTTCTCTAACCGCAGAGAGCGCCAAGAGAAGCCCATCGTAGCGAGAAGAAACGACACCGCCGCACGTGACATCTTGGAATCGCTCGGCCAACACGGTATCATCGTGGCGGGTGACCCATGCGTCAACAACTTATCGCGCTGCTGCTGGGCGAGGTCGACCGCGAGGTGCGGGGCGAGATCTTCCCCTCGGCACCCGGCAAGAGCAAGCCGGTGTACTACGAGACGGCCGTGCCGCGCCAGGTGATTATCGGCGAGGAGCCGGCCTCGATCGACGGCCGCCGGATTACCTTCCGCGTTCGCGGCTACGCGCCCGACGTTCTGCTGATTGAAGCGCGCCTGGACGTGGAGAGCCTCTTCGACCAGGGCACCTTCGGGCTCGAGGAGAAGATTTACCGCGAGGCGTATCGCATCCTGGAGGAACAGGGCGGCAGCCGCCTGTTCAGCGAGGAGTACTCGATCTTCACCGTCTCCGGATACCAGGGCCCGCCCGAGCCGTTCCTGGAACACGCCTCGGTCATGGCGTCGCTGCTGAAGTCCGAGGGCCTGGACCTGGACCCCAAGGAGGTCGAGCGCACGCTCGAGGCCCAGATCAAGTACGGCATGAACGACCTGGCGATCGTCGACTGGGACGGCGCGTTCCTGTTCGACGCCGAGGACGATTTCGACGAGGACATCGAACTGCTGGTGCTGGCGAACCTGCAGCTGTTGCGGCACCGGATTCTGGACCGCCAGTTGGACGAACGGCTGCTGCGGCTCTCGGAGGTCATGGCCAAGACGGCAGGGGGCCGGTCGTTCCGGCGGCGTGAACTGGCGGCGGACCTGCGCGAGATCATCGCGATACGCACCTCGGCCATCTCGGCGCTTCAGCGGCTCGAACGGAACGTCAAACTCATCGGCGACTGGTACTCGGCCCGGCTGTTCGGGCTGGCCGGCGCCAAGTTCCGCCTGGAATCCTGGCGGGCCTCGATCCGCACCAAACTGGAGTCCGTCGAGGACCTCTACTCGATGGTCGCCGAGAACTTCAGCGTCTCCACCCAGCACCGCGTCGAGTGGTATCAGATCATCGCCTTCTTCGTCCTCCAGGTGGGCTGGTTCCTGCTCATCATCCTGGAGTTCTGGTACTTCACCCGCCACTAGGGGCCGCCGTCAGCACCCCCAGCCGCCACGGGATGCCGCCGTAACCCTGGTCGCCCTTGCCGCTGTTCACGACGCCCTGGATCAGGAACTTCAGATTGGCCGGGTCGACGGGAAGGGTCTCGTCGGTGCCCGCGCGGAGCAGTTCGCCGTGGCTGATGTTGTCGGCCCACGGCGGGTCGCTCTGGCGGACGTTGGCGGCCCCGGCGAAGGGCCGAGCCTCGGTATCGGCCAGCGGCTTCCACGCACCGCCCAGACTCTCGGCCGTGTAGG
>DATKZB010000047.1:0-11271 GCA_035528235.1 Phycisphaerae bacterium
CTTGTCGCGCGGCGGCCTTCCCAGGCCGCCGCGATTGGGCCCGACGTGTGTTCCTGGCGGCCCGCCTCGGGCGGGCGGGATGATGTGGCGAAGCAGCGCGCAGGATTAGGAAGCCGATCATCGGCTGGTCGCCCCGCATGAACCTCGAAGACACCATCGTGGCCGTCAGCAGTCCGGCGGGCGCCGCCGAGCGGGCTATCGTCCGCCTCTCGGGCGGACGGGCCATCGCGATGGCCGACCGCCTCTTCGTGCCCGACGACGGCGGATCGGTTGGCGCCATGTCCACCTACACGGCGCGGCCCGGTGCGGTCCGGGTGCCGGGGCTGGGCTGCGCGGTGCCCGGCGTCGTCTACCTGATGCGGGCGCCCAGGTCGTACACCCGCGAGGACGTGGTCGAGTTCCACGTGGGCGGCTGGCCGGCCGTCGTGCCGGCGCTGGTGGCCGACCTGATGGCGGCGGGGGCGCGGGCGGCCGAGCCGGGCGAGTTCACCTTCCGGGCCTTCGTGGGCGGGCGCGTGGGCCTGGCCGAGGCCGAGGCCGTCATGGCTGTCGTCGACGCGGGGGGCCAGGCGGCGCTTCGGGCCGCCGGAGACCTGCTGGCCGGGCACCTGTCGCGCGAGGTCGCGGGCCTGGTCGAGCCCCTCCGCGAGACGCTGGCGCTGGTCGAGGCGGGGCTCGATTTTGCGGACCAGGACATCGAGTTGGTCTCGCCCCCGGAGGTGGCCGCCCGCCTGGCCGCCGCGCGGGCCGCCCTGGCCGACATGGGCCGCCGCGCCCGCAGCATCGAGACCTTCGGCGGCGACGTCCGGCTCGTCCTGGCCGGGTGGCCGAACGTCGGCAAGTCGAGCCTCTTCAACCGTCTGCTGGCCCACGACCGGGCCATCGTCGCGCCGGTGCCCGGCACCACCCGCGACGAACTGCGGGCGGCCCTGCACCGCGGAGGGCTCACGTTCACGCTCTCCGACGTGGCGGGTCTGGACGCGGCCCGCGACGAACTCGGAGGCAAGGCCCGGGCCAAGGCCCTCGAGGCCGTCGGCCGGGCCGACCTCGTCATCCTCGTGCTCGACGCCACCGCCCCGTCGTACGGCCGGACCGAGGACCTCGTGTCGCTCGTGGCGGCGCCGATGGTCGTGGCCGTCGCCAAGTGCGACCTGGCGCCGCCCGACCGGGCCCGCGTGTGGGTGGCGGCGCGGGGCCTGGCGGCCGAGGTCGTACCGACCAGCGCCGTCACGGGCGAAGGCGTCGACGACTTGGGCGAGGCGCTCGTCCGCGCCGTCGAGGGCGGCACGGTGGACCGGCAGGCGGCGGGCCCGGTGGTGACCGCGCGGCACCGCTCGGCGCTGGAACGTGCGGCGGTGGCCCTGGCCCGGGCGCACCGGCTGGCGCGACGGTCCGAGGCGCCGGGCGAACTGGTCGCGGTGGAACTCGGCGAGGCCCTGGGCGCCCTGGGCACCATCGTCGGACGCGACGTCGACGGCGACGTCCTCGGCGACATCTTCTCACGATTCTGCATCGGTAAGTAACGGCCGCGCAGGCGGCCCAACGGAGGACGTTCCATGAAACCACGCGACCTGGTGCTCGAACAGATCCATCACCGCCCGACGCGGCCGGTGCCCTTTACGCTCTCGTTCGAGGGCGACGTGGCCGAACGGCTCGACGCCCACTACGGCGGCGGATGCTCAAGCCCCGGTGGGCCCGCCTGTACCAGGCCGTCCACGACGCCGGCAAGTTCACCATCAGCCACTGCTGCGGCAGCGTGGTCGACATCATGCCCGACATTATCGAGATCGGCCTGGACGTGCTCGAGAGCGTTCAGCCCGAGGCGCGCGGCATGAATCCATACGAGTTGAAGCGCCGCTGGGGCGACCGCATCACCTTCTGGGGCGGCCTGGGCAGCCAGAGCACGATTCCGTTTGCCGCGCCGGACGCCATTCGGGCCGAGGTCCGTCGCCTCGTCCGCGAGATGGGCAAGGGCGGCGGGTACATGCTCGCCCCCGCCAAGGGCCTCCAGCCCGAGACGCCGACCGAAAACGCCGTCGCGGTCCTGGAGTCGTTCGTGCACCAGGATGGCGGTTGACGCAGAAGGGCGCGGCGTGGCTCAGACAGGAAGATTGCGGCTCGGTTTTGTCCTGCGAAACTGATGGGTTACTGCGGGGCGGGCTTTTTCCTTGACGGTCCTTTGCGGCACGCGTTCTAATAAGGGGGAGAGGCGGCGTCCGCCACAGCCTGCCCGGCGTGCCGCTTGGCCAATGCGAGACGCAAGGGGCGGAACAGGCGAGGCCGATGAGGCCCGCCTGCCACAGGGTCGGGGGACCCGCCGAAGCGTCGCCCAGGTGAGGAACACGTTATGCCAAGCACCAAGACCGTTTGGGGTATCGACGTCGGGCAGTGCGCGCTGAAGGCGCTGAAGTTGCAGTACCGCGACGGCAAGTTGCGGGTCCTGGGTTTCGACGTCATCGAACACGCCAAGATTCTGAGCCAGCCCGACGCCGACGAGCAGGCCCTGATCCGCAGCGCGCTGGGCAAGTTCCTGAGCCGTAACTCCATCAAGGGGAGCACGCTGGTCATCAGCGTGCCGGGCCAGGCGAGTTTCGCGCGGTTCATCAAGTTGCCGCCGGTCGAGAGGCGCAAGATTCCCGAGATCGTGCGGTACGAGGCGCGGCAGCAGATTCCGTTCGACCTGGAGGACGTGGTCTGGGATTACCAGACGATCAGCCCGCCGTCGGCCGGGCCGCGCGAGGTCGAGGTCGGCATCTTCGCCATGAAACGCGACATCGTGGCGGATTACGTGTCGGACTTCCTGGCCATGAAGATCGAGCCCGACACCGTCCAGATGGCGCCGGTGGCCCTGTACAACTTCCTGCGGTACGACAAGTACGAGGGCGGCGGCGCGACGATCCTGATCGACGTCGGGGCCGAGAATACCAACCTCGTCATCGCCGACGGCGAGCGCGTCTGGATCCGCAACGTGCCGCTGGGCGGCAACAACTTTACCCAGGCGCTGTGCAAGGAATTCAAACTCCAGTTCTCGAAGGCCGAGAACCTGAAACGCCACGCGGCCGAGTCGAAGCACGCCCGGCAGGTGTTCCAGGCGATGCGGCCGGTCTTCGGCGACCTGCTGACGGAGATCCAGCGGTCCATCGGCTACTACACCAGCCTCCATCGCGACAGCCGCATCGAGCACGTCATCGTTCTGGGCAACGCCTTCCGCCTGCCGGGCCTGACGAAGTTCCTCTCGCAGAACCTCGGGACCGAGGTGGCCAAGGTCGAGGGCTTTACGACGCTGGGCGACGCCGAGGCGCTGTCGTCCCCGCTGTTCCGCGAGAACGTGCTGTCGTTCGGGGTGGCGTTCGGCCTGGCGTTGCAGGGGCTCGGCCTGGCCTCGATCAGCACGAGCCTGCTGCCGCCCGAGATTCTCAGCAGCAAGATCATGAAGAAGAAGCGGCCGTTCTTCGTGGCGGCGGGCGTGGCGATTCTGGCCGCCGTCGGCGCCTTCGGCTACGACCAGATCGCCACGAGCAACGAACTGGCCGGCAGCCGCGGCGAGGTCGAGGGGCTGGCCGCCAACGTCCGACAACTCCAGAACCAGAACACCGAGCACGAGGGCAAGTTCGAGGAACAGAAGGTCGCGCTCGTCGCGCAGCAGAAGAAGATCGGCGAGGTCGAGGACCTCATTGCCAACGCCACGTACGCCTACGACGTGCTGCGAACCGTGTCAGACGCATGGCCGCATGACGACAAGTTGTCGAAATACGACCCGTGGAAGAACACGCCGCCGCGGACCACCCTCAAGATCATCGAGATGCTCAGCCTGTCGATGTACTATGTGCCGGACGTGCGGGTCTACAGCGACCAGGCCCGCCGCGGGTCCGGCGCCAAGGCCGGCATCACGGTGGTCGGCCACGAGCCGCCGCCTCCGGCCGACGGCGCGGCCCCGGCGCCTGGCGCGACCCCGGCGGCCGACGTCCCCGTGCCGGGCCTGCTGGTCGAGATCTCCGGCATCACCCCCAAGACGGGAAGCGACGGCCAGAAACTGGTCGACGAGACCCTGATGGCCGGTCTGAAGAAGTGCCAGCGCACCGTCGTCCTTCAGACCCCTGCCGGCCGGGAGGTCCTCGCCATGATGCCGCTGACCGGGGCGTTCAAGAATCAGCGCGACTACCAGAACTACGTTGGCCGGGGCAGTCGCCGGAAGCCGGCGCCCGGCGAGACGCAGGCCGACGTGCCAGACGTCGATAAGAGCACGGATTTCTGGTTCCGGGCCCAGTGGCTTGTCGGGGTCGGGCCGCTCATGCAACGCCAGCGCCAGCAGGTGTTCGCGAAGATTCTCGGCCTGACACGGGAGGCCGGCCTCGACGACCCGCGCAAGATTGCTCCGGCCGCGGCCACCGGCGCGGATGCCGCCAAACTCCAGCAGATCGATCGCGGCCTCGAGGAACTGACCCGGATATGGCTCGTCACGCGGGATGACCTCTCGATCATCGCCTCGGAGGGTGTGACCAGGGAGTGGGACAAGGCGGCCGAGTGAGCCGCGCACGTTCGGGGCGCCCTGACGCCCGCTTGGGGGCGGGGCAGGTCCCGCGAGGGAAGTCGAGAAGGCGAGGAGCCACACGATGATGGAAACCATCAAACGCCACGCGTTCCTGTTGGGCCTGGCCGCGGGCGTCGTCGTCGTCTCGCTGGCGGTCGTCCTCACGGTCTACCTGGTGTATGTGGCGCCGAACGCCGACATGCGGAGAACGCTGAGCAGCACCCGGACCCGGGCCAAGTCTCTTATGAGCGGGGGCCTCTTCAGCCAGGACCTCGTCAAGCAGATGGCCGACCAGGTCGAGGGCCGCAAGAAACAGCACGAGGAACTCCTCAATTACATCCGTGGTCTCGGTCGCCAACGCAAGCCCCTCGTCGACGGCCTGTTCCCGACGAGCACGGACATCAGCCTGCGGCACTCGTTCAAGACCGAGTACGACAAGACGCTGGAGGGATACATGAAACGCCTCGGGGCCACGACGCCCAAGAGGCCGGCCGTCAAGGGCAAGACCAGCACGGAGGCGAATGAGGAGTTGCAGAAGGAGATCAAGAGGTACCAGTCGTTCACGATGATGGCTCATCCGAAGCAGTCGTTCCAGCGGCCCGACTGGATCGATCGCCAGGACGCCCCCTCGATGGAGATGGTGCGGCAGAGCCAGGAGGACGCCTGGCTGATGGAGGACATCGTCGAGATCATCGCCGTCATGAACGCCGAGATCGCCAAAGCCAGAAAGGTCAAGCCGGAGGTGGCCAACGTTCCCATCAAGGAGTTGATCGAGATTCGCGTCGGTGGCGAGATGGCCGTTCTCCGGGACGCGAAAATGTCCGGCTTGGGCGCCCGGTACCGGCCGCTCACCGCCCCTGGCGTGCAGGTTCAAGAGGGAGCCCCGTTGCCCCCGGCGCCGACCCTGTTGGGGCGAAATCCGAAGCCCGAGTTCTTCGAGATCCTGCCGTTCCGCATGGCGGTCGTCGCCGAGGCCCAGTACGCCGGCGAGCTGGTTCGCCGACTGAAGGGAAGAGAGACCTTCCTGAGTGTCGAAGCCTGGCAGATGAAACCGATTACCGACGTGTCCTTCGAACGATCGAACGACTTCATGGGCGCGTCGCGGGAGGACTACGGCACGGAGGGACTGGTCCGGCTGGAGGTGGTCGGCGAGTCACTGGTATTTACGCTGCCGGGCGGGAGGGTCACGGCGCTGGCCAAGGCCCCGGCCGCCGGCGCCAAGAAGGCGGCGACCGACGAAGAGGATGCCGCAACACCGGCCAAGAAAGACGCCAAGAGATAACCGTAGTCCTGAACGCGGAGCCGACGACGCCGCAGCGCATGCCTAAGGAGTTTCGGACATGGCAGCCGACCTGACGCAGTCTTTTGTGCTCAAACATGTCGAGAAGATCGCCCTGGCCGTGGCGGTGGCCGTGTTCGTCGGCGCCTTCGCCTGGTTCATCGTCATGCGCGAGCCCCAGGGCAACGTTCGCCGGGACGTCGCCCGCCTGGTCGGCGACATCCGCCAGAAGAGCGAAGCCCCCCAACTCGCCGACGCCCTCTCGAAGGAGGAAATCGTCAGCCTGGGCATCGGACATCGCGCCACCACGGTGGCCGAGTTCGAGAAAGAGCTCAACGGCCTGCCCGGGACCTGGAACGCCGTGGCCAGCATGGTGCCCGGTCAAATCGGCCCGAGAACAGTGGTCGTGGTCGGCCCGCAGGAGGACGTGACGCCCCCCGAGCGGATCCTGGCCGTCGAGGAGGTCCAGGCGTGCTTCGGCCGCGGCGTCACCAGCGACGAGGTCCCGACGCCGCTGGCCAAACTCGAGGTCAAGGACGGCGCCCTCAGCGACGTCGTCTGGGCCGGTTGCGTCGGCAAGTTCGACCTGACGGCCCAACTCGACGTCTTCACGGCGGGCAACGCGCCGCTTCAGCCCATCATCATCAGCAAGGTGGAACTCCAGCGGCGCGACCTCAAGAGCGACGGCGAGTGGGCCGACTGGGCCGCCGTTCCGCCGGCTGTCTCGCTGGCCGTGGCCCAGGAGTTGCCCAGGTTCCCCGCCGACCCGCGCGAAAAGCGGACCGTCGGCGCCTGGTACGCGGGGCTCACGAAGGCCCAGATCGCGATCCGCCGGATGCCCTTCTACGGCCTGGTGGCGGTCGACGGCGAAGGCAGCACCGTCGAGATCCTCGCCGGCGCCGGTGCCGGCGACGAGGCCCTTCAGCCGGACCTGACACCGCCCAAGGAGGAGAAGCCTGACAAGAAGGAGCCGGCGAAGGTAACCCCTGCCAGGGCCGCCCCGAAACCCAAAACGGCCGAGCCCGGCAAGTCGCCCTGGGAACTCATTGAGCCCGCCGAGAAGGTGCCGGAGGCCGTCGAGGTGCCCGACGAAGAGGTGTCCGCCGAGCACGTCTATGCCACCGTCTGGGCCAACGACGCTACCGTCCTGCCGGGCCGGACCTACCAGTACCGGATGCGCGTCGGCGTCGCCAGCCCCGTCTACAGCCTGCCGGGAGTCAAGGACGAGGAGGCCCGGTGGACCCCGGAGTACGTGGGCCAGTGGAGCGAGCCCACCGAAGAGGTCTCGGTGCCGGAGGTCGTCCAGTTCTACTTTGTCGGCACGTTTGGGCAGCGGATCAATCTGGAACTGCACCGGTGGATCCATGGCCAGTGGATTATCGTCCCCAGCGCGCCCAGCAACGTCGGGGCGCCCGTCGTCTACGTCAAGAAACGAACGCGAATCGCGGTGCCCGGCTCTAAAGATAGCACAGAGGTCGACGCCGACCTGAGCCCCCAGGTTCTGCTCGTCGACGTCATCAAGGGCTTTCCGTATCAGGAGGGCGGCAACAGGCCCATCCGCACCAACGTTCTGGTCTTTTCCGACGCCCAGGGGCGGCTCGGTCAACGGATCGAATGGGCCGACCGCAAGGAATCCACCATCGCCCGGATTAGCCGCATGGCCGCCGATTCGACGCCGACCAAGGCGTCCGGGAGAACGACCAAGCCCTCGACCACTCGCACCCCGCCGAAGAAGCGGCCGCCGGCCAAGACGTCCACGAGACGCTGACGTCCCCCGGCCGAAGGGGGCCGCGATGAGCCGCCGGGGGATGGGCGTTGCCTAAGCGCTTTATTCGCAAGATTTTACTTGCGGCCCACGGCGGTTTCGTTACATTGGCTGCCGCTGGCTTGGACCAAGGGAATTCATTCTCCTTCATGCTCGATTATAGAACGGTGTTGGGCAAATAGGGTCGTAGCAAGAGGGTCACCGAAGGACACCCCCGGAAAACCGCGTTCTCAACATTGAGAAGCGGTAGGATCACCCGAGGACCGGGTGCGGGCGGTGTCCGCGTGTCTAGACCCAGAGAAGGAGGCGTGGTTTGAAACTCCGTCCGATCATGTTGGTTGTTGCCGTGGTGGGTCTGGGGCTTGTGCTCGTGGCAGGCGTCTCGCCGGCGGCGACCTCGCCCAAGCAACTCCTCGAGGAGGCCAAGAGCCTCCATGCGGCCCACAATTACGACGCCGCGCTCAAGCGGCTCCGACAGATCAAGCGCGACGACCTGGGGTTCTTCGAGAAGGGGGGCTTCGATTCCCTTCTTAGCAAGACCCAGCGAGCGGTCACGGGCAAGGCCGTCGATGAGAAGGCCTTCGCCGACGGCAAGGAGGCCCTCTCCAAAAAACAGTACGCCACCGCCGTCGAGAAACTCTCCCAGGCCGCTTCCAGCCCGTACCTGGAAGCCGACAAGAGCGGGCCGGCCAAGGGTCTCCTTCGCCTGGCGCAGGACGGACACGACAAGGCCCTCGCCCAGGCCAAGACGCTGCTCGCCCAGGCGGCCGCCGACGTCAAGAGCGGCAAGACCGCCGACGCACGCAAAAAAATGGACGAGGTCCAGGCCCTGGACGTGCGCCTCGGCGGGACCGAGCGGGCCTCCCTGGCCGACCTGAACAAGGCGATGGCGGCTCCCCAGGTCAAGACGGCCGCCAAGCCCCAGGTCAAGACGGCCGCCAAGCCGGCGGTCGAACCGGCCCCGAAGCCCGAGATCAAGCCGGCGCCGAAACCGCCGGCCGGGCCCTCGGCCAGCGACCTGTACGCCGCCGCCAAGAAGCAGTCCACGGCCGGCGACTACAACGCCGCCCAGGACCAGATCGCCAAGATCGACCGGTCCCAACTCGGTTTCTTCGAGAAGTGGGGATACGACGGATTCGTCAAGGGTGTCCAGAAAGCCATTGACGAGCGGGCCGCCGGCGAGAAGGCCCTGGCTCAAGGGCAGGGGGCCCTCGACAAGAAGCAGTACGCCCAGGCCGTGAAGTCCCTGTCGGCCGCCGCCTCGAACGACTACCTTGCAGCCGACAAGAGAAAGGCTGCCGAGGCCGCCGCCACGCTGGCCAGGAACGAGCAGGCCAAGGTCCTTGCCGCCAAGACGGCCGACGAGGAGAAGGCCAAGGCCCTTGTCGCCAAGAAGGCCGAGGACGAGCAGGCCAAGGCCCTCGCCGCCAAGAAGGTCGAGGACGAGCAGGCCAAGCCCGAGCCGGCACCCAAGACGCCTGCCGGTCCCACGGCCAGCGACCTGTACGCGGCCGCGAAGACACAGTACGACGCGGGCGACTATGACGCGGCCCAGAAAGAACTCGCCAAGGTCGACCGGTCCCGACTCGGCTTCTTTGAGAAGTGGAGCTACGATGCGCTCGCCAGGAACGTCCCGAAGGCCATTGCCGGGCGGGCTGCCGGAGAGAAGGCCCTCGCCGCAGGCAACGATGCCCTGGCGAAGAAACGCTACACCGCCGCCCTGGAATGCCTCTCGGAAGCGGCTTCCTGCGACTACCTGGGTGCCGACAAGATCGCGGCCGCCAAGGCGGCCCACCAGATGGCGGTGGCCGAACACGGCCAGGCGGTGGTCGGCGCGAAGGACCGGATGGCCAAGGCCAGGGTCGCCGTGGGCGAAGGCAAGGCCGCCGAAGCGCGCAAGATGGTCGACGAGGTCAAGGCGATGGATATCGACCTCGGCTGGTGGGCCAGCAGGGACCTCAAGGGTCTCGACAGTCGCGTGACGTCGGTTGAGGCGGCCCTGGTGGCCTCGGCGGCCAAGCCGGCCCCGGAACCCACCAAGGTGGCCGTGGTCCCGACGACCAAGACGGCCGCCCCGCCTCCGGCTGAACCGGCCAAGCCGGCCGAGAAGCCCAAGCCCGCACCGCTGGCCGTTGCCGACCAGGCCAAACGGGCCCAGGCCGAGGAAGAGATGAAACTCGGTGATGCGGCGCTGGCGAAGCACGAGTACCAGAAGGCCAAGATCCGCTTCGCGAAGGCCGTGGACCTCTGGCCCGCCTCGACGCGGGCCAAGAACGGGCTCGACCAGGCGATGACGTTGCTGGCCGAGCGCGAGGAGCCCCTGGGCGACGTCGTCCGCGACGTCCGGGCGCTGGAACGCCAGCGGATCATCGCGGGCGTCCAGGAACTGGTGGGCCGCGCCGAACGCGAGATGGGCCGTGCCGAACGGCCCGAGGATTACGTCGAGGCCCTGCGGCCGCTGTCTCAGGCCGACCGCACGATCGACGTGGCCCCGGTCCTGTCGGTGGAGGAGCTGGAACGCCTCCGCGAGGAAGTGTACGTCCTGCGCAAGGAAATCCTGACCCGCAAAGCCGCAGCCGAGTCGGTCCGCGGGAAGAAGGCCGTGACGGAGGCCGAGAAACGCGAGCAGGAACGCCGCGTCGCCGACCGCAAGGACCGCGAGAACAAGGTCGCTCAACTATGGGAACGCGCCACCGAACTGCGTAAGGGCATGCAGTTCGGCGAGGCCATCGAAATCCTCGACCGCCTCATCGCCGTCGACCCGAACGACGAGCGGGCGCTGCGGTGGCGCGAGGACCTGCTGTACCTCGAGGCCCAGGCCCGCCAGGTCGACGTCCGGACACGCCGCGAGGACGGCTTCGTCGAGGCCATCACCGACTCCGAAGAGGCCGCCATTCATCCCGGTGAGAAAGTTCGTGGAGAGACCGAGTACCTGCGGTACCCCAGCGCGAAACACTGGAAGGACCTGACCGATTTCCGCCGCTCCTTCACCAAGGCCGTCTCGGCCGAACCGAAGGCCGTGTCCGAGACGCGGCGCCGACTGAAAGAGCCCATCGACCTCGACTTCGAGAAGACCAGCCTCGATAACGTCCTGAAGTACATCAGCGAGGTCCAGCGCGGGCTGAACATCGTGATCGACCCCGACGTGGCCACGGCCGGCATTGACCTCTCGACCCGCGTGGTCGACCTCAAGGTCAAGCGCGTCGAGGTCGAGTCGGTGCTTGGCCTGATCCTGGGCGCCGACCTGGGATACAAGGTCGAGTCCGGGTACATCCTGGTGACGACGCGCGAGAAGTTGCAGCAGAACCTGCCGGTCGTCACGTATCCGGTGCAGGACCTGGTGGCCCAGATTCCGGACTTCGGCGGCGAAGCCCCGCGGTTCGAGGTGGGCGACGTGACCCAGGCGGCGACGTCCGCCGCTTCCGGCGGCGGCTTCGGCGACCTCTTCGGCGGCGGCGCGGCCACGCCGGCCGACGGGGTCGTCGGCTGGCAGGAACTCGTGGACATCATCCAGCGGACCATCAACAACCAGTCCGATCCCAGCGTGGCGGCCTGGGCCGATGAAGGCGGCCCGGCCGCCGTCGAGTTCTTCAACGGGTTGCTCATCGTCACCCAGACCCGCGTGGGACATGAGAGGGTGGCCGACCTGCTCGACCAACTCCGCCGCGAGCGGGCCATCATGATCAGCGTCGAGAG
>DATKZB010000048.1:0-6458 GCA_035528235.1 Phycisphaerae bacterium
GACCGAAAGAGAACCCCTCGCCGCCGCCACGCCGGACGCCGTGCGGGGAGTCCGTCGCCCCGACACAACCACAGACGCCGGAGGCGCGGTCGAAAACGCCACTTGACATCGGGCAGCCTTTCATGAATAGGGTGGGTGCTCTGCACCCACGCGGAAGTTGGATGATCAGCGTGGGTCCGGAGGACCCACCCTACATGCGCTGCACCCACGCGGATTCAGCCCGCCAGCCGACGACCCTCACCGAATTTCCTGCGTGATTCCCTCCCGCCGGCCGAGATCAATAGTGAAGGGCGCACCCGCGGCCGCACGGGATCATGGGGATCGGAGGCCTGGACGCCCGATGACCGACGCCGACCTGATTCGCGCCATCCAGGCGGGCAACGAGGCGGCCTTCGAGACGCTCTACGAGCGGTACCTGCCCAGCGTCTGGCGATACGCCTTCGCCCAACTCGCCGGCCACGTCGCCGCCGCCGAGGACGTGGTCAGCGAGACCTTCCTGGCGGCCGTGCGGCAGGTGGCGCGGCTGCGGCCGGAGGGCGGCAGCGTGGGCGGGTGGCTCATCGGCATCGCCCGCCACAAGGTGGGCGGCGCCGACGCGGACGCGTCCGGACCGGCACCGTGCCGGAGGAGCCCGCCCGCGACGCCGACGGTCCCGCGGCCCCGCTCGAGGCCGCTGAGACCCGGGCCCAGGTGGCCGCCGTCATGGACGGCCTGCCCGACGACCAGCGGCAGGCCATGGAGTGGAAATATATGGATGACCTCTCGGTCCGCGAGATCGCCCGTCGCCTGGGCCGCACCGAGAAGGCCGCCGAGACGGTCCTGTACCGGGCCCGCAACGCGTTCCGCGAGGCGTTCGAGCGCCGCACGCCGGAGGCGACGTAGACCCGGGCCCCGCCGCGCGGGCACAACAGACGCGCGGCCGGCCGGCCGAAAGAGGAAGGAGCCATCGACCATGAACGCCGACGATCGCGACGAGAAACTGGCGGGCACGCTGAGGACCGGTTACGCGGCCCCGCCGCCCCGCGCGGCGTTCGTCGCGGATCTGCGCGGCCGGCTGCGCCAGGAGTTCCGCGCCGCCCGGGCATCGGACCCGGCCGCGGCCGCCCGCCCGGTGCGGACGACGTGGTGGCGCTGGGCCGCCGCGGCGGCGGTGCTGCTGCTGGCCGCGGGACTGGCGACCGTGAGCCTCCGCGACACCTCCTGCACCCCGGGCATGTCGCGCGAGTACCCCGGCCCGACGGCGTCCTCGACGCCCGGCCACGCCGACCGCGGACAGATCCCGCTACGGCTCGCGCTGCCGCAACCCACGTTCCTGTGCACCCCACGGTACATCCGGCCGCACCCACACCTGGAGCCGTACGTTTTCGACAAGCCGCGACCGCCGTTCATGGTGCCCGAAGGGACGACGAACGTGGCTCTGGGCAAACCGGTCACCAGCAGCGAACGCGACCCGATAATCGGCGACGTGGTCATGGTCACCGACGGCCACAAGGAGACCACCGACGACTCGTACATGGAACTGGGCCCCGGCCTCCAGTGGGTCCAGATTGACCTCCGCGAGCCGTGCCACATCTATGCCATCGTGGCATGGCACTACTTCGGCTTCCCCAGGGTGTACCACGACGTCGTCGTGCAGGTATCGGACGACCCCGACTTCGCCAAGGGCGTGCGGACGCTCTACAACAACGATTACGACAATTCGTCGGGCCTGGGTCTCGGCAAGAACCTCGAATACGTCGACGACTACCGCGGCCGCCTCATCGACGCCCAGGGCGTCGTGGCCCGGTACGTGCGGCTCTACTCCAATGGCAGCATCGACAACGACCTGTCGCACTACGCCGAGGTCGAGGTTCACGGCCGCCCGGTGCCGGCCGAGGCGGCGCCCCCCGTCCCGCTCGAGACGACACTGCCCCAGCCGCGGTTTGATTAGTGTGGACGGGACGGCTCCCACGTTTAGCCGCGGCCTTTGCGGCCGCGGGCAGCGCCGAAGGACGCTCGACCGCCGTTCCCGTCGCCGTACCGGCGACGGCTAAACGAACCGCCGCGCGCCACCGCCCACGTTTAACCTCGGCCAACACGGCTGCGCGATTTTCGCTGTGCGGCTCACCTCCGGGCGGCTATAAGCGACCTGTCGCCCACGAAAGGAGCCGCACGACCCGTGCCGCGACCCAACATCCTGTACCTGCACTCGCACGACACCGGCCGGTACATCCAGCCGTACGGCCACGCGGTGCCCACGCCGAACATGCAGCGTCTGGCCGAAGAAGGCGTCCTCTTCCGCCAGGCGTTCGCGGCCGCGCCCACGTGTTCGCCCAGCCGCGCGGCCCTCCTGACCGGCCAGTCGCCGCACTCCTCGGGCATGACGGGCCTCGCGCACCGCGGCTGGGGCCTGGCCGACTGCGGCCGGCACATCGTCCACACCCTCCGCCGCGCGGGATACACGAGCACGCTGGCGGGCGTCCAGCACGTGGCCGCCGACGCCGAGACCATCGGTTACGACCGCGTCCTGCCGATCGAGCGCCACGGCGCGGCACACGTGGCGCCGGCGGCGGCCGAGTTCCTGGCGCAGCGGCCGAAGGAACCGTTCTTCCTGTCGGTCGGGTTCACCGAGACGCACCGCGAGTTTCCCGAGCCGTCGGCCGAGAACGACCCGCGGTTTACGCGGCCGCCCGCCCCCCTGCCCGACGTGCCGCGCACCCGCTACGACATGGCCCGGTTCAAGACCTCGGCTCGCGCGTATGACGACGGCGTCGGCACGGTCCTCGCGGCCCTGGCGCAGAGCGGCCTGGCCGGCCGCACCCTCGTCATCAACACGACCGACCACGGCATCGCCTTCCCCGGCATGAAGTGCCACCTGACGGACCACG
This sequence comes from Phycisphaerae bacterium, assembly GCA_035528235.1. Taxonomy (GTDB): domain Bacteria; phylum Planctomycetota; class Phycisphaerae; order FEN-1346; family FEN-1346; genus DATKZB01. Next base: position 2,868 of record DATKZB010000048.1, read on the forward strand.
GCATCGGCGTCATGCTCATCGTGCGCGGGCCGGAGGGCTTCGAGGGCGGCCAGGTGATCGATGGCATGGTCTCGCACATCGACCTGTTCCCGACGCTCTGCGACCTGGCGGGAATCGCGCGGCCGGCGTGGCTCCAGGGCACCTCGATCCTGCCGCTCGTGCGCGGCGAGGCCCGGGAGGTGAACGACGCCGTCTTCGCCGAGGTCACCTGGCACGCCGCCTACGAGCCGATGCGGTGCGTCCGGACGCAGCGATACAAGTACATCCAACGCTTTGACGGTCGCGCGCGGCCCGTTCTGCCGAACATCGACGACGGGCCCTCGAAGGACGTCTGGCTGGAACACGGATTCGCCGACCGGCCCCCGGCCGAGCACCCGTTGTACGACCTCGTCTTCGACCCGAACGAGACGCACAACCTGGCGGCCGACGCGGCACACGCCGCCGTGCTCCACGAGATGCGCGGCCGCCTGGCGACGTGGATGCGCCAGACCGACGACCCCCTGCTGACCGGTCCCGTGCCCGCTCCCCCAGGCGCCCGGGCCAACGACCCCGACGGCCTCTCGCCCCAGGAAGAGCCGACCGCCCAGGCGTAGCGGCGGCGCGGCGGCTACGGCGATTCAACTTTCTCCGTCACACCCACGACCTGGCGGTACCGGCTGCGGCCGAGGCGGCGGATGAGCGTGTCGAGCACGCGGGTCTCGTACAGGCACTCGTCCGACAGGCGCGTGTAGCACTTGGCCTTGACGTCCAGAAGCAGCGGGATGTCGGCCGGCGTCGTGGCCGCTAGCGCGTGCCGGTCCTGCACCCACTCGTACGTGCCGCCCGTGACGCGCCGGTTCTGCTGCCATTCGGCCGCCGCCTTCAGGAGGTCGTCGTGGGTAAACGACCGGTCGCTGGGCGTGGACCGGTACTTGGCCTCGCGCTGCTGGCGGACCGAGGCCAGGAGTTTCGCCTTCTCGGCATCGGGCCTGGCGGCGTACGTCGGCCAGTCGAGGTCGAGCGGTTCGAGGATACCGGTCACCATCTTCGCGCACACGTCGCGTTCCTTCGGTTCCTTGGCAGCGGTCGACTGGCGGTAAAGGGCCTCCAGGCCCGCCGGCGTCAGCAGACAGGCCAGGCACGACTCGACCTCCTGCCGCAGCGGCACGTCGTCGGAGGCGAGCAGCGGCACGAGGTGCGGCACGGCCCGGAGGTCGCCGTACTCGTAGAGCGCCGCCGCGTAGTGAAGGGCGTCCTTCGACTCGAGGCCCGCCGCCAGCAGGTCGTAGTCCTGAGGATGCCCGAACACACCCAGGGCCACCACGGCCGCCAGCCGCACCTCGCCGCCGTCCGGGGTCGCCTTCCGGGCCAACCCGCGAATGATCGGCAGCGCCGGCAGGTACTGCGCCTTGGCCAGCAGGAACACCGCCGACTCGGCCGCCTGGGTGCTCGGCGGCTTGCGGAGTACCTCCACGAGCGCCGGCAGCCCCTTCGACCCGAACGCCCCCCACAGAAACTCGTGCGTCAGCGGCCACACCACCGTCATCGAGTGCGGAGCCACGAAGACGCTGCCCTGGTGGTCGCCCAGGATCGCCGTCAGCATGGGCAGGGCGCGCTCGTCCTGCGTTGCGGCGGCGTCGAAGGCGGTGTAAAAGACATAGTTCGGATTGCTCGCCAGGTCGACGTCGCCGGCCCAGAGGGCGGCGATGGTGCCGGCCTCCTTGAGCCGGCTGGCCTGCCAGAGCACCACGGCGGCGCCGAGTTTGAAGAAGTCGTCCTTCTCCTTGGCGGCGTCGAGCCGGGCGATTTCCTGCTTCAGCCGCGTATTACCCGCCGGGCCGGCGCCGAGGATCGTCTTCCAGGCCTTGGCGAGTTCCTCGCCCTTGGCCTTGGCCTTCTTCTCGTCGCCCCCAAAATCGGCCGGGGCGACCTTCCGCATCGCGGCCACGGCACGGTCGAGTTCCGTCGCCGGGCCACTCGGGGGGGTTGCGCCGCACGAGACCGCCGTCACCCACGCGCCGGCCAGGCCGGCCAGGACCACCGCAGGCAGGATTCTTCGCATCATGGCGTCGGCTCCTTTCCCTGACCGTCAGGCGCACCCGTAGTGTAGGACCGTGCCCGCCGGGGACCAACGAAAAAGGCGCGGCACGTTGGCGCTGGGTGTGGCCGTTCTCTGCGGCAAGCATAACCATGGGCGGCGCAGGCGCTTCCCCGCCGTAGGCGGGGCTGATCTGTAGCCACGGGCGCGAGCCCGTGGTGGACGTGCAAGAGGCAGCGATGTGTTGTTTTCTTCTCAAGCCCCGTCAGGGGCGCCTGGTCTCAGGCGCCCCTGACGGGGCTTGTGAAACAAAGGGGGGGGGCGTCCTCGATTCCACGGGCTCGCGCCCGTGGCTACAGACCAGCCGCCCCTAACGGGGCTGCCACATAATACGGCCACACCCGGCCCCGAGCGGTGCCGGCCAGTTCCGGTAAACGTTTGACCTTCGGGCAGCCGATGGTATACTTTGACGTGTTGTGGCCGGGTCTGCCCGGGGCGGGCCGGTGGATGCGGAGGATGCTGCGTGTCGGCACACGGACATCGAGGCCGCGGGTCAAGCCTCGTCGGGGCTCCGGGTGTCGCGCGCGCCGGTATTGGCGTCGTCGTACGCGAGGGAGGGCCCCGGGTGTAGGCGTGGCCAAGCCGATTCGACCCGGGGCCGCAGCGGCTTCGGGTTTTTTTGTTGCGTCCGACGGGGTCTGAGTGCGAGGTTGACCGACTTGGGCCCCTCGGAGGCGTTCGCCATATGGGGCGCAAGCCATGAAAACGATAGCGGTTTACGACACGACGCTTCGCGACGGCACCCAGGGCGAGGGCGTCAGTTTCAGTCTCCAGGACAAGGTCGACATCGCCCGCCGGCTCGACGACCTGGGCGTCCACTACATTGAGGCGGGGTACCCCGTCTCGAACCCCAAGGACCAAGCGGTCTTCGAGGCGCTCTTGCGCGACCCGCTGCGGCACGCGGTGCCGGTGGCGTTCGGCATGACGCGGCGCGTCGGCGTCCGGGCCGACGAAGACAAGACCCTGGGGGGCCTCCTGGCGGCCGGGACGCCGGCCATCGCCATCGTCGGCAAGGCCTGGGACTTCCAGGTGACGAAGGTCCTGCGGACCGATTTGGACGAGAACCTCGCGATGGTCCGCGACTCGGTGGCGCACCTGAAGGCCGCCGGGCGGACCGTTTTCTTCGACGCCGAGCACTATTTTGACGGGCACCGCGAGAACGCCGCCTACGCGCTGGCCGTGCTCCGCGCGGCGCGAGAGGCCGGGGCCGACTGGTTGGTGTTGTGCGACACCAACGGCGGCCGCCTGCCGCAGGAGATCGTCGAGTCTGTCGAGGCGGCGGCCCGGGAGGTCGGCGGGGCGCTGGGCATCCACTGTCACAACGATTGCGGCCTGGCCGTGGCGAACTCGCTGGCCGCCGTTGCCGCCGGATGCACCCAGGTCCAGGGCACCATCAACGGCCTGGGCGAACGGTGCGGCAACGCCGACCTCTGCGCCCTGGTGCCCGACCTGGAACTGAAGATGGGCCTGGAATGCCTCGGCCCCGCGAACCTCGCCCACCTGACGGACGTGTC
>DATKZB010000049.1:0-4898 GCA_035528235.1 Phycisphaerae bacterium
ACTGATGAGTCCCACGCGAGGCCCCTTTGGATGGAGCCTATCGTAGTGGTCTCGCCGCAGGGATGCAAGCGTTCGGGCGTTCCCGCCGACCGGCCCGGGGGCTATGCCGAACCTACCACTTCACGACCGTCTCGAACCGCAGGAACGAGGCCGGCTCGTCGCGCAGCTGCGTGTAGTAGTCGCCCGGCCAGAACTCCTCGAACAGCACGTACATCGAGAGGTGCTTGTTGACCGTATAATCCACCTTGGCGGTCACCAGGTGGCCTCGCACGTGCCCGTCGGCGCTGAGGCCGGCGGCCCCGGCGAAGGGGTTCGCGGGGGCCATCAGCAGGTGGTAGTTGCACGCCAGTTTCGTCCGCTTGACGGGCTCGCATTGCCAGCCCACGTTGACACGGTGCATGTTGGTCCAGCGGCTGGTGCCTTCCTCCAGGCCCAGCAGCCTCTCGAAGAGGCGCGAGAACCGCGAGTCGCGGGCCCAGACCACGTCCCACCCCGTGTAGGGGCCCGAGTTGGGGTTGTCGCCCGAGAGGAACTCGTAGCCCGCGTGGCAGGCGTTCTTCAGGGCGTCGCGGAAGTGGCGGGTCACCCGGCCGTCGACCCCGTACGCCTCGTGCCGCACGGCGTTGCGGTGACCCGTCTGCACGGCCCCCTGCGCGGCATAGGCCCAGTGGTTGGTGATATCGCCCGTCGCGCGGCCGCCGTAGGTGTAGATGGTGGCGTCGTTGCCGCGCGCGGCCGTGCGGCGGTCGTTCTTGACGATGAGGTACCCCTCGATCTGCGTCTTCTCGAGGCTCTTGTTGGTCACGTACAGGATGGCGCCCGTCGAGTTGTTGTCGTCGTACCGGCGCCCGTCATCGTCGTCGAAGGGGCGGATGTACTTGGAGGTGTCGGAGTAATTCTGGATGTAAATGGCGTCGACAACGGTCTTCGACTCCTGGAGTTCCCAGGTGAGTTTGGCGGCGTTGAAGGAGAACGTGGCACTGCCGTCGGAGGGTGTCCCTTCCTGGATGAGCCAGGCGTCGCCGTAGTGGAGTTCCTGGCGTCCGAGGGTCAGCGACAGGGGCAGGTCGCCCAGGTCCTTCAGATGCACGTTCAGGGTGTCGAACGCCGCCTCGCGCTCGTCGAAGACCTCGCGGTGGTTCGGGTGGTACCAGGTGCGGAACTCCCACGTGAGGCGGGCGTTGACCTCCACCGTGGGGGCCGGCGTCACCTTAGCCCAGACCCGTGGCCGGTACCGCACGTAACTCTGTTCCGTGTCCAGCCGGTGGTTCAACTGGTAGGCGTTGGGCGAGTACTCGTAACGCAAGCGCAGGTCGCCGCCCCACTCCAGCCACGGCGCCGGGTTCTTGAGTTGGTCGAGCCAGTCCCGGGTCGGTTCGTCGGCCGGCGGCTCGGCCCCCGTCGCGGCGGTCCAGGCCAGGGCAAGGAATGCCACGGCCGGCAGGACGAAGAGGCTCGGTCTCATGCGGGTTCGTCCTTTCCGCCGTCAGCGTCCCGCCAGGCGTTTCTTGGCCAACTCGTAGCGCCTGGCGGCCTCCTCGGCGCCGATGACCCGGTTGTGGATGGCGATGCCTTCCAGCCGCCCCGCCCACAGACGCGGGTCCTTCCACTCGTCGCCGAACACCAGGTGCATGGGCCCCCAGTTGCCCAGGTCGCCCTGCACGCGGTCGGTGTCGCACGCGCGCCGGCCGTCCACGTAGCAGACCAGCCGGCCCGGCTCGTAACTGACGATGACGTGGTGCCTCTTGCCGGCGGCGAGGCGCACCAGGTTCGTCTGCGGGTTCATCGCGTTCTCGCCGGTCTTGGGCGTACGGAGCCTCAGGAGCAGGTCCGCGCCTTCCTGCGCCACGGTGAAGTTCCGATGGTACCCGTCTTCCGAGAACGTGATGATCCGGGCCGGCCCTTCCTGCGCGAGGTCCTTGGGCGTGATGAGGGCCTCGATGGCCAGTTGCCCCGCCTTGCGGCAGGCCGCCAGCAGCGCCTCGTCGACCCCCTCGGCCAGCATCCCGCCCTCGCCCAGCACCATGACGCCGCGCTCGTCGGTCGTGGCCTTGCCGCGCGGCTTGACGGTGCACGTCCGGACGACCTTCCCGGCGGCGTCGCGGACCTCGTTCTTCCCCTTGGCGTCGGCCCAGACGAAGACGAGACCGTCGGTGTTACCGGGCCAGGTGCCGGTCATCCGGGGTGCCTTGGCGTCGTGCGGCGAGGGGCCCTGGGGTCGCGCCGGCGTGGCCGGCTGGGCGACGGACGCGTCGGGCCGGCCGGGCTCCAGGACCTTCGGCGCCGCCGTCCCTGTCGCGCGGCGTGACGTGTCGAGGCACACGAGGTTCCCCTTCAAGTCCTTGACCGCCAGGATGCCGTTGGCCAGGGCCACGTGCGGATAACACGTGGCGCGGAAGAGGCCCTCGACGGCGGCCAGTTCGCGGTACGTGTCGGCCAGGGCGTCGACGACGGCCACCCGGCCCGCGCCGAAGACGATGACCTTGTCGTCGCCGGCGGTCACCAGGCACGAGCCGTCCCCGAACAGGCCGCCGCTCCAGATTCGCCGCCCCGTCGCCAGGTCGAGGCACTTGGCCGGGCCGTTGACCAGGAACACGCGACCCTTGTGGATGACGGGGCTGCACACGCCCGCGTGGTCGCGGACCCGCCATCGCTGGCGGATGCCGCCCGCCGCCATCTCCAGCAGGGCCGTGTGGCTCTGGTTGTACGCCGACGTCACCACCACCAGGTTCTGCCAGACGGCCGGCGTCGGGATGTTGTTCGCAAAATCGGTCGTCCACGGGAACTCGGTTACCGCGCGGCCCTCGTGACCGCGGTCGGTCCGCATCACCAGCACCTTGTCGATGCCCAGGCTCACCAGGCACGGCGTCCGGCCGAGGACCGCCGGCACCGGCCCGCCCGTGTGACCCGCAGAGCCTTTCGACTCCGACGCCCACGCCCGCTTGCCCGTCACCTTGTCGAACGCCACCACCGTGCCGGCGGCCGCGCCCACCTCGACCACGATCCAGTTGCCCAGCACCAGCGGCGACCCGGGATGCCCGTAATCGCGCCGGCCGCGTCCCACGTTGGGCCGCTGCGCGATCTTGAACGCTTCGTGCAGGTTCACCGCCCACACGGGCTGGCCGCCGCGCGTTGCGTTCCAACAGGCCAGGTACCCGTCGATGCTGAGCGTGTAGAGGTGCCCCGTGGCGGCCTCGACCGTGGGCGTCGACGACGGGCCGCCGTAGGCGTTCTCGTCGCCGGTGGCCAGGCGGCTGTGGTATCGAGATGGGTAACTCCGCTTCCACACCTCGGCCCCGGTGCGGGCGTCCAGGCACCAGACCGTGTCGGTCCCCGTGCCGCGCTCCTGGCCGTGGAACCCCATGACGTACAGCCGCCCCCCGGCCAGGACGGGGCTGGTGCATCCCGTGCCGACGTTCTTCTTCCAGAGCGGCGTGGGCGGCCACCCGTTGGGGTACCCGCTCTTCTCGGGCGAGATGTCGTTGTGCGCGGGTCCGCGCCACTGTGCCCAGTCGGCCGCCGGCGCATCGCAGGCAAGCGCGCCAACCAAGGCGGCCGCCAGGATGCTCGCGCCCCACAGGGCCCGCCGACGAAGTATCGGTCGTCTCATGGCTGCCCGGGCGACCTCCACAGATGATCCGCCGCCGTGCCCCCCTTCGGCGTGTGCCGAAGCATACCCGCCCGCCCCGGCGATGGAAAGCGCTCTTTGGGAGACTCCAGTGCCGTTTTCAGAAAGGCCGCATCACTCTTGGCGGGGTGCCGGGTGGCATGGTCATCCCGAAGGGTGACCATGTTCCGAGCGCTCGTCCCCCTTGCCTACGGCGACCTCTGCGTTAAGGTCTTTCTCTTGTCGGGCACGCGCTTGACGCGGCGCGGGGCGGTTGCCATCATGCGGGCGCACCAGGTCCTTGGAACTACAGCGCCACTTGCCGCGCGGCGGCCTTCCCAGGCCGCCGCGATCGGGTCTGATGCATGTTCCTGGCGGCCTGGGAAGGCCGCCAGGCGGGAGGAAGAGTGCAGGATCAGTCCGGAGACCGACCATGGCCAAGCGGCTGCTCGATAAGATCTTCCGGCCCGTGTACCCGACGCCGGCGTGTCTCATCGTCAGCGTGGCCGCCGACGGCACCCCCAACATCATCACCCTGGCCGAGACGTTCAACATCTCCATCGGCATCGCGGGCGTCGTGACGGTGGGCCTGGCCATCGTGCCGTCGCGGTACTCGTACGAACTGATTCAGGCCGCCGGCGAGTTCACCGTCAACATCCCGACGGCCGACATGGTCGAGCAGGTGGACCGTTGCGGCACGACGACCGGCCGGCGCGTCGACAAGTTCGAGTACGCCGGCCTCACGCCGCTGCCCTCGACGCGCGTCCGGCCGCCCATCATCGCCGAGTGCCCGGTGAACCTCGAGTGCGCCCTCGTCGACATCACCCCCGCGGGCGACCACGACCTCTTTCGCGGCACGGTCGTCGCCCAGCACGTCGACGAGGCCCTGCTCGACGCCCAGGGGGCCATCGCCATCGACCGCCTCAACCCCCTCGCCTACGTCCTCGGCCAATACTGGAGCCTCGGCCGCCACCTGGGCGACCACGGCTTCACGCGGCGGGAGAGGTGATACCGGGCGCCTTGCCCTTTTTGCTGACCGGTTGGGGCCGGGTCGGTTGTGGAGCCCGAAGGGCTCGAACATTCTCAGCCCTTCGGGCTGGACGACGCCCGGCGCACGTAGCGTTGTGGTATCAGTTGCAGCGTGGGTGCGGAGCACCCACCCTATTCATGAAAGGCTGCCCGATGTCAAGTGGCGTTTTCGACCGCGCCTCCGGCGTCTGTGGTTGTGTCGGGGCGACGGACTCCCCGCACGGCGTCCGGCGTGGCGGCGGCGAGGGGTTCTCTTTCGGTC
>DATKZB010000050.1:0-6337 GCA_035528235.1 Phycisphaerae bacterium
TGGGCGACGCTCCTTTCGCCCACGCACCTTACCACCTGTAAACCATGTGCCCGGATCATTCTGTAAACAGTCTACCCGGTTCGGACCTATTCACAGCACCAGGTGGGCGCGGTGGGTCCCCGTACCCACCGCGCCAACCCGCCGTCGGACCTCCAGCGCGGCGGGTGCGGGGACCCGCCGCGCAACCCCGCAATGCTAGACTGCTCCGAACGTCTGTTGCCGGGCGACCGGCACCGCGGTATCTTCTGGGTGGCAGGCAGCCCGCGACGTCCCGCTGCCGGAAAGGGCGCTTCCATGAGAACGGCCCGCACCGTCTTGCTGGCCATCGGCCTGGTGGCCATCGCCATCCTGGCGTACCTGGCCTTGGAGCGATGGGGCGGATACATCGCGCATCCCCGTTGGGACCAGGTCCGGATGGGCGACGCGCGCCAGCAGGTCGTCGGCCTGATGGGCGACCCCGACGAGGAGACGGACCAGTTCCGCCTCGGCCCCCGCGAAGACAACGAGCGGATGTACATGGCCGCCGAGGAGTCCGGCGCCAAGACCTGGCTCCTCTACCGCACCGGGCCCAACGTCACCCACGCCCTCGGCCTGGACGCCGGCGGCCGCGTCGTCTTCAAGGGCCGCGGCGGCACGTGACGGCCCACGGCGCGTTCCAAGACCCCTTCTACCCGCCCAACAGGTCCTGGCTGGTTACCGTCGGGCACCAGAACGCCTCGATGTACTCGACCACGAGGCGCGTGCCCTCCTCGTGCGGCACGTACGGCGGACGGGCGGGGTTGTACATCGTGTCGGTCAGGTCGCGGACCAGGGCCACGTCGAACCCCCACCGGACCATCTGCTTGATGGCGAACGAGCGGCCCAACACGCACATATTCGTATGCACGCCCATAACGATAATCTGCTTGATGCCGCGCTGCTTGTACAGGTTGTACAACTCGCGCCCATTGTCGGAGACGGCATCGCACGACTCGTCGATCTCGATGGCCGGGTGCTGCCGCGACCACGCCTTGTGCCACGACTTCTCGCCGGTGTCGCTGCCGCCGTCGCCAGAGTCGATGGGCTGGGGCGGGTCGTCGTGCGGCAGGTTCTCGGGCGGCTCGACCTTGGGCGCGTCGAGAACACGCTTGCGGGCCGGCGAGTCTTTGTAGAACCCCATCGTCTCCGACGGGGCGTGGACGACGAGAACGCCCTTGGCCCGCAACGCCCGGACGACCTCGTTCATGCGCGGCAGCATCCTGGCGAGCCGCTCGTTGGCCCCGCGGCACCAGTGTTTGTCCCAGACGTCGCACAGCACCAGCGCCGTTTCGGCGGCCGGCACCGCCTTCTGGGCCGTCTCGGCCTTCCAGACGCTGTAGTCCTGCGCGTTCTGGACGAGTTTCCGGCTTTGCAGGTTCAGCCGTAGCGTCGCGCCCTTCATGGCCGTGTCCTTTCCCGGTTCCTCCGCCGCCGCGACGCCGGCCAAGACGACGACCGTCGCCAGCCCCACCAGCGCCCACCGCCCGGCATGGTCTCGCATGACGTCACCTCCCGGCCCTATTCCGTTGAAGTCTGCCCGCAACAGCGTATGCTTGAACGCCCCGAAAGGCCAGCGTGTTCCGGTCCCTCCTGGGTCCGGCACGGGCCGGCCGGGACAAGAGAAGGCCCGCAGAGCCGGGCCCCGGCAAAGGAGCCCTCCACATGGCAAAGACACAGCAGACGCCCATCGGCATCATCGGCTGTGGGAACATCAGCGAGACGTACCTGCGGATGTGCAGCCGATTCGAGAACCTGCGGGTCGCGGCCTGCGCCGACCTCGACATGGACCGGGCCCGGGCCAAGGCGGCCGCCTTTCCGGGCGTCCGGGCCCTGACGGTCGACGAGTTGCTGGCCGACAAGCAAATCCGCATCGTGGTGAACCTGACCACGCCCCAGGCCCACGCCTCGGTGGCCCTGGCGGCCCTGAAGGCCGGCAAGAGCGTCCACAACGAGAAGCCGCTGGCGATCCTGACCCGGCGCGGAAAGGCCGCCCAGTTCGCCTGCGTGCTCGAACCCGTCGCCAAGGGACGTGAGCCCGCCGTCACGGCCGTCGAGGTCCAGGCCGAAGCCGCCGGCATGCGTATCCGCATCCGTCGCGGCACCACGACCGATACCGTCACGCTGACCAGCGATCATCAGTTCACGGTGACGTGCGGCGACACGATCGTCCTCACCGGCAAGTGAAAACGAGGTGCACCCAAGTGGCCCGGACCTATCAGACCGACGACTGGCAGCAGTACCACATGGACTATGGCAAGCCGCACGAACGGCTCGAGCCCGAGGAGCGGGAAATCGAGGTGGTCCAGGGCGCGCTGGAGGTGCTGTGCGCCGAAGGCATCCTGCCGCACACCCGGTACGACGGTGCGAAGTTCCTCGCGCACCGCGAGGCCGTGCGCGAGACGTTCGAGATACCGTGGACGGCCATCTCGCCCCGGATGCAGCGGCTGCTGTACGCCGTCAGCGCCATCGTGCAGCCGGTGAACATGATTGCGGCGGGCGTCTTCTGCGGCAACACGTTCATCTCGAACGCCGGCGCCGCCGTCGGGCCCGGGGCGTGCTACGTGGCCGACAGCCTCGTGGGCGTCGAGATCGTGCCCGCGGAGGCCGAGCGGGCCGAACGCAACGTCCGCCGCATCGACCCGACGGGCGTGGCCCAGGTCGTGGCCGCCGACGCCGTCGACGTGGCCCGCGACTTCCCGGGGCCGATTCACCTGTTGTACCTCGACGCCGACGGCGACGCGGCGCGCGGCAAGGGCATCTACTTCGACATTCTGCGGGCCGCGTGGGACCGGATGCCGGCGGGCGCCGTCGTCTGCGCCCACAACAGCGTCAACTGTGCCGATCGGTTGAAGCACTACCTGGCCCACGTCCGCGACCCGGCCCACCTGCGGGCCAGCGTCAACGTGGTCTTCGACATCGAGGGGCTGGAGGTGTCGGTCCGGTAGGGCCGGCGGGCGGGTCGCGTTTGGCGTTGCCGCCCGGGGCGGCGTCTGCTAGATTGGCGGCCAAGGAGACCCCCATGAAGGGCAAGGCCCACGTTTTCGGCGACAACGTCAATACCGACGAGATTATCCCGGCGCGGTACCTGAACCGGATCGACCCGGCCTTCCTGGGGGCCCACTGCATGGAAGACGCCGACCCGGAGTTCGTCCGGAAGGTTGCGCGCGGCGACGTCATCGTGGCGGGCGGGAACTTCGGCTGCGGCTCCAGCCGCGAGCATGCCCCCATCGCCATCAAGGCGGCCGGCATCGCGTGCGTCGTGGCCGGGAGTTTCGCGCGGATCTTCTTCCGCAACGCCATCAACATGGGCCTGCCGATTATCACGTGCCCCGAGGCGGCGGGAGACATCGCGGCCGGCAACGAAGTCGAGATCGACCTGGCCGCCGGACAGCTCCGCAACCTGACGACCGGCCACACGTTCGCTTTCCCGCCGTTCACCAAGGAAATCCAGGCCATCATCGGCGCCGGGGGCCTCATGGCCTTCGTCAAGGGCCAGGTCGGCGGGTAGACGGGCCGGCAGCATCTGGATTTCGGTTGAAAAGCCGCGGTCGCCAGGTAGCATAGAGGTCCAGAGAACGGTGTGGGAAAGGGATCGCACAATGCGTAGTCGAACCTGTGTCTTACTGTTGGGCTCAGCGCTGGTTCTGGCCTGCGTGTCGGTCATCGGCTGCGGCGGCGAGGGCGACCAGCCGGCTCAGAACGCCGGGGCCAAACTCACGCCCCCGCGCAAACTCGAGCCGGACATCCCCGCGGCGCCGGGTCCCAGCCCCGACGCCAAGGGCTCGCTCGAGCCACCCGCGGCACCCGCGGCTGGAACCGCGGCGCCTGCCGCCGGAACCGCGGCGCCTGCCGCCGGAACCGAAGCGCCTGCCGCCGGAACCGAGGCACCCGCCGCCGGAACCGAAGCGCCGGCCGCCGAAACCGAAGCGCCCGCCGCCGAAACCGAAGCGCCCGCCGCCGAGAATTAGTCCCACGATCCCGGCGGCAACACCGCACCGTCGAGGAGGGACGGGTCATGAAGATGGCAGAAGTCCAACGCATCGCGAAGAGCAAGGGTGTCAAGTCGACCCTCAAGAGCAAGGAAGCCTTGGTCCGCGAAATCCAACGCGCCGAAAACAACCGCGACTGTTTCAACCGCGGCGAGCGCGATGCATGCGGCCAGGAGACCTGCGCCTGGCGGGTCGACTGCAAGTAACACCTCGCGGCCAACGTCGCCGCATCCCTCCCGAAGGGAGACACCGTTGCCGCCCACCCGCGACGACGCCGTCCACGTCCACGGCGTCCAGGAAGAGTATTTCTACCTGATGGTCCATGCGTGCGCCTGCGGCGGGGCGTGGCAGAGCGATTCGGCCGAGGTCGAGGAAACCGGGTCGCGCGTCCTGCACCGCGTGGCCGCGCGATGTTCCCGCTGCGGCGCCGAGCAGACCTTCTGCTTCCAACTCGACTCGCACGGCGGCCCGAAGGGCCCCATTCGGCAGGTCAACCCCACCGGCGAGTCGTCGCGCGCCCTCGACGTGGCCGAGTGGATGGGCCTGGGCCGGTTCTACCTGGGTCGCATCGAGCGGCTGAGCGACAAGGTCGATCGGGCCCAGTCTCTGCTGGACGCGCGGCAGTGCCTGGAAGAGGCGCTGAAGTTCTACTCGGCCGACGACGATGGGCCGCCGGCGTCGGCCCTCTGGTCCGACAAGAGCCGCCGGCAGGCCGACGAGCAGGCCGAGGCATTCCGCCGCGCAACCCTCCAGGCCATGCTCGACCGCATGCCGCCCATGGACCGCCTGCGCCAGGCCGATTCGCTCGACCAGCAGGCGTTCAGGAAGGCCGTGAAGCAGCGCGCCCGAGAGCGCGTCGGCCGCAAGTGGTGGCAGTTCTGGAGGCTCCTGTGGCGGAGGTAAACCGGCCCGCGGTCGGTCGCCCGCCGCCGCGCCGTCACTCGTCGAAGACGGCACGCATCGGGTCGCGGCCGATCGACGCGAGGTGTTTCGTCAGCAGCCGGACGTACCCGCGACGGATGATCGGCTCGTCGGCCAGGCCGAGGTCCGCCAGTTCCCCCAGCACCGCCTCCTCGGTCGGCCCCTCGACCTCGGCGAACCATCCCAGGTACGGCACGTCGTCGAGTACGACCTCGCACCGGCCGCCGTGGAAGGCCGTGCGGCGCTTCTCGTAGCGGAAGGCCTCCTCCATGCCCAGGGCCTGGAGGATCTGGACGAGCGGCTCGGCCGCCTCGACCTGGAGTTCGAACTCGGGGCGGCGTTTTACGCGGCTGTCGGCCTTACGTGGCCCCTTGAACGTCAGGATCGTCCGCAGGCACGCCCCGTCGGCCGGCCGGAACTCCTCGCGCACCCGCAGGGCCGACCCCCGGGCGCGAAGCGAGCCGGCCGCATCGTCGAACAGCCGGTTGACCTCGAAGACCGTCTCGCCCAGCGAGCGGCCGCGCGCGGCCATGCGGCGGCGGAACGCGTCGGGGTCGAGGACCCGGATCTTCGCCTCGATCTCCTCGCTCATGCCGGGGCTCGCGATCGAACTCGTTTCAGCACTCCCGGGCGACGGTCTGGAAAAGCCGCCGCGCCAGAGGCCGCGCCGTTGACAAAGCAGCCTCAAGCCCACGCCTACTCGAACCACGGTTCCCTGTCGCGGCAGACGAGGATGTGCTTCTGCCAGTGGGCGTCGTCGCGGTCAGGATGGTCCGCGCGGTAATGGACGCCGCGCGTCTCGGTCCGCAACAGCGCCGCGTGGGCCATGAGGCGACCGAGGGTCAGCATGTTCTGGAGTTCCCATCCGCCCGACTGGTCGAACACCTTGTCGAGGACATAACTCTGCCAGAACTCGATAAGGGCATCGGCCTCGATCAGGTCGTCGGCGCTTCGGGCAATGCCGACGTACCGCCACATGAGCGCTCGGAGACTGTCGCTCACGTCGGGCAGGTGGAGTTCGCCCCGGGTGGAACGGCTGACGTCGCTGCGGATCCGCTCGGGCGCCTCGGCGCCGGCCCTGTCCCCAGCCGAGGTGCCGGCCAGGTCCTCCACGATGTGCCGGCCCGCCAGGCGCCCGTACACCAGGCCCTCGAGCAGGCTGTTCGACCCAAGCCGGTTCGCCCCGTGAAGCCACGTCGAGGACGCCTCGCCGCAGGCGTACAGGTGTCCGAGGCTGGTCCGCCCGACGGCGTCAACCCGCACGCCGCCAACCATGTAGTGGGCGCTGGGGCGGACCGGGATCCGGTCGCGGGCGATGTCGATGTCGAACTGGGCGCACGCCTTGGCGATGCCCGGAAACCGACGCCGCACGTTGGGGCCAAACCCCGTTAGGTCCAGGAAGACGTTCG
>DATKZB010000051.1:0-4506 GCA_035528235.1 Phycisphaerae bacterium
AAAAGGCCAAAGTCGCTCTCGTCGCCGCCATGAGAAAACTGCTCGTTACCCTGAACGCGATCCTGAGGACCAAACAACCATGGCAACCCAAAAACGCTTGACGCCCAACACAGTCGCTTCGGGATGACCATGCCACCCGGCTGGTGTAGGGGCACGACATGTCGTGCCCCTACGTGCCCGGCCCGGAACATGGTCACCCTTCGGGATGACCATGCCACCCTGATCCGCCGCCGCTTCGGGATGACCATGCCACCCTCGTCTCGCCGGCCCTGTTGTCAGGCCGACCGCGATGCCCTATAATCGTTTCCGGCGGCCGTGCGGGAGCGGGACTGGGACGATGGCCAAACGCGACTACTACGAGGTGTTGGGCGTCGAGCGGGGCGCTGCCGAAGACCAGATCAAGAGCGCCTACCGCCGCCGCGCGCGCCAGTACCATCCCGACCTCAACCCCGGCGACCCCCAGGCCGACCAGAAGTTCAAGGAACTCGGCGAGGCGTACGGCGTTCTGTCGGACCCCAAGAAACGCCAGGCCTACGACCGGTTCGGCCACGAGGGCGTCCGCGCGGGGGCCGAGGCGGGCCCCGGCCCGGCCGGCCAACGGCGGACCTACACCTGGGCGGGTCCCGGCACGCCGTTCGAAGACGTGGCGTTCGAGGCGTTCGCCGGGTCGACGGGGCAGGCGGGGAATTTCTTCGAGGAACTTTTCGGCCGCCTGGGCGGGGCGCAGACCCGCCGGGGCCGACGCACCCCCCGGGCGGGCGAACCCCGGTTCCAGGGCCAGGACGTCGAGAGCGAACTCTCGATCTCGTTCGAGCAGGCGGTGCGCGGCGTGCGGACGACCATCACGCTCCGCCGCCCGAAGGCCGACGGCACCGCCGCCATGGAACGCCTCGAGATCCGCGTGCCGCCGGGCGTGGGCGACGGCCAGCGTCTCCGGCTGCGCGGGCGCGGGTCGCCGGGCACGGGCGGCCCGGCCGGCGACCTGTACCTGAAGGTCCACGTCCTGCCGCACGCCTTCTTCCGCCGCGAAGGACGCGACGTCCACATCGACCTGCCCATTACGGTCGACGAGGCCGCCCTGGGCGCCATGCTCGACGTGCCGACGGTCCATGGGCGGACCAGCGTCCGCATCCCGCCGGGGACGGCCAGCGGCACGCGCCTGCGTCTGCGCGGGCAGGGCGTCGGCGGCGCCAAAGACGACGGTCGCGGCGACCAGTACTGCCTGGTCCGCATCGTGCCGCCCAAGACGCTCGACCCGCGCCAGAAGGAACTCTTCGAGGAACTTCACCGGCTTCAGAAAGAGAGCCCCCGTGCCGGGGCCCCGTGGACCCAGTGAACCCGGAGGCCGCCATGACCCAGGACGGGCCCGAGACCTATTCGCTCGAACAGGCCGCCGACGCCCTTGGCGTGTCGGTGGTCGAAATCCGGTTGTACGTCGACGAGGGCCTGGTCACGCCGCGCCAGGACGACGCCGGCCAGGCGGTTCTCGGGCGGACCGACATGCGGCGGCTCTGGAGCGCCGTCACGTTGCACCGCGACCTGGGCATCAACCTGCCGGGCGTGGCGGCGGTGCTGCGGTTGCGCGAGCAGTTCGAGCAGGTCCGGCACGACCTGGAGATTCTGGTCGAGATCGTGGAGCGCGAACTGGGTCCCGGCGCCTGGGAACGGCTCTGGCCCGAGGGCCGGCCGCGACCCTCGGCCAACGTCTGCGTCGAGGGGTTCTCGGACCTGAACAAGGCCATTCCGCCCCCCGGCGAGGCCTCGCGCCCGACCCCCGGCAGCGATGCCGGCGACGACGATTCGCCCAAGGCCGAGGGGACCGACACGTGACCGCCGCCGCCCCCCTCGCCGCCGACTTGGCTCCCCGCGCCGAAGGATGGATGTGGTTCCTGGCGGTCGTGGGGTTCATCGTGCTGGTGCTGCTGGTGCTGAACGTCCTCAGGCGGCGGCTGGTGCGGCCGATGTCGCACACCCCGAGCGACACGACCGACGCCTGGGCCGAGGCGGGCCGGCGGTTCCGCCCGCCCCCGGCCGATGACGACGACAAGCCCGACACCCGCCGCGAGGACATCCGATGACGCCCTCCCCGAACGACCGGGCCACCCTCGGCCGCCGCCAGCGGATCCTGAAGTCCGCCGACTTCCGCTCCGTCTACGCGGCCCGCGCCCGCGTCGGCGACGGACGAATCGTGGCCTACGCCAAGGCCAACGGCCTGGCCGTCACGCGGCTGGGCGTGTCGGTGGGCAAGCGGTGCGGCGGGTCCGTCCAGCGGAACCGCATCAAGAGGCTCCTGCGCGAGGTCTTCCGGCAGGCACGGGCCACGCTGCCGGCCGGGTACGACGTCGTGCTGGTGCCCCTGGGCAAGGACTACACCTTTCGCGACGTGGACGCAGCGGTCCGGGCGCTGGTGCCCGAGGCGATTCGCCGCGCCCGCGCCAAAGCGGAGGCCCGACCGTGACGGGCGACCGCGCGACAAACCTGTTTCCGGCCGCGGGCGGCGCCGCTCGTCGGGCGGCGGTCAAAGGGTTGGTGTTCCTGGTGCGGCTGTACCAGATGCTCGTCAGCCCGCTCCTGGGCTCGTGCTGCCGGTACGCGCCGTCGTGCAGCGACTACACGGTGGGGGCGCTTCGGACGCACGGCGTGGCGCGGGGGTTGGTGCTGGCGGCGTGGCGGATTGTGCGGTGCCATCCGTTTGCCGAGGGCGGTTACGACCCCGTGCCGCCGGCACCGATCGGCGTTGTCCGCGGCCGTGCCGGCCGCGGCTAAACGACGGCGCATGGGCCTTGGTGGTTTAGCCGTCGCCGGCACGGCGACGGGGCGGGTCAGTTGCGGATGCCGGCGCGGGCCTTGAGTTGGTCGAGGTTTTTGCGGATTTCCTCGGCCTGCGGCGAGTCGGGGTATTTCTCCATGAGTTCGGAGGCCAGGTCGTAGGCCTCGCGATGGCGTCCGGTCTGGACGTGGTCGGCAATGCGCGATTCCCACTCGCGACGTTCGCTGATGGCGGCGTTGCGCCGGAGTTCATCCATCTGGTCGCGCAGGGCGTTGGCCTCGGGGCTGTCGGCATGGTTCTCGAGCAGCGTCTCGGCGGCGCGCAGGGCCTGGCGCCAATGTTTGCGTGCCACGAGGTGCTCGATCTCGCGGTAGAGCCGCTGCTGTTCCTGGCGGCGATTGGCGCCCTGTTCCAGGCGGACCGTCTCGGGCAGTTGCGCCGCCTCCGGGTTCTCGGGGAACTGCTCGGCCAGGGCCCGGGCCATTTCCATGCCGCGTTCCCAGAGGCCCAGGCCCATGTACCGCTGGACCTGCTCGGTGATGTGCGAGATCTCGGTCTGCTCGTGCTCGCGCAGGGCGGCCGAGAGTTGGGCCTCGAGGTCGGCCACCTGGTCGCGCTCGGCGTAGCGGGTGCGAAACTCATCGAGCCGCTCGTGGGCGTCGCGGTACTTGCCGGCCTTGATAAGGGCCTCGATCTCGCGCCGGAGGGCCTGCTGGCGATGCTTCTTGGCCAACTGCATCTTGGCGGCCTTGTCGGCGTCGTCCAGGAGCGTGTTCTCCATGATCTCCGACAGCAGGCTCACGACCTCCTCGTGCGAGGCCGTGCCGAGGCCGGACACCGGTTGCGCGGTTTCCATCTTCTGGAGGTTGTCGCGCAGGGCCCGCTCCATGAGTTTCGCGCTAATGGCGGTGCTGAAGGCGTACTTGATGAGCAGGGCCATGCCGATGGCCATCGCGCCCAGCAGGACCAGCGCCAGGACGCCGACGCCCACACAGATCCAGAACGTGTTGGGGATCTCCAGTAGGGGCGGAGCGGTCAGCGTCAGTCCGACGACGCCTGCGGCCACGCCCAGCCAGAGCAGGATGCCGAGGACCCAGAGCAGCGCCACGGTCCACTTGGGCCTGGGGAGTTCGCGGCCGAGTTGCCTGCTTCCCAAGAGCGTTGCCATGTTGCCTCTCCTTTTTCCGTTCGATTGGCGGCCCTGGTGCCCGATGGGCGCGTCCTATGGCGCTTCTCTATGGAATCGGCTTCCGTGGGGCCGGAAGTTGTCAGAAAAATAATCAGTCAGTTTAAACTTGACAAAACGGAATTCCGACTCATTATTGCGTGGTCTTTTTTCTAAACGGCCCATCCCAGCGCAAGGGCCTCACTCATGCGTCCACAAGACGTGTGTGGTGGGGCCCGCTGTTTTTCTGCATTCATTGTAGCAGGGCCCCGCCGGGCGGGAAGGAATTTCCGAGACGGTATCTGCTGAGTGGGTGTGCCAAGTGCGACATGCACACGCCAACAGCGAACATTTTGCACCGAGCCTGTAGCGCGGGGGTTTATCCCCCGCGGCCGTGGGGTTTAGGACATGTGGCGCGGGGGGTAAACCCCCGCGCTACAAGTCATGCTCCGATGGCCGGTTGCGATTTACGATGCAAAATGTTCACACGTGGGCCGGGGCAACGCCCCGCCGCCATATCTCTTGTCAAGGCCTGGCCGGTAACGTACAGTCCGCACAGTCGCATCCCGGC
>DATKZB010000052.1:0-2286 GCA_035528235.1 Phycisphaerae bacterium
GCACGCCTGAAACCGCAAAGGACGCGAAGAACGCAAAGGGAGCATAGGGTGTCGAAACGACTGACCGCCATCGTCCCCTGGTTCGGCAGCAAGCGGACACTGGCACCGACGATCATCGATGAACTCGGACCCCACCGCGCCTACTGGGAGCCGTTCTGTGGATCGTGTGCGGTCCTCTTTGCCAAATCCCCCGCCGCCATGGAAACGGTCTGCGACCTCCACGGGGACCTGACCAATCTCGCCCTCGTTCTCGCCTCCGAACGCTGGGCCGAGCTGTACGAGCGCATGGGCCGGACGATCCTGTCCGAGACCCTATTTCAACAGTGCCACGCCGCTAGTTTCGGGGAGCCCGCCCCGGCCGTGGCGCCGTCGCCGTCGGACGTGGCGACCCCGCACGTCGAGCGGGCGTGGGCGTATCTCGTCGCCTCCTGGGCAGGCCGCAACGGCATGGCGGGGATGCCGCGGTACAGCGCCAATATCTCGGTGCGCTACACCGCGAACGGCGGGTCTTCGCCGGGGCGGTTCCGAAACGTGGCCGACTCCATCCCCCACTGGCACAAACGCCTGCGCAACGTCCTGATTCTCAACCGCGACGCTTTCGAGGTCCTGCCCCGGATCGCGGATGCCGCGGGCACTGTCCTCTATATCGACCCGCCCTATTTTGAGGAGAGCAGGGGCACCGGCCGCCAAGCCGGGAAGGCCGGCGGCAGCCGGTATCTGTTCGACTTTGATCCCGACGACCACGCGCGCCTTGCGGAGGCCCTCGGGCGGTTCACCCAGGCCAGGGTCGTCGTCTCCTACTACGATGATCCCCGCCTTCCCGGCCTGTACCCGCCGGACCGCTGGACGCGCCGGATGGTCTATCGCCAGAAGAATCTTCATGTCCAAAACCGGCGAGGGGAAGGCACCTGCATCGCGCCTGAGGTTTTGCTGATCAACGGCCCGGCGTTGGGAGCGTCGCCATGACACCCGTTTCCATCCGAGGCGGACGGCCGGACCGGTACGGCGAGGGGAACGCGCTGCGCGGGTACGGGACGAAGGGGGAGGATTGGGGCAACAGGGAGGCCGTCCACCTCGCCCGCTTCGCCCGGGCGATCGGCCTCGATGAGTTCGATGACCACCCGGACGCGTCTCCAGCCTCCAGCCTCCAGCCTCCGGCCTCTCCCTTATGGCTCTGCCCGTCCTGCGGATGGTCCCCCGGCGACGACCTCGGCGTGCCCCGCGACCCCCCGCCGGCCGCCTGCCCGAAATGCGGGTGCGCGACGTTTGAGCCGGTCGCGCCGCCGTCGGAACCCTCGACGGCCCGCCTGCCGCCCGACGGGCCGCGCCACGTCAAGCGCCTGACCGGCGCCCAGCGCCAGCAGGTCGGCCACCTCGCCCGCACGACGGCGATGACCGACACCGAGATCGCCGCCCTCCTCGGCTGCTCCGAGACCACGGCCCGCCGACACCGCGCCCGGGCAGGCCTGGGGACGGCCCGACGCCGGCGCGGGGGGCGAGCGACACGCAAACCGCCTTCGCCTTCGGCGAGAAAGGCGTAACCCATGCTGACCAACCCCAAACCCGGCAGCCTCGCCCAGGTCTGGTATCGCCAGGGCGTGCGCCAGCACATGCCGCTCCACGGCAAGGTGGGCGAGGTCGTGGCGGTCGGCCAGAGGCGGCCGAGAAACCACGGCGTCTCGATCGAGGGGAAGGTGTACGTGGTGCCCTGCGGCAACCTGAGGAGACCCGAATCGACTGGCCGTGGGTCGTCGCAAACTGGGAAAAGGAGAAGCCATGAACTGGGACACGAAAATCGAATGGTGCGACGGCACGTGGAACCCCGTCGGCGCGCGGTTGCTGGTGGACACCGACCGACATAAGGCGGGCAAGACGGGCCACGCCTGCACGAAGGTCCTGACCGGCTGCCAGCACTGCTACGCCGAGTCGTGGAACCGACGGTTCGGAACGGGCCTGGGCTTCAGTCAGGCGGCGTTCGACAAAGGGCAGGTCGAGTTCTTCCTCAAGGAGAAGGAGTTGCAGGCGATACTCCGGGCCCGCGAGACGGGCCGGTCGGTCTTCGTCGGCGACATGACGGACCTGTGGCACCCGAACGTGCCGGACGAGTGGGTGGACCGCGTGATGGCCGCGTGTGTGCTGCGGCCTGACCTGGACTTCTGCTTCCTCACGAAGCGGCCGGAACGGATGGCGGCGAGCCTGACCGCTCAAGCACCAACCGGCTACATGCCGTGGGAATGTATCGGGCTTGTGGCCAGTTTGCTCAACAAGGAGTACGGTCGGCGGAAA
>DATKZB010000053.1:0-4305 GCA_035528235.1 Phycisphaerae bacterium
CGCAGCCGCCGCGACGACGTCGTCAAGGTCGTCCTGGAGTGGACCTAGAACGGGCACACGGCCCCGGCGCAATCGAGTGCCAGTCCGGCAAACACATGGTCACCCTTCGGGATGACCATGCCACCCGCCGAGTGGCGGCCCGGCCAACGCATGGTCACCCTTCGGGCTGACCATGCCACCCGACACATGCCGTTTCTCAGGTACTTAGGTACTTAGGCACTCAGGTACTTTCTGTTAGATGAGCGGCGTGACGCCGGGCACGGCTACCTCGGGCACGGGCAGGGGGCCGAACGCGTACTTGGGCGGCGCGAGGTCGAGTTTCGAGGAATTCAGGGCCCACTTCCACGAGATTTCACGTCCGGTGTAGGCGGACATGCGTCCCATGACGGCGGCCAGTGTGGACTCGGCGACGGTCTTGCCCTCGTTGAGGGGCTCGCCCTTTCGGATGCTTTCGATGAGGTCGGTGTGTTCCTGGACGTAGGGGTTGGGGTTGGAGCCCTCGAACTTGTAGGGTGTTTCGCCCCAGATGTTGCCGGCGCAGTTGGACGTGCCCTTGGTGCCGGCGGCGTACTCCGAGACGCGGCCGGAGGTCTTGTCGTTCTGCCGGCAGTAACTGGCCCAGCGGATGCCGCCGGGGTACTCGAACTCGACGGCAAAGTGGTCGTAGATGTGTCCGAACTCCGGCGCCGTCCGCTGCTGGCGCCCGCCCAGGGCGATGCACTTCTCGGGCGGGCCCTTCATCACCCAGCACATGACGTCGATGTTGTGGACGTGCTGCTCCACGATGTGGTCGCCCGAGAGCCACGTGAAGTAATTCCAGTTGCGGATCTGCCATTCCATGTCCGACCACTCGGGTTTCTTGTGGACCGCCGGGTAATAGCCGTAATCGCCGATCCAGTAAACCTGGCCGGCGACCACGTCGCCTATGGCACCGTCGTGAATCCGCTTGATGGTCTCGACGTAGGGGGACTGGTGCCGCCGCTGCGTGCCTGCCACGATGCCGAGTTTCTTCTTCGCGGCCGCCTCGGCCGACTTCAGGACCTGCCGGATGCCCACGGGGTCCACGCCCACCGGCTTCTCGATGAACACGTGTTTGCCGTTGTCGATGGCGGTCTTCAGGTGCCCCGGCTTGAAACCGGGCGGCGACCACATGGTCTTCTCGGGCCGCGGGATCCGCCCCGGCGGCGGCGCCGATGGCCCGCCTCCCGCCGGCGCCAGCCCCAGCGATGCCGAGGCCCTGCGCGACGTCTTGCGGAAGGAGGGCAGGACGGACCTGGCGTGGGTCTCGGGCGACCGCGCGAAGGACCCGCGGTTCCACGACCTCATTCGCCAAAGCACGACGGCCTTCTGGGACGCGTATTTGAAGGGCGATTCCGCCGCCAGAAAATGGCTGGCCGAGGGCGGCTTCGAGGCCGTGCTCGGTGCCGACGGCGTCTTCGAGAAAAAACTCAAAGGCTCTCCCGCCGCCGCCAAGTGATGCGCGCGGCCGCAAGGAGGATTTCCCTGATGCGTGTCTGCCGCTATGTCGTCTTTGCTGCCGCGCTGCTGGGGCTCGCCACGGTGGGGGCGCACGCAGCCGCGCCGCCGCCGGCGGGGTTCGACTTCACGAAGCGCGAGGTGGCGGGTCTCTGGCAACCGACGCACGATATCTCGGCCCTCGAGGCCACGGGCCAGGGGCTGGTCATCACCATCAGCGGCACCGACCCGTACACGGTGGGTCCGGCGGTGGACCTGCCGGCCGACACGAACCTGTGGCTGCGGATGCGTCTGAAGTCCGACCAGGTCGGTTCCTGCCAGGTGTTCTACTGGCGAGAGGGCACGGGGCCGAGCGAGGAAAACTCGGTCCGGTTCGCCGTGCCAACCACCGGCTGGGTGGAGAGGCGCGTGCCGCTGCCGGCGCTCGGGCCGGCGACGCGTTTCCGCATCGACCCGCCGGGTGCCGGCGGCAAGGTGGTCATCGCGTCCATGACGTTTGAGCCGCGCGTCCAGTTTGCCGCGCCCGAGTGGCCCAAGCCCGTGCCGACCGCGCTCGACGATCGTGCCGCCACGGTGCGGGCGGGCGACCTCGTGGTCCGCCACGCCGCGGGCGGGTGGGGCGACCTGGAGGTTCGCGTGGCCGACGAGACCATGGCCGTCGGCCTGACGCGGTCGCTCATCGGATACGTCCACGACGGCCGGCTGCGCTGGATGAACGCGGCCGGCGAGGTCCACGACCCGGACGGGGCGACGTGGCGACTGTCGCGGCAGTTCAAGGCGGGCGGCGAAGGGGCCGTCGAGGTTGAGGTCCGCGTGACGGTCGATGCGCCGCGGGAGGTCGTCTTTCTGCCCATGTTCTTCCTGGTGCCGGGTGCCGGCTCGTTCGGGGCCGCGAAGCACCAGGGCCTGCTGGGTGGCCTGGAGTACCTGGCCGACGAGCCGTCGAGCAGCGAGGCCGACATCCGCGGGCCCGAGTCGCGGCGGCAGGTGCCCGACAACCTCAAACTCACCATGCCGCTGGCGGTCATCCAGGCGAAGGACCGGTACGTGGGCCTGACGTGGCCGAGCGACGGGCGTTTCGCGGCGGTGTTCGATTCGCCCGACCGGCTGTTCGGCACGGGCGGGCACGTCATGGGTCTCATCTTCCCCGGCTCCGACGGCGAGAACCGGCCCGAGGGCAGCCTGATGCCGTACGGTCCCGGGCGGATCGAACCCGGCAAGCCGCTCGTTCTCAAGGCGACCATCCTGGGCGGCAAGGGCGCGAGCGTCATCCCGGCGGTGCAGCAGTACGTTCGGCTGCGCGGCCTGCCGCCCGTGCCGACGCCGATGGACTGGCCGCGCTACGCCGCCCTGGCGTCGAGCGGGTGGCTCGACTCGAAGATCCGCGAGGGCGACCGGTACCGCCACGCCTACTGGCCGGGCTTCGGTCCGCAGCCGGCGGCCGATGCGGCCGTCTGGATGGAGTACCTGGCCACGCACACCACGGACGCCGCGCTCGCCCGGCGCCTGCGCGAGGCCGCCAAGGGGGCGCTCGCCCAGGTCGAGCCGGCCAACTACTATCACTCCGGCGTCAGTCACGTCCGCTACCCGGTCGTGTCGCTCGTGCACGGGCACGTGGCCGAGTCGGTGGCGGCCGCGCGCCAGTCGGCCCGTGGGAACCTGGGGCGGTTCGAGCCCGACGGCTCGGTCCTCTATCGCCAGGCCGAGGGCAAACTCGACTACGGCAGCACGCACTTCGCGAAGGATTCCAACGGTCTGACGGCCCAGGTCGTGGCGGCGGTGCTCGGCTCGGCCGCCTACGCCGGCGACGCCGACCTGGTGCGCGAGGGCCTGCGCGTCTTGCGGGCGCTCGATAAGTTCGCCCACACCGTGCCGCGCGGCGCCCAGACGTGGGAGGTGCCGCTCCACACGCCCGACATCCTCGCCTCGGCCTACCTCGTGCAGGCCTACACGCTGGGGTACGAACTGACGGGCGACGAGCACTTTCTCGACTAGGCCCGGTACTGGGCGTGGACGGGCGTGCCGCTGGTGTATCTGGTGAACCCGACCGCGGGCCCGGTGGGGCCGTACAGCACCATCGCGGTCCTGGGCGCGACGAGTTGGGTGGCGCCCGTCTGGTTCGGCCGGCCGGTGCAGTGGTGCGGCCTGGTGTACGCCGACGCCCTGTATCGCCTGGCGCCGCACGATCGCGAGGGTCCGTGGCGGCAACTGGCCGACGGCATCACGGCCGCCGGCATCCAGCACACCTGGAAGGCGGTCGACCCCGACCGGCAGGGCCTGCTGCCGGACTTCTACCACCTGCGCGAGCAGCGTTCGGACGGGCCCGGCATCAACCCGGGCACGGTCGAGGCCAACGCCATCCGGCTGCTGAAGCAGCCCGCCCTGTACGACATGCGGGTGCTGCGGGCCGGCGGCGCCATCGTCCACGCGCCAGGGGCCATTGCGGTCGAGAAAGACGCCGCCGACGGCGCGGCCTTCCGCGTGGCCGGGTGGCCGGCCGGGCCGTACTACGTCCTCGTGAGCGGCCTGAAGAAGGCGCCCACCGTCCGCCTGGGCGGCAAGGACACGCCCCTGACCCCGCCGCACGAGTACCTGCCCACGGGCAACCTCGTCCTTCGCGTCGAGGGCGAGGCCCGCATCGAACTCGGCCTGTAGGCCGGCAACGGCTGACGGCCCTTCGACGGCGCTCGGCTAGAGCAGTTCACGTTTGGATGTAGCGTGTGCCGATAAGAGTAGGCATGGAAACCTACTCGATAGATCTGCGGGAGCGTGTGGTGCGGGCGTGCGATGAGAGCGTGCACACGCACGAGGCGATCGCCGCGACGTTCG
>DATKZB010000054.1:0-14548 GCA_035528235.1 Phycisphaerae bacterium
GGTCTTCTCCGAGCGGTACAGCGCCACCCAGAACGGCAACGCCACCCACATCCGCGTCCCGACCTGCACCACGGCCGCCAGCACCACCCAGTTGTGGCCCCAGATATACCCCGCCCGCGGCCGCGCCGTGTGGTCGAAGTGAAAGGCGGTCCCGAAGATGCCGCGTCCCCACTTCGGTCCCGGCGCGCCGGGATCGTCGAGCACCAGCGTCAACTCCGAGACCCGGAACGTCCGGACGACCAGATCGAACAGACAGCGGAAGAAGACCTCCAAGCGCCACTTGCCGTCCGACAGAAACCGATAGTACCCCGACAGGCTCCGCCGATGAGACCCGAGCGCCCAAAGCCGCGTCACGCACCGCTGGCCCGCGCACAGGAGCCACGGCACGACGGCCGCGGCCAGATAACGGCCACGACCGCTTCGAGAACGCCAGGCGAACGCTCAAGACCACGCCCAGAAATGACGATGAGATCGTATAGCGAGCCACGGCCCGGCCTCCGGTGCGAGTCGCTTCGCAACGATCTCATCGGTATGCCGGGCCGGCTCGCTATTCATCTTCCTTGCTTCCCCAATCCGCCCGCGGCATCCTCAAAACCTGCGAAAGGCCCGCTGAATAGGGAGCGAATTATTCACTTGCACATTCGTGCCACTGTAGCAAAATGTAGCAATAATCGTGGTCAACATGGTCAACATGGTCAACATGGTCACCATGGTCAACATGGTGATCGAGTTAAAGCCCTGCGTGACAGAGCGTTACGCGTAAGTGGCAGCAGCATAAGAACTTGCGAAATCTGGGGTTGTTGGTCTCATAACCCGAAGGTCGCAGGTTCGAATCCTGCCCCCGCTACCAGAACTTACCGTAGCGAAATCATGCTACTTCCTGGTTAACGAAGACGCCGAGGCCGCATGCCTCGGCGTTTCGCGTTCTATCGCAAGTCCTTGCAAGAACTTACGCACACGGCGGACTCGCCCCACCGTCTCCCTTGCCAACCAGAGACGCTTGCCGGTTGCCCTCAACGGCGCGGCAACGGCCCCATTCGCCGAAACGTCTCTTTGTCTCTACTCGAAAGCGGCAACGGGTTTATCATTGGGTTGCCTCTGCCCAGGCAACGCAAAACGGTTTGGTTGGCTTCGCCGACGGACCCCGGCCCGCCACGGCGGGGCGGAGCCTGGGGCGGACGAAAAACTTCTTGTGCGGTCGGCGAGGCGAGATAGAATCGAGACACCTGCCTTCGCCAAGGCTTCCCGCTTCGCCCGTTGGGTTACGCAGGACAGGTCGGCGGGCAGGGGCGACGGGTGTTCCGTTGCCGAGCGTGCTGCCGTTGCTCCGGTCGCCCCTCGGGCTCCCTCCGCAACAGCAGTGGGAACGTTACCCATGGCGGCGGTTCCACCTTATTCCAGGCTGGAAACTGCCCAGCGCATGGGGACAGGCTAACCAAGGAGGCGTCACCATGTTGCGAAGCACGCGCGGTCTTGTCGTTGCGGTCCTGGCGTTGGCTTGCGTTGCCCTGGCGGCCGGCGGGTGCATGAAGGAGGCGCGACTTTTGGCGGTCCTGCCGGACTACGTCAACACGCCGGACGGCATGGCGCTCCAGCCCGACAACTCCATCATCCTCTCGGTGCCCAACTTCAACGACAAGAAGTCGCCCTCGGTCATGGTGCGGATCGCCCCCGACAACAAGGCCGAATTATGGTACACGCTGCCGGCGGTCGAGGGGCCCGAAAGCCGGATCTTCCCCATGGGGGTCTCCCGGGCGCCCGGCGGCGACCTGTACCTCGCCGACAACCAGTACATGGACAACACGAACCAGAAATCGCGCCTGTGGCGGATCGTCGTCAAGGACGGCAAGCCCCAGAAACTGGTCCTCGTGGCGAGGGGTTTTAACGTCGCCAACGGCACGACCGTCCACGACGGTTACGTGTACATCACCGAGTCGGTGTTGGAGGTGGGGTCCAAGCCGCTCACCAGCGCGGTTTTGCGGTTCAAACTGGACGAGGAGAACGTGCAACTGACGACCCCCCTGAAGAACGACCCGCACATCATCGCCACCTTCAAGAGCCAGAAGGAGCAGTGGGGGTTCGGGGCGGACGGCATCGCCTTCGACTCCAAGGGCAACCTTTTCGTCGGCCTCTTCGGCGAGGGCGAGATGTTCAAGATCACGTTTGACGCCGGCGGCCAGGTCAAGTCGAACACGCTCTTCGCCAAGGCGCCGTGCCTCATGACCTGCGACGGCATGTCCTGCGACTTGCGGACCGACAAACTCTACGTGGCTGACTCGGCCGCCAACGCCATCCAGGTCATCAGCCCGGACGGCAGCGTCAGGACCCTCGCGAAGAACGGCAACATCAAGGACAAACTCAAGGGGCGCCTGGACCAGCCCTGCGAGGCCCTCGTGCGAGCGGGCACTATCGTGGTCTCGAACATGGACTGGCCCTTCCCCGGCTTTGTGAACACCAAGTGGGAGATGCCCGCCACGCTGTCGGTCATCCAACTAGACGGCAAGTAGCCCGGACTTCTGAATCTCGCGCGGCGGACAAGCCGGCGTGGCATCTGGCACGCAGGGGAGTCGCATCTTATAATGCCGCCGCCCGACGGGCGGGCCGCGGCAGCCGTCTTTGCAGGTCTCACGGCAAGGAGCCATCCATGCTTTGGGGATTCATCTTCGTGATCCTGGGCGCGGTCTGCGGCGGCTCGTTCGGTCTGCCGAGCAAGTACGTGAGGAAAGACGTCCCCTGGGAGAACCTGTGGGGGCCGTTCTTCCTGTTTGTCACGGTGCTGATCCCCGTGGCGCTCGGCCCGCTGGCGGTGGACGGCCTCTTCGCAACCCTGCCCGCCGTCGGGGTCGCCGCGCTCGTGCCGGTCCTGATCTTCGGCTTCCTGTGGGGCCTCGGGTCGATGACGCTGGGGATGAGTTTCGCCTTCGTCGGGCTGTCGCTGGCGTACTCGATCAACTACGGGGCGCAGATCGCCTGCGGGTCGATTTTGCCCATGGTCATCCACAACGCCGACCAGATCCCGACGCCGTACGGCTACGTCATCCTGGCGGGCGTGGCGGTCTGCCTCCTCGGCGTGGGGGTCGCCGGGAAGGCCGGCATCCTGAAGGACCGGAGCCTCCAGCAGTCCGGCGCCCCCAGGCCGGAGGCCGACTCGAAGAAGCCGAAGATGTTCCTCGGCCTGCTCCTGGCGTTCGCATCGGGCGTGTTCTGCGCGTGTTATGCCATCGCGTTTAGTTTCGGCAAGGGCGTGATGACGATTTCCCAGCAGCAGTTCGGCAACCCGGAGTGGCGTTCCACGTTCGCCGTCACGGCGCTGGTGCTCTGGGGCGGGGCGATCTCGTCCTGCCTCTACTGCGTTTACCAACTGACCCGGAACAAGACGTGGAAGAACTTCGGCCGGCCCGGCACCGGCCGCATCCTGCTCCTGGCGGCGGTCATGGCCGTCCTGCACGACGCGGCGATTCTCTTCTGGGGTCTGGGTGCGGCGAAACTGGGCAGCCTGGGCGTCTCGGTCGGCTACGCGGCGTTCATGTCTCTTGCCATCATCGTGGGCAACGTGCACGGGTTCCGTAGCGGCGAGTGGAAGGGCGCCAGCCGCCAAAGCATCGCCTGGGTTGTGGCCGGCATCGTCATCCTGATCGTCGGCGTCTGCATCCTGGGCCAGGGCAATGCGATGTCGCTGGGTTGAGAGGCGGGAGGGTTTTCCGGGTGGCTGAACTGACGTCGCGAGAGCGCGTCATGCGGGCCCTCAAGCGCGAGGAGCCCGACCGCGTCCCCCATTTCGAGTGGCTCATCGCCAGGAAGGTCCGCGAGGCGCTCGCGCCCGGGTGCAAGTCGCACAACGAGTTTGCCGTGCGCATGGGGCACGATGCCATTCTGGTTGACCCGGATTTCACCAAGACGCCAATCGGCCCCACGCGGTGGCGCACGGAGTGGGGCTATGCCGTCGAGTACGGCCAGGAGGAGCACGGCGTCGAGGTGGAGTGCCCCATCCAGACCCTGGCCGACCTGGAGCGGTACACGCCCCCCGACCCGCGCGCCCCCGGGCGCTACGCCTCGCTGGAAAAGGCCGTGCGGGATTTCAAGGGCCGGATGGCCATCGGCGTGCATCTGAATGATGTGTTCTCCATCCCGCGGTACCTCATGG
The DNA here is from genome assembly GCA_035528235.1 of Phycisphaerae bacterium. GTDB lineage: Bacteria > Planctomycetota > Phycisphaerae > FEN-1346 > FEN-1346 > DATKZB01. Next base: position 4,145 of record DATKZB010000054.1, read on the forward strand.
GGATGCAGAACCTCCTGATGGCCATCGCGTGCGATCCGGCCCTGGTCGCGGCCCTGGTCGGCATGTCGGTCGAGGTCAACTTGGCGATGGCCGGGGAGGTGGCCGCCCGCGGCGCGGATTTCGTCTGGACAGGCGACGACTACGCCGGAAACGCGGGGCCCCTCATGTCGCCGCAGCACTTCCGCTCGCTTTTCCACCCGGGCCTCAAGAGGGTGGCGCAGGGCTTTAAGGAACTGGGCCTGCCCTTCATCAAGCACTGCGACGGCAACATCCAGCCCATCATCGGCCTGATGGTGGATGCGGGCATCTCCTGCCTCGACCCCATCGACCCGCAGGGCGGCATGGACCTGGCCGACGTCAAGGCCCGGTTCGGCGACCGCGTGGCCGTCAAAGGCAACGTCGACTGCACGCGGGTCCTCCCGTTCGGCACCGCCGAGGAAGTGGCTGCCGAGACCCGGCGGGCGCTGCGCGAGGGCGCCCCCGGCGGCGGGTACATCCTGTCGTCCAGCAACTCCATCCACTCGGCCGTCAGGCCTGAAAACTACCGCGTTATGCTCGATACTCTGAAACGCCACGGGCGATACCCCATCTCGCTGGAAGGATGAACCGATGGACTATCTTGTCGGCATCGACCTCGGCTCCACCAGCCTCAAGGCGGTGGTGTACGATGCGCGCGGGCGCGTGGTGGCGTCGGCCGCACGGCCGACCGAGCGGTTCCATCCCGATCCGGCCCATCCGGAATGGACCGTCTGGCAGCCGGAGCAGATCTGGGGCGGCACGGCCGATGCCCTCCGCGAGGCCGTCGCCCGCCTCGACGACCCCGGCCGCATCCGGGCCGTGGCTGTCACCGGCATGGGCATGGACGGCGTGCCGATCGACGCCCAGGGCCACTGGCTCTACCCTTTCATCAGTTGGCTCGACCCGCGCACCGCCCCGCAATTGGAGTGGTGGAAGGCGCACATCGGGGCCGAGAAGGTCTTCTCGGTCGGCGGCAACCCGTTGTGGGCCATCAACTCGGCCCTGCGCATCCTGTGGATGAAGGAGCACGAGCCGCAGGTCCTGGCGCGCACCGACAAGTGGCTCCTCATCGAGGACTTCCTGAACTTCATGCTCTGCGGCCGCCGCGCTACCGACTACAGCATGGCCTCCTGTACGCTGCTGTTTGACCAGCGGCGGCTGGCGTGGTCGGAGGAGATGTTCAGCCTCTCGGGCATCGACAGGCGGCTCATGCCCGATGTGCACCCGGCCGGCACGGTCCTGGGCGAGGTGACATCCGCCGCCGCCCAGGCCACGGGCCTGCCCGCGGGCACGCCCGTGGTCTTGGGCGGGCACGATCACCTGTGCGGTGCGCTGCCCGTCGGTGCGTTCCGACCGGGCGTGGTCCTCGACGTGACCGGCACGTGGGAGATCGTATCGGCCACTATCCCGAAACCCGTTCTCACCCCGCAGGTGCAGAAGGCCGGCCTGACGATCCAGGCGCACGTGGCGCGCGGCATGCACGCGGCGTGGGCGAGCACGCCCGCCGGAGAGGCCCTGGAATGGTTCCGCAAGCAACTGGTCTGCGCGCCGTCGGGACGGGGCGAAGCGGAGAGCGGCGCGGACTGGGCCGCGCTCATGGCCGCGGCCGCGCAGTCGCCCCCGGGCGCCGGCGGCGTCCTCTTCCTGCCGCACCTCTCGGGCGCGACGTGCCCGGTTGTCGACCCACACTCGCGCGGGGGCTTCGCAGGCCTGCGCAGCATGACGACGATGGGCGACTTGGTCCGCGCGATCGTCGAGGGCCTGGATTACCAGTTCCTCGACATGCTGAACTCGTTTGAGGCGGGCCTCGGCATGCGGGCCGAGCGCATCGTTGCCGTCGGAGGGGCCGTCCGCAACGAGTTTTGGATGCAGAACAAGGCCGACGTGCTGGGCAAGACCATCGAGGCGCCCCAAGCGGAGGAAGCCACGCCCCTGGGGGCCGCCATCCTGGCCGGCATCGGCGTCGGCATCTTCAAGGACGAGCAGGATGCCTGCGAGCGGGTGTGCCGGCCCGGGCGGGTCTATCGCCCCGATGCAGCGATGGGCCGGACGTACGCCGAGGGGTTCGAGGCTTACCGGCGGTTGTACCCCGCCCTCAGCGGGATTTGCGGGTAGATGGCATGCCACCCAACGCACTTGGAATAGCGCGGCGAGGAGTGAGGACGGGGCACGGATGACCTGGCGTCAACAAGTCTTTCAGAGTCTCAAGGACGACCCGCAGGTCTCCGTGCTCATCCTGGGCGGGGGCGTCAACGGCGCAGGCCTGCTGCGCGAACTGGCCCTCCAGGGCGTCGTTTGCCTCCTGGTGGACAAGTCGGACTTCGTGGCGGGCGCCAGTTCGGCCTCCTCGCGGATGATCCACGGGGGCCTCCGGTACCTGGAGAACCGGGAGTTCCGCCTCGTGCGCGAATCGCTCTTCGAGCGGGACCGGCTTCTGGAGAACGCGGCCCACTACGTGGAGCCCCTGCGGACGACCATCCCGCTCTTCTCGTGGTTCGGGGGCCTCCTGAGGTCAGCCCTGATCTTCATGGGCTTCCCGGTCCGGCCGGGCGCCCGCGGGGCGGTGGGCGTCAGGATGGGCCTCTGGTTCTATGATTTCGTGACGCGCAAGAACCGCAAGACCCCCACGCATTTCCTGACGCCGAGAGAGGAGTCCCTGCGCACCCTCCCGGGCCTGGCCCCCGGCATCGTGGCGACGGCAACCTACTGGGACGCATGGATTACGCAAGCCGAGCGGCTGTGCATCGAACTGGTGCGCGACGCCTGCCGCGCCAATCCCCGCTGCCGGGCGATCAACTATGTTCGCCCGGAAGGCGTGCGCGACGGCGCCGTCATCCTGAAAGACGAAGTCGCCGGCGAATCGGTCGCCGTCCGGCCGCGCGTCGTCGTCAACGCCACCGGCGGCTGGGTGGACCTGACGAATGCCACCCTGGGTGTCCGGACGCGGCTGATGGGCGGCACGAAGGGATCCCACCTGGTCGTCGCCTGCAAGCCCCTCCACCAGATGCTGGGCGACCGCATGGTCTATTACCAGTACGCCGACGGCCGCGTGTGCATCGTCTTCCCATTCATGGACAAGGTCATCATGGGGTCCACCGACATCCGGACCGACGACCCGGACTTGGCCCGGTGCGACGAGGGCGAAATCGAGTACATGCTGGCCACGTTGCGCAGCGTGTTCCCGCAGGTGCCGGTCTCGCGCGAGGACATCGTGTTCACCTTCTGCGGCGTGCGACCGCTGCCGGCCGAGGAGGGCAAGGTCCTTGCCAACATTAGCCGCGGCCACAGCGTGCGGGTCATGGAGCCGGAGGCCGGGCGGGCGTTTCCCATCTACTGCCTCATCGGCGGCAAGTGGACCACGTTCCGCGCGTTCGCCGAACAGGCGGCCGACCAGATCCTGGCGCGCCTGGGCGCGGAGCGGCGGTGCGCGACAGACCGCCTGCCCATCGGCGGCGGAAAGGAGTTCCCCGTTGGCGCCCCGGGGCGGGCCGAGTGGATCACCCGCACCGCGCAGGCTTCCGGCTTGCCGGAGGACCGCGTGGCGGTTCTCCTTGCGCGCTACGGCACGGACGCCGAGGCCTACGCCATGGCGGCCGATGCCGAGGCCGAGCGGCCGCTCCGGACCCTGCCGGCCTACACTGTGGGCGAGATTGAGCGCATGGCCGCCCACGAGTATGTGGAGCACCTGGGCGACCTCGTTTACCGGCGGAGCATCATCGGCCTCCTGGGCGATGCCCGCGAAGACGTGCTCCGCGACCTCGCGGTTATCGTGGGCCGCATCCTCGGCTGGGACGCGGCAAGAATCCAGCGCGAGGTCGCGGCGGCATCGCCTTCCCTGAACCGGGCGGGAAACCGGCGCGGCCCCTGACGCCGGGCAGCGCCTTGTGGCCATAACGGTTGGTGAGGCAGGAAATCCTTTTGCCTGCGGCGCATCCGGGTTATAGTGTTACGCCCAGGTCCGGGGAAAGGCTCATTATGACAGCCATCCTGATTGCTCCAAGGAAGTACGTGCAGGGGCGCAACGTCCTCAGCGAGGCCGGCCAGCACATCGGCAAGTTGGGCAGGAAGCCGCTGGTCCTCTGGGACGCGCGGGTCAAGAAAATCGTGGGCCCGAGGGTGTTGGCGAGCCTCCAGACGGCCGGCCTGGAGGTGGTGGACGTGGAGTTCCGGGGCGACTCGACGCACGCCGAGGCCGACCGCGTGGCCGGCATCGCCCGCGAGCGCCGCGCCGACGTGGCCGTGGGCATCGGCGGCGGCAAGACGCTCGATACCGCCAAGGCTGCTGCCGCCGCCGCCGGCATCAAAATGGTCACCGTCCCGACCATCGCCTCGAACGATTCGCCCACGAGTTCGTTCACCGTCTGGTACGACGAGCAGGGCAACTGCCTGGGTTTCGAGAGTTGGGGCGTCAACCCCGACCTGGTCCTCGTGGACACGCAGGTGATCGCCGACGCGCCGGTGCGGACGTTTGTGGCCGGCATGGGCGACGCGCTGGCCACGTGGATCGAGGCCCGGGCGGCCTCCTGCAAGACGCGCTCGCTGGCGCTCTCCGGCGGCGTGGCCACCCGGGCGGCCGTGGCCATCGCGCGGCTGTGTTACGACACCCTGGTGCAGCACGGCGTGGAGGCCAAGCGGGCCGTCGAGTGCCACGTGGTCACGCCCGCCGTGGAAAAGGTGGTCGAGGCCAACGTGCTCCTCTCGGGCCTGGGGTTCGAGAGCGGCGGCGTGGCCACGGCCCACATGATCGCCAACTGCCTGCCGTCCTTCCCCGAGTGCCACGGCCTGATGCACGGCGAGGAGGTGGGCTTCGGCGTCCTCAGCCAACTTTGCCTCGAGGACGACAGCGACGCGGCCGAGATGCGGACCATCGTGGATTTTGAGATCGCGGTCGGCCTGCCGGTGACCTTTGCCGACCTCGGCCTGGAGGGCGTCGCGCGCGATCGCCTCATGAAGATCGGCGAAACGTGCGCCGGCAAGGGCTCCCTGTGCGAGAACCACCCGTTCGAGGTGACGCCGGAGAGCATCGTTGATGCGATGGTCGCCGCCGATGCGCTCGGCACGGAGCGAAAGAAACACTCGCCGTCATGCTGAGTCCCGGCGCGCCGGGACGAGGACCGGCGCGCTCCAGGAGCAGAGGATCGAAGTGATCACGGCCTGATGCGCGCGGGGCGCCCGTCCCGAGGTCGAGGAGCCGAACCGTGGACCCGATGTTTAAGGATGCCGTGGCCCTCGTCACGGGGGCGGCGGGCGCCATCGGCAAGGGCATCGCGGCCGATTTCTGCCGCTGCGGCGCTAAGGTGTTTATCACGGACCTCGACCCGACGGCGGTCGATGCCACCGCAAAGGAGATTGCCTCGGCCGGAGGAACGTGCGCCGGGCTTGCGGCCGACGTCACCAACGCCGGCCAGGTGGCCGCCGTCGTGGCCGCTGCGGCGAAGGCCTTCGGCGGCGGGATTGACATCCTCGTGAACGTGGCCGGCACCGTCGGCCAGGGCAACGTGGAAGACCTAACGGAGCAGGAGTGGGACCGGGCCTTTGCGGTGAACTGCAAGGGGACGTTCCTTTTCATCAAGCACGTCGTGCCGCTGATGAAGGCGCGGAAGCGCGGCAAGATCATCAACTTCTCATCGAAGTCCGGCAAGACCGGCTCGGCCCTCATGTGCCACTACTCGGCGGCCAAGGCCGCGATCATCGGCCTGACGCAGGCCCTCGCGTTTGAACTGGCCGACCATGGCATCACCGTGAACTGCCTTTGCCCGGGCATCGTCGAGAACACGGGCGTGTGGAGCCGCGTCTCGGCAGGGTACATCGAAAACCTTGCCTTGCCGCGCGAGGATGTCGTCAAGAAGTTCACGGCCAAGGTGCCGCTGGGGCGACTGGCGAGCATCGCCGACGTCGTGGCCGTGACGCGGTTCCTCGCATCGGAAGGGGCCGACTACATGACCGGCCAGGCCATCAACGTGACCGGCGGCCGCGAGATGCACTGAAACACAACCAGGGCGGCCTGGCCACGCTGTTGCGCGGCCATGTGCCTCGCGCGGCGGGCCCGCCGCGCGAAGAACGGGAGCATCGGCATGTTCACCAGGCAGCAGGTGGCCAGGACCATCGACCACGCGGTCCTGAAGCCTTTCGCCACGACGCAGGATGTCATCCAGGCGTGCATGATGTGCCGCGCGCGCGGCGTAGGCAATATCTGCGTCCGCCCCGGCGACGTGGCCCTGGCGGCGCGGGGACTGCAAGGGAGCGACACGACCGTGTCGGCCGTCGTGGGATTTCCGCACGGCAGCAATCGGCCCGAGGTCAAGGCCCTCGAGGCGCGCCTGGCCCTGGAGGACGGCGCGGTTGAGGTCGACATGGTCATGAACATCGGCCAGTTCCTGTCGGGCAACTACGACGCCGTGCAGAAAGACATCCAGGCGGTCGTGGCCGAGACGAAAAAACGCGGCGCCCTCGTGAAGGTCATCCTGGAGACATGCTGGCTGAAGCCCCACGAGATTGCCAGGGCATGCACGCTGGCCGAGGCGGCCGGCGCCGATTTCGTGAAGACCTCGACCGGTTTCGGCGACGGCCCCGCCACGCCCGAGGCCGTCGACATCATGATCAAGACTGTCGGCAACCGCATGGGCGTCAAGGCCTCCGGCGGCGTGCGGACGTGGGAGACAGCCGTCGGCTACCTGAAGCAGGGCTGCAAGCGCCTGGGCGTCGCGTCGACCGAGGCCGTGCTCGACGGCGGGCCGAAGTAAATCGTGAGGGGGCGGAGCGCTGACATGGACCTGCATCTGAAGGACAAGGTGGCCCTGGTCACGGGCGGGTCGCGCGGCCTGGGCAAGGCCATCTGCCTGAGCCTGGCCGGCGAAGACGCGAAGGTGGCAGTGGTCTATCGCGAGGCAGCCGAGAAGGCACGAGCCGTCGTGGACGAAATCCGGGCCGGCGGCGGCACAGCCGTCGGCGTGCAGGCCGACGTGGCGCGCGAAGCCGACGTCCTCCGCGTGTTCGACGAGGCGGAAAAGGCCCTCGGGCCCGTGGACGTCCTCATCAACAACGCCGCCTACTGCCCCGTCTGCCCCACCAGGGACCTGGCCGAGGAGGAGTGGAACCGCGCGTTCCAGGTGAACATGACCGGGACGTTCCTGGCCAGCCGGGAACTCGTGCGCCGGCTGCTGGACGCCGGACGGAAGGGCCGGATCGTCAACATCTCGTCCCAGGCGGCGTTCCGCGGATCGCAGTCCGGCAAGGCGGCCTACGATGCCAGCAAGGGCGCCATCGTGGCCTTTACCGTCTCGCTGGCGCGGGAACTCGCGCTGCAGGGCATTGCCGTCAACGGCGTGGCCCCGGGCCTCATGTACACCGAGATGGTGGCGCCGTTTGTCGACGCCAACCCGGAGAAGTTCAAGAGCCGCGTTCCGCTGGGCCGGCTCGGCAGAACGGAAGAGGTGGCCGACGTAGTCACGTTCCTCGCCAGCGACCGCGCCGGTTTCATGACGGGCGCGACGGTGGATGTGAGCGGCGGGATGCTGATGCGATGACGAAGGCCCCGCCGCGCGCAACCTGGCATGCGATGCGCGCGAGCACCCGGTTCAGGCGTTAGGCCAGGCCCCCTGCCCTTTCCCGCTCACCATTCTGCCTGCCGCACCATCCCGCACGCCGCTCGCTTTTTTTCAAAAAAGTACTTGCGCGAACATTCGATGTGCGCTATCCTTGACCTTGGAAGGAAGAACGGAAACCCAACAGTCAAGGAGAGACAAGATGTAACTCGGAACGCGAAAACTCGTTGTGCTTGGCCTTGTGGCAGCAGTCTTCCTGATCGCCAACGCCTTGATCGTGGCGGGCTGGCTCAAGAAAAGGGGCATCGTCGACTTCGCCACCGGCATCCGGAAGGACTTCCTCACCGGCACTGCCATTACCATCATCGTGGCCCTGCTGATCCTGCTGGTCAGGCCGCGAATCGAAGGTGGCATGGCCGCGAGATGGTTCGGCCGCTGCCCGGTCTGCGACCAGCGCCTGCTGGGCCGAGCAACCTATTGCAGCGAGTGCGGAACCGGGTATGATCCGGGCGGTGGTCGAGCGTGTCACTAAAACGTCCATGATTTCGTGCACGTGATGCGCAACATGCGGAACATGCGAATTTCGGCTGTGCTTTGTGGCGTAAGGCTTTACGTGTAAAGCGTGTCTTGGGAAGGACTTGCGCGAACCGAGGGTATAGGGCTCATAACCCGAAGGTCGCAGGTTCGAATCCTGCCCCCGCTACCATATTCACATGCGACCGTCCTCCGGGGCAGTCGTACTCTTTATATCTGCATGTCTCGTAGGCTGCTGTATTCCCCGTGCATGTCGTGAGCGCGCCGTCTATCCGTTGGCCGCGGTCCCTTTCAAATATTCCGTCCGCCCTATTCTACAAGGGACGGCGCCGGCGGCTCGGAGAGCCGTATCTTCTTGACAACCTTCCCGTCCTCCACAAACTCAACGGCCGTGTAGGCGCCTTTGGGGACAGAGACGATCCGGGGACAAGCGTACTTGGCCGTGTCGCTGGGCGAGGCAGCCGTCGTGTAGCGGAGGGTCCGTACGCCGTTATCGACCCGGACACTGCTCGACCGTGTAACTCCAGAAGACCTTGCCGCGCTTGATGGGGGCGACGACCATCAACAACTCGAAGGCCCGCGGGGAAAGGTGGTGGGGCCTGTCGCCCATCCCCATGGCAACACCGAAGACCTCGTCGAAGGCCTTCTGGTCCTGAAGAACGACGAACGAGGCGGGTACCTGGGGCTCGAACTTATTGGAAACGAAGTAGCCGTCGCGGGCGTCGAAGGCCACGGAAGAAGCGTTGTCCGACGCGGCAGCCTCCCTTGACGGAGGTTAGCGGAACCGCAGGAACACTTGGTACTTCATGTCATGGAATTCGGCGTCCAGTACCAGACCCGCGTCGGTGCCGTACTTGACAAGGTCGTCGTGCGGGATCAGCCGCTCGTACGGATCGAATGTCACATCACGCGACTTGCGGTAGTCGATTAACTAAAAGAGCCCCCCGGGCTTCAAGGCGGCCGCAATGCTCGAAGACAGCCAGGTCATCCAGCGGGTGGTCAGCGGCCCCCAAGACCCCCCGTAGGCCGGCAAGAAGGTGTTTGCATTGGGCGCGGGCGGCGGATTAAATGGGGCGGTCGGCAAGCTGTCAGTCGCGCTGGGATGGGAAAATCTGTGACAGCCCGACTCGTCATGCAGCGATTCCCTGTTTTTGACAGCCCTTGCGGTACTGTCTTGAAACACAATGGAGCCGACGCCATTCCTCGTTCTTGCCCCACGGCCATGCGCCACAACAGCCGAGGGGTTTCCCATCTGCCTACCTCGTTTCGCGTCTCCTTCGCTGTCGCGCCGATGCCGAGCAGGCAGACCACCCCCTGGCAAACCTCAGTTGCTGGGGTCTCCGGCGGGCCAATCAAGATGCCGTCGATGCGTTTGCGACCGGGAGTGGCCGCGACCGAGCGAGGGATTTCGAAGACCAACGGTTTCTTGGGCCGTGGTTCTCAATTCTCGACGATTGTCGCGACAACTGGAGGAGTGGTTTGTGCGCCTTCCTGCGGCTCCAGTGGTATTCGAGTTTTAGCCGCAAGGTATGGCGGAAACTGTAATTACCGTATTCGCAAGAACTTGCCCCAAGCTGGGGAAGAGAATTAGCAAACCGTCGCTCTATCCTCCTGAGCTACGAGCGCGAGCTTTTCTTGCGGGAACGTTTGCTCTGACCGTCGGCGGCCCGCTTCTGACATGAAGACCGCGGCCCTTCAGGTCCTTGAAAATGTCCGACCACGTGGCCTCGCTCTCGGAGTCCGCCAGGTACGTCCCCGGTTGGCATTCGGCCGGGAGGTTCCTGTCTTGAAGAGCCCTGGAGGCGGTTCTGTGAAAGACCCCGCGCCAGAGGTCCTCGCCTTCGCCCAACCCCCAAGCGGACAGGGTGCGGGAAAACTCCTGACGCCCGCACTTGAATGCCTCACTCTCATGGGCTACGGTAGAGGCAGTCGGCGGCAGGGAAGGGAGCATCCGATGCTCGAGCAAGAGACCGACGGATTTGACGTCGCAACGCGATGCAGCCTCTGCGGTTCGGGCAACATTCGCCCACTGGTCGTGCGGCCGGATGGGGAACCTGTTCACGAATGCGCCTGCTGCGGGTTCGCTTTTCTGACCCGCCGGCCGAAGGCGGGGGCGCTTGCTGCGGTATATGATAAGGGGTATTTTGAGGCGAGCGACACGTACGAGCACTATTTCGAGTATGCCGAAGCGGTCAGTGACCTAAACTACTGCCCTCGGATGCGGCGAATGGAATCCGTGATCGACGACTGGCAAGGCAAGCGAGTGCTGGAGATCGGCTGTGCGGCCGGGGCCACGCTGGTGGTGCTG
>DATKZB010000055.1:0-25555 GCA_035528235.1 Phycisphaerae bacterium
CACCTCCTGCCGCACGAAGTACCCGCGCAGCGGCGTCTTGCCCTGGTAGTTCGGGAGTTGAGACTTCCAGTCGCCCCCCACAAAGAGGACACGGACGGGCGGGTCGGCGGCCATCGCGGCCGGCACCGCCGCAAGCCACACTGCCAACACGGCGAGACGCAGCGTGCACATGGGATCGCGTTGCTCCGGCAAGGGCCCGCCCGGCGTCACTCGAGCAGGCCGGCCCACTGCTGGCGGAGCGCCAGCAGGCGCTGTTCCTGCTCGGCGCTGAAGTGGCCCTGACGCTGGGCGTAGAGGTCCATCCATATCACGAGGCGCGCGAGGCTCTCGGCGTCGAGTTTGACGTCCTCGTGGCCCTTGGGGTCCGTCAGGAGCGCCAACAGTTTGCTCTTTTGCGCGGGGCACTCGCCCATGATCGAGCGGTCCTTCTCGAAGGCGAGTTTCTTGAGGTCTTCCCCGGCGTAGGCGATGAGGTTGGCGTAAGCCTTGGCGGCCGTCAGGTCGAACCGCGCCGCCTTCTCGTCCTTGGCGCCGGGCTTGTGACACGAGACGCACGATTTCTCGAGCACCGGCTGGACGAGCCGGTCGAACCGCAGCGGCCAGGACCCCTCGGGGCCGGGCACGGGCCGCGAGGGCTCGCGCTGCGCCGCCAGCGGCTGCGGCCGGCGCAGGGGCGCCGCCGGCGCGGCCTCCCGCGATTCGTGGCAGCCGATGCACGAGAGCGTCTGCCCCGGCCACACGTACGTCAGGCTCCGCATCGTCTGGACGGCCATGCCGTCGGCCCCGACCGCCTGGAAGAAGATCGAGACGCCGCTCGGCACGCGGAAGTAGGCCGACCCGTCGGCCTCCACCGGCACCATGCCCAGGAGGAACTTGCCGGGGTCCTCCGCCGAGACGCCCAGGCTGGGCGAGTTCATGTGCGGCTGGACCTTGGGCGGCACGCCGACGACCCGCAGCCCCTTGACCGAGCCGCGCGGCACGCCCGCCAGACCCTCGTACACGTCCTGGAGCAGGAAGCAGCCTTCCTGGGCGCCGTCCCAGGCGATGGGGTGGCCGAGGACGGGCGGCCCGGGCCTGGCCCGGACGGCTATCGGGCACGAACTCGATATCACCTCGTCGCGGTACAGCAGCGTCAGGTTCCCGAACGCGTCGTACAGGTACAGGCCGCCGGCGTTGACCGGGTTCTGGGCCGAGTTGTCGACGCGGCAGTGTGGCGGAAGTTTGCGATTGCTCCAGGCCACCAGGTAATGCGCTTCGGACAGCGGGTACGGGTTCGCGTAGTACGTGTCGGGCCAGCCTTCCGTCTCGGGGAACGGCACCTCGGGCGTCAGGCGGACAATGGGCGCGGCCCCCTCGGTGCCCCGGCCGCGGTCGAGCAGCACGAGCGACCCGCCCGTAATCGAATGGTGCGCCGACGCCGTAAAGACGAGTTTGCCCGAGTTCGGTATCGGCCTCGCCTCCAAGGTCACCTGCGGCTTGGTGGTGTAGTTGCCGTAGACCAGTTGCGGATTCATGCCGTCGGGCCGCGTCGACCAGAGGCTGAAGAAGTGGCCGTTGAACCGGTCGATGTAGTCCCACCGCGTGTAGAGGACCTGGCCGTCGTTGTCGACGGCGGGGGTCCACTCGAAGTTCTCGAAGGCCGAGACCGGGCGCAGGTCCCCGCCCGAGGCGTCGATGGCATGCAGCGTGAAGACCGGCACGGGCCGGTAGTTGTCGCCGCCGCAGCGGACGTAACTGTCGGGCAGGTCGCCGGCCAGCGTGGCCATCGTGTTGGCCTTCGTGCACTGGACAAACTGACCCTTGCGGGTCGAGAGGAACACGATGTCGCCGCCCGGCAGGTACCGCGCGTCGAAGTCGTCGTAACGGCCGCGCGTCAGTTGACGTCGGCCGCCGCCATCGACGTTCATCTCGAAGACGTGGTAGAACGCGTCCTCCGGCACCTCGGTCTTGCTGGCCTTGTTCTTGATGTCCGGCACGTTCGGGTAGAACCGGGCGTAGGCGACCAGGACCTTGCGGCCGTCGTGCGAGAGGTCGGGCCGGGCGAAACTCCCCTCGGGCATGTCGGCCGTCAGGCACCGCAGCCGGGGCGCCGGGCCCTTGTACCCCTCGAGCACGAAGACCCCGCCGCCCGGCCGCGACCACCACCCGTAATGCTGGTCGGAGATGTGCGGAAACTGCGTGGGCACCGCCTTGATAAAGAGGATGGCATCGAAGTCCAGCAGCGGGTTCTTGAGGGCCAGTCGTCGCGCCGCCCAGCGGGCGTCCAGATACACTTGGCGCTTCGCGTCGGCCGGGGCGTCGGCCGGCAGGGCCCCCGCGGTCCGCGCGGCCGCATCGAGCGCCGCCATATCCGGCCCCACGTCGACGCCGCGAGCGCGCAGGTCCTCGGCCAGCCGCCGGCCGCGCTCCACCACCTGGGCCACGGGGAAGTCGGTCATCGCCGCCGCCGGACCGTTCGCGGCCGACCACTCGCTCGTGCTCGACTGGTCGGCCGGGCGGCCGAGCGCCGCGTTCTTCGCCGGGTCGGCCGCGGCGTACACCTCGACCTCGTCGAGGTGGAAATAACTCGTCCCCGCCAGGCCCAGCCGCACGACCCGCGCAGTCTGGCCCTTCAGCGGCACCGCGAGGGGCTTGTTGTCGGTCTGACCGTAGAAGACCGTGCCGTCGTGCTCGTAGACCTGCCGGAACGCCTTGCCGTCGTCGGAGAGCGACACCCGGATCCGCCCATTGCGTGCAGCACAGCCGCTGTCGCAGCGGTTATAGAGCACGATGCGGTCGAGTGGCACGGACGCGCCCAGGTCAACCTGCCACCAGGGGTCCTTCTCGTTCTCGGTGTGGAACCCCCACTTGCCGTCCTTGACGCCGTCGACGCCGCCGGCCGCATCCTGGGAGGTGGTCATGCCGCCGGGGGACGCCTGATGCGTGCGGCTGACCTGGGCGATGGCCTGCGGCGTGAGCCAGTCTTTCTCGACGAGCGCCTTGAAGGCGGCCGCCGCATCCGACGCCCCGGCCTCGCCGGCCTCGGCCGAGACCGTCGCCACGATAGCAAACAGCATCGTCGCCACGATGACGCGCATCCCGACCCTCCCGCTCCCGATTGGCCGGCCCAGCGCCGCCCCACCCGCTCAAACCCCGCTGCCAGCGGAGCGACACGGCGAATTATACACCACGCCCGGCCCAGGGCGAACCGATTTGCCCGTCGCCCCACGCTCACCGGCCGTCCAGCCGGTACACCCGCACGTCGTCGAACCACGCCAAGTCGTCCGCCGACTTCTGGCCGCGCGCTAGCAGAAGCACTACCAGTTTGCCCGCGCCCTCGGGCACCTCGGCCACGCCGAACATCTCGGCCCAGGCGTCGCGCGGCCCGGTGCACGGGACGCTGACGTCGCGGGCCTCGGCCGTCCATGTGTCATCGGCGGTCTGCCAGCGGACGACCAGGACGGCGTCGCCCGCGCCTTTCAGTCGCCGGACGGCCTCGACGGCGTACCGCTGGCCGGGCTTTACCTCGATCTTGGCGATGAGGCAACCGTTGGCGACGCCGGCCAGCCGTGCCGAGCCCTTGGCGGCGGCGCCCACGTCGGCGTCCCAGGCGAAGGCGCCCTTGGAGGCGGAGTCCTGCCAGGCGCCCCAGCCGTCGGGCCGGCCGCCCGCCTCTTTCGGACCGACCAAGAAATCGCCGCCGGCCATGAGGTCTTGAAGGGCGCTGGCCTTCCGGAGTTCCTCGACCTTCCAGCGGGCCCCGGCCACCGGGTCGCGGGCGAAGCGCAGGGCGTCCTCGCAGCCGGGCAGCGCCTCGGGCCAGGTCCGTTCGGTGACGCGCTTGTTGGGCGTGGGCCACCAGCGGCATTTCTCGCCGTAGACCCAGACGTACTCGTCGGCCGCGCGGCAGGCGGCGGCCACGTTGGCCCGCAGCCGCTCGACGCGCGGGCCGCCCAGCGGGTCGATGTACCACGGCGAGGTGGGCGGGTTGATGTGCGCATCGAGATACACGCCGTACCCCACCTGGACCTGCGCCCGGTACTTTGCCCGGTTCTCGGGCGAGACGAACTCCTGGCACGTGTTGCGGATCAGGTTCGCCCCTTCCAGGAACTCCACGTCCGAGTTGTACCGGTACGCGTGTTCGTGGCCGTCAACCATCGTGACCGTCGGCGGCGCCGCATCGAGCCAGCCGTCGACGAACGCCGGCAGGAGGCCGTACCCGTCGGCCTCCAGCAGCGGCGCGGGGTCGGCGTGGCCGGTCGCGCGGCCGCAGATGGAGTTCAGGAAGAACGCGAGGATGGTCGCCTCGGGGAACTCGGCGGCCACCGCCTTCATGACCTCGCGGCCGCGCTCGCGCACCTTGGCGGCGTACGCGGCAAACGAGTGGTCCTGCCGCCCCGTCTGCGCGGCGTACGTGAACGCCGCGTGCGGCCCGTAGTACGGTTCCGGGTCGAAACAGAGGCCGCGGCAGCCCGACCGTTTCGCCAGCCGGGCCGCCAGGCGCCAGTGCTCGACGATGTCGCGCCAACCGTCGTCGTCGAACCAGTCGACGTCGCCGGGGTTCGCCCAGACCATCAGGAAGTTGTCGCGCAGGTTCCGGAACTTACACGCCACCAGGTCGGCCCGGGCCGCGTCGAACCACGCCTCTTTCCAGGCGCCCTTGCGGAACGCCAGGCGCATCTCGACGGGTTTGCCATCGTCGTCGCGGCCGACGACGTTGATGGTGATGCCGTCGAACGGACGCTGGTCCATTTCAGCGTGGTGTGCCAAGAGCCAGTGCGTGTCGAAGAAGAGGTCCCACCCGACGGCGATGAGTTTCTTGGGGCGGCGTACGTCGCGCCCGGTCCCGGCATCGGCGGCGCCCGACGCGGCGGCCAGCACCGCCAAGGCCAGCGCGGCCACGGCCAAGACTCCTGTGCGTTGCGCTGGTCTCATGACACGCCTCCTACGCGCGGGCCGCCGCCTGAAAGCGGCGCGGCTGTGCTATCGCGGCCGCGAAATGTCGTAGACGTGGACCTGTTCGAGCCGGCGGACGTACAGCCGCCCGTCGGAGATCGCGGGGTACGCCCACGTCTGGCTGCCGGCGTTCGGAATCGAGAATTCGCCGACGATGCGGCTGCAGTTCGGGTCGGCCTCGACCAGGTGCATCGTGCCCTTTTCGCCCAGACAGTAGAAGCGGCCGTCGGCCCACAGCGTAGCGGCGCCGCGGATGCGGCTCGTCTTGTGCCGAACATCGCCGCCGGCCAGGTCGACGCACGACCATCCCCTGCCCGTGTCGCCGTACAGGAAGCCGCCGCGCTCCACGTATCCGCCCAGATGCGTCGATCCGCCCGACTTTTTCCAGAGCGGCTCGACCGAGAACGCCCCGGCGTCGGCCTTGAGCCGGACGGCCCCGCCGCCACCGTAATGCCCGCCCTCGCCGAACACGATGCCGTCGCGAAAGACCGGCGCCAGCACGTTCTCGGCCATGAACCCGCCGAAATAGTCGGTGAACCGCCACAGCGGCTTGCCGTCGGCCAGCGCCACGCCCACCAGGCCCTTCTCGGTCAGGGCGACGACCTGCCGCACGCCGCCGTAGTCGATGGCGATGGTCGAGGCAAAGGCGGCCCGGTCGCTCAGACCCCGGCTGGTCCAGACGGTCCGTCCGGTGCCGGCGTCGAGCGCCGCCAGGCACGCGTCGGGCCCGCCGGGCGTGCAGATGACCGTGTCGCCGACCACCAGGACCGACTCGGCGGCGCCGTACATGGGCCGCTTGCCGCCGAAGGTCTCGAAAAGGTTGAGCGTCCAGACCTTGCTGCCGGAGTCGGCCTCCAGGGCCGTGAGGCGTCCCTCGCCCGACAGGACGTACAGGCGCCCGCCCGCCACAGTGGGCGTGCTGCGCGACCCCGGCCAGAACGCCGTGTACGCCGTCCCGCAGGCGGCCCGCCAGAGCGGCCGGGCCGTGGCGACGTCGAAGGCGAACACGTAGAGTTCGTCTTTCAGGCGGCCCGTCACGAAGAGTCTTTCGGCGGCCACGACGGGCGAGGAGAACCCTTCGCCCACGCCATCGACGGTCCGGACGAGGGGCGGCCCGCCCTCCGGCCACGCCGGCGCGAGGCCCGTCTCGGCCGAGACGCCGTCGCGGGTCGGCCCGCGGAACTGCGGCCAGTCGGCGGCACGGGCGGCGGCGGCGACCAACGCCAGCACCACCGCCAGGACCCCGGCTGCCGCGATGCCACGTGTCCAACGCATGCCGCTTGCTCCCGGGCCCAGGCCGCGACACGGGCCCAACCTTGCGTTGACGGGTGCCTGCCGGATGCCGACCGCGGGCGGCCCGGCCGTCAGGTCCTCGGTCGCTTCTTCTCTCCCAACCCGCCGTAGTAGCGATAGGTGTCGAACACATCGCCGCGGCCGGCGGCGCGCGGGTCGGCTGTGCGTTTCAGGTACGACGCCAGGCGCTCGGCCAGACGCGCCCGGACGTCGGCGCAGGCGGGGTCGGCGGCCAGGTTCTTCATCTGGTGCGGGTCGTTGCGGCAATCGTACAACTCCTCGGCGGGCCGCTTGCCGAACGACAGGTCGAACAGCGGCCCGACGGCCGGGTCCTCGCGATGCCTCAGCATATACGTCTTCGTGGGTCCGCCGTCCACGTCGGCGTAGTCGAACGTGCCGCCGCCCTCGACCCGGCACTCGGGGTCACCGGCAGGCCAGCGGTCGGGCTCATAGTTGCGGATGTAAAGGTAATCGTGGGTCCGGAGGGCCCGCATCGGATAGCCCCGGCGCCCCGGGCGTGCCCCGCCGTGGTGCCGCTCGCGGCCGGTGACGACGTGGTCGCGGGCCGCGTCGACGCGGCCGCCCTTGCCCGAGGACAGCACGTCCAGGAACGAGCGGCCGGTCATGGCCTCGGGCACCGGCAGGCCGGCCGCCTCCAGGAACGTGGGGGCGAAGTCGGTGAAACTGACGAAGTCATCGACGACCCGCCCTCCGCCGACCCGCCCCGGCCACATCGCGGCCGTCGGCATCCGCGTCCCCATGTCGTACAGGTTGGTCTTGCACCGCGGGAACGGACACCCGTTGTCGCTGGTCATGACGACGAGGGTGTTGTCGAGCCGGCCGGCGGCCTGCAACTGCTCGAGCAGGTCGCCCACCTGGCGGTCGTACTGCTGGACCTCGAGGTAGTAGTCGAGGATGTCGCGGCGGACCTCGGGCGCGTCGGGCCAGATGGGGGGGACCTGGACGTCCTCGGGTCGCATCCCGCCGGCGGCGCCCGACCCCGCCACGTATCCGCGGTGCGGCTCGTGGCTGCCGAACCAGAAACAGAACGGCCGGTCGGCGGGTGCCGCCGCCAGGAACGCCCCGAAGTTCTTGTACGGTCTGCCGGCGGCGTTCCGCGTCCGCCCGCCGGCCCGGACACTGCCGGGTCCCCAGCCCTTGCGCGTGCAGCCGACGTGGTAGCCGGCAGCCTCGAGCAGGTCGGTGTAGACGGGGAACTTAGCGGGCAGCGTGCTCCACAGGCACGCGCCGTCCTCCAGACGGTAGAACATCTGCCCCGTCAGGATGGACCCGCGCGACGGCGTGCACGACGGGGCCGCGCAGTACGTGTGCGGCAGCAGGACGCCGTCGCGGGCGACGCGCTCGAACGTGGGGGTCTGGACGACCTTGTCGCCGAACAGGGCCGCGTGCGGCCATCCCCAGTCGTCGGCGATGCAGAAGAGGATGTTCGGCCGGTCGCCGGCGCCGGGCCGAGGTGCCTCGGCCGGGCCCGCGCACCCGCCCGCCAACAGGGCCCCGCCGGCCGCAGCGCCGGCGACGCGGAGAAAACATCGCCGGTCCATCCGTGCCGGTTCGGCCATGGTGGTACCCTCCCGCCCGTCACCCGCCGCCAAGGACCTGCCGGACGCGGTCGCAGTCGGCCGCGATCTGGACCTTGAGGGCGTCCTCGTCGGGGAACGCCCGCTGCGGCCGCAGGGACTCTACAAAATCGACCGCCATCTGTTCACCGTAGAGTTCGCCATCGAAGTCGAGCAGAAACGCCTCGACCGCCACGGGCAGGGCCTTCTCGAAGGTGGGCGCGCGGCCCACGCTGACGGCCGACGCGTACCGGCGGCCGCGCACCTCGACCCACCCGGCGTACACGCCATCGCCGGGCACGAGGAACCGCGGCGCCTCGACGTTGGCCGTCGGGTACCCCAGGCGGGCGCCGCGATGGCGTCCCTCGACCACCGTGCCCACGTACGCGTAGGGCCGGCCGAGACAGCGGGCCGCCTCGGCAACGTGACCATCGGCAATGAGGCGGCGGATGCGGGTGCTCGAGACGCGGTCGCCGTCGACGCTAACGTCGTCGACCAACTCGACCTCGACCGCACACGCCCCTGCCAGGCGGCCGAGTTGCTCGCCGTCGCCGCGGCCGCCGCGGCCGAAACGGAAGTCGGCCCCCTCGACCATGACGCGGGCCGCCAGGGCGCCGCACACGACCTGGCCGACGAACGCCTCGGGCGCCAGGGCCAGGACGCCGGCGGCGTCGCGCGGCCAGACGACGGCGCCGATGCCGATCTCGCGCATCAGTTCGAGTTTCTGGCCGAACGTCTGGATGAGCGGCGGGGCCTCGTCGGGACGCAGCACCTGGAGCGGATGCGGGTGGAACGTGAAGACGACGGCGGCGGCCCCCAGGGCACGGGCCCGTTCGACCGCGCGGCCGAGGACCTGCTGGTGGCCCAGGTGGACGCCGTCGAAGACGCCGACGCTCAGGACGCCGCCGCGGAACGCGGCCGGCACGTTGTCGAGGTCGCGAAGGAGTTCCACGGATTGCCTCAACGCGCCCGGCAGGCCGGGCGGCTATCTCGCGTGTTACAGGTTCGGCCATATCCAGACGTAGTAGGCGGCCAGGGCAATCTGGATGCCGATGAGCGTGCAGGCCGTGAAGTTGAAGACCATGTGCAGCCGCGGGAGCAGACGGGCCGCGCCGGCCGGCTTCTGCTCGAGCCGCCGACCGATAAGCCACGCCACGCCGTACAAGGTGCCCACCAGCACCGCCAGCACCACGTGAACCTTGGCGATGGAGCGCGGCAGGACGTCGCTCGGCAGCAGAAACCGGACCATGACAACGCCGCCCGCCAGGCCGGCATAGAGCATCAGGTAGTAGACCAGGCCGAGGCCGGTGTGCAGTTTCATCCGGAAGCGGCCGGGCAGCGGACTCCGCCCGCCCTCGCCTTGCGTCGCCCGCAAGAGGCCCAGGTACCCGGCCACGGTGCCGACGACGACGGCCACGATCATCCACACGCCGTGAATCGTGACGTAGAGCACGGACAGACCCCCTACGGCCCCCCGGACACCTCTAATTCTATGGCACAGCGGCGGGCCAGCCACAAGGGAATAATGGCCGTCGCGTCCGCGCAAAGCAGCGCGGCAGGTCAGGAGACCCGCCGCGCCAGTACGTTACGCCAGTCCGACGGCTGCCCCTACGCCGTGGCCGCCGCCGTCTCGGCGACCTTCTTCTCGGCCTCCCGGGCGAAATCGGGCACGGCCTCGTCGCCGTAATACTTGCGGATGTTGGCGGCGGCCAGGGCCTGGACGCGGGCGATCTGCTGAACGCCGTCGGCCGCGCGAAAGAGGTGCCGGAACCGGCCCTGCAGCTTCAGGTAGATCTCGACGGGTTTCCAGCCATCCTTGGGCGCCTTGTGCGGCGTCATCTGGCCGTCGATGATCTCGTAGAGCGGGTAGCAGCCGGTCTCGAACGCCAGGCGTGCGATCTCGGCCGACTGGGCCGGCTCGCTCCGCCAGCCCAGCGGGCACGTGCAATGGATCTGGATGAACCTCGGCCCGCGCATCTCGAGGGCCTTCTTGACGATCCGCGGGATCTCGCGGTAGTAGCCCATGGACGTGACCGCGACGTACGGCGGGTTGTGGGCGGCCATGATCATCGGCAGGTCTTTCTTGGGGCGGCTGTTGCCCCAGGAGGCCTTGCCGGCGGGACTGGTGGTGGTGGCGGCACCCAACGGCGTCATGCCCGACCGCTGGATGCCGGTGTTCATGTAGGCCTCGTTGTCGTAGCAGACGTACAGCAGGTCGTCGCCGCGCTCGAAGGCGCCCGAGAGGCACTGGAGCCCGATGTCGGCGGTGCCGCCGTCGCCGCCCATGGCAATGACCTTGGTCGAGTCGAGTTTGCCCTTGTGCTTGAGGGCGGCCGCGACGCCCGTGGCGACCGCGGCCGAGTTCTCGAACAGGCTGTGGATCCACGGCGCCGCCCACGAACTGGTGGGGTACCGCGACGTGAAGATCTCGCTGCACCCGGTGCAGTTGGTGAAGATGGTGTCCTTGCCGGCGGTCTGGGCGACGATGCGCATGGCGAGCGCCTCGCCGCAACCCAGGCACGACGTGTATCCCGGCACCAGGATGCGATCGCTATAGTCGAACTTCACGTGTCATCCTCCCTGTAAGGCGGTCGCCCAGGCGGCCACCGAATCGTCTACTTGGTCGGCACGAGGTCCGGCAGGATCTCCGTGCGGAGGCGGAAGTACTCGTAGGCCTTCTGGCGCTGGCCCTTCGAGGTGCGGTCGATGATCTCGCGGAAGCCGTCGGGTGGCACCTCGCGCCCGCCCAACTGGACGCAGTACCCGCTGACGGGGATCACCTTGCCAGCGTCGTAGAGGGTTTCCTTGACCTCGGGGGTCATGACGCCGCCGGCGCCGAAACTGGCGCCGCGCTCGATCACCGCCACTTGCTTGGCGCTCGCGAGGGCCTTCAAGAGCGCGTCCTTGGGCCACGGCCGGTACGTCTTGATCCGCACCAGACCCACCTTCTTGCCCTCGTCGCGCACCTGGTCGATGACATCCTTGATGGTTCCGCAGATCGACCCCTTGGCGATGAGGATCGTTTCGGCGTCCTGGCTCCTGTACTCTTCCAGCAGGCCGCCGGAGGGGCGCCCGAAGACCTTGGCGAACTCGGCCGAGACCTCCTCGATGACCGAGAGGCTCCGCAGCGCCGCGTCGTGGATCATCCACCGGCCTTCCATGCACTTATCGGGCTCGGTGAAGGCGCCGAACGTGGCGGGGTTGGCCGGGTCGAGTTTCAGGGCCGCGTCGTACGGCGGCAGGAACGCGTCGCACAGGGCCTGGTCGGGCAGTTCGGTCGGCTCGAAGACGTGGGTCAGAAGGAACCCGTCGAGGTTGACCATGACGGGCAACAGGACCCGCCGGTCCTCGGCCACCCGGAAGGCGATGACGTGCTGGTCGCAGGCCTCCTGGCTGTCCTCGGCATACAACTGGAGGACGCCGCAGTCGCGGACGCTCTCGGCGTCCTGGTGGTCGCACCAGATGGAAAGGGGCGCCGAGACGCTGCGGTTAGCACACGCCAGGACGATCGGCAGCCGCATGCCGGCGATGTTCCAGAGGACCTCGCCCATGAGCATCAGGCCCTGGCTCGAGGTGGCCGTGTAGGCCCGGGCACCCGTAGCGCTGGCCCCCAGGCACACGCTGGCGGCGCCGAACTCCGACTCGACCTTGACGAACTCGGCGTCGAGTTCACCATCGGCCACGATCTGGCTGAGTTCCTCGGAGATGTGGGTCTGCGGCGTAATGGGATAGGCCGCGACGACCTCCGGCCGGCACCGCGCGACCGCGTGGGCGACGGCCATCGCGCCTTCCAGAATCTCTTGCTTGGCGGCCATCACTTCTCCTCCCTGACCATGTCAATGTCGTCCTTGGGGCACTCCGCCGCACACATGCCGCAGCCCTTGCAGTAGTCCGGGTCGAAGTCGAACTTCTTCTCCTTCGCGTTGCCGGCCACGCAGCCTTCGGGGCAGACGAGTTCGCACGCGCGGCAGCCGATGCAGTCTTTCTGCTTGAAGACGGGCCGCATCGCCCGCCAGGCGCCGGTCTTGTTCTCGACGCTGCCGGCGGGGGGCGCCACGCAACCGATCGAGAGCTTGTCCATGCTGAGGAGTTTGTCGTTCATCCGTTCTCTCCGTTGTGGCCGACTCGCCCGCCGGGGCGGGTGGCCAACCGATTCACTTCGCCTGTTCGGCCGCGCGGTACGCCTTCTCGATAGCCTGGGCGTTCAGGTCGCCCACCTTGCCGCCGAAACGCTCTTTCACGGCCTCCTGAAGGGACCCGAGACTCACCAGGCCCGTCGTCCCGCAGAAGGCCCCGATCATGACCATGTTGGGGATGGGCCGGCCGATGACGTCCATGGCGATCCGGGTGCCGGGCACGGCCTTCAGGGTCACGCCGTCGGGCACCTCGATCTCCTCGGGCTTTTCGGTGTTGACGATGGCCACGCCGCCCTTCTTGAGGCCCCCGAAGATCTCGACCTGGCCGAACAGGGTCGGGTCCTGGACGATCAGGTAGTCGGGTTCCTCGATGACGGCCCGCGTCCGGATGGGCTTGTCCGAGAGGCGGCAGAAGGCCCGCACGGGGGCGCCCATCCGCTCGGACCCGAACGCCGGAAAGGCCTGGCTGATGGTGCCGTCCTTGAAGGCGGCCTTGGCGAGGACCTCGGCGGCCGTCACGCTGCCCTGGCCTCCGCGGCCGTGGATGCGAATCTCTTTGAGCATGCCGAATCTCTCCTGGCTTGAGGTACGAAGCCTGGTAACACGAGGCAAGAAGAGCGGAGATTCTAGGGCACGGCGGCCTTAGCGTCAAGGGATTTTGCCGCCGCAGCGTGACCGCGTGCGCCGGGTGGCACTGGCGGCTTGCCCGCCAGTGCCACCGGGCCCCGCCTTCCGCGCAACGAGAAGCCCCCGGCCCAACGGCCGAGGGCTTCCTTTCGTGTGCCGCGTCGCGCTGCCGCGCAGGTCTACCGGTTGCGGCGCCGCGCCACCAAGCCCGCCACGCCCAAGGCCAGCAGGGCCAGCGTGGCCGGTTCGGGCGTCAGCTGCAGCACGTAGTCGCCGACGGATTGGTGCGACCCGTCGAATTCATAGTCGGGGCACGCGCTGACGGCCAGGTGGATGACGCCGCTGGCCGGCACGATGCCGCTTATCTTCGAAAGAAAACCCAAGCCGCCATCGTCGTCGAGCGCAATCAGGTTGCCCGCGTCGTCGAACCAGCCAAGCATCGAGTCGAAGTCTCCCGAGATGATCTCGGCCTCAAACGGGTTCCCCGGCATCAGGACGGCCGCGTCCTCAAACGTGAAGAAGTCGACCGGGTCGGGGCCCGGATCGCCGCCAACCATGTTGTCGATATAGGCGTGGAACGTGCCACCCACGTCGTGGGTTGTCTCGTAAGAGAGCGCCTGGTCTGGCGGGAGGTAATCCGGAGTCGACAGGGCGTCGACCCAGTTCCCCAGGGAGTCATACAGGTCAATGTAGAGGATGAAGTTGCCTGACACCCCATGCGGCGAGGCGGGATCCCCGTCACTCATGCCGTCGAAGTCGAAGTCGTCGAATCCGCTGACGGCCAGGTTGATGGTCCCGTCCGGGTTGACCGGCAGGCCGTACAGGCCGCTCGCCCAACCATCCCCCAGCCAACTGCTGTCGTCGTCGGTCGCGTAGAGACCCCAGTTCTCGTCGAACGCGCCCAACGTGGTATCGGGGTTCAATCCGCCGCCGCCGCTGCCGTCAATCGAGTCGCTGACCGAGACTTGACCGAGCGGCAAAATCGTCCTCTCGGCAAAGGTGTCGTTGGGTTCCGTTGCCAACGCCGCCGACCCGAAAGCCCACACCAGAACCACCACGCCCAGCGTGACCATCCGTACCGTACTCATCGTTCTCTCCTTGTGCTCTGCCTGTTGCCAGCGTACCCGCTCAACAAAAAAGGGGGAAGGCGCCCCCGATGGGCGTCTTCCCCCGTTGCGACCTCTCTCGCACACACACGACCCCGCGGTAAAGCGCGAGGCTACCTGACTGCACCCACCCTCATCACCCGTGAGGATGGCCGACCCGCCCGGCTCCGCCGCCGGGCGTCGCTATCCCCATCCTGACAAAAAGGGGCCCGTCCGCAACCTGCGGACGCAGCCCCGGGTGTCCAACTCCCTTCCTCCGAAACCACTATGGTTTTCGATATTGTCAAATCCCCCGCCGGGTCCTCATGCCGAAACCTGCACAACCGCCCCGTACTGGGAACCGTAACTCATGGTCAGACAAGGACCTACATCCCGCCAAACGAGCCTGGGGGAGCCCTGCGATTTCTTCCGGCTTTCGCTTGACGCCCTACCCGGAAACGCCGCCGCGTGCCATGCCCGCCGCCCAAAACATGGTCACCCTGCGGGATGACCATGCCACCCACGGTTCGGCATTCAGCATTCAACATTCATCATTGTTGTTGTGGACGGGGCCTGGTCGCCGATGCCCCTGCGGCGATGCGGGCCGTGTCGCGGGCGATCATCGCCTCTTCGTCGGTCGGGATGACCAGGATGCGGGCGGGCGACTCGGCCGCCGCCACGTCGCGCGGGCCGCGCGTGTCCGCGGCATTCAGGGCGATGTCGAGCCGGTAGCCGAGCCGCCCCAGGCCCTCGCACGTCCGCTCGCGGACGTGGGCGGCGTTCTCGCCGATGCCACCCGTGAAGACCAGTGCGTCGACCCGGCCGAGGACGGCCGTGTAGGCGCCGATGTACTTCTTCAGGCGGTAACAGAAGATCTCGATGGCCAGGCGGGCCCGCGGGTTGCCCTCGGCGGCGGCGCGGGTCACCTCGCGCATGTCGTTCGAGATGCCCGAGAGGCCCAGCAGGCCGCTGCGGCGGTTCAGCAGGTCGTCGACCTCGTCCACGGTCATGCCCAGGGCCCGGACCAGGTGGATGACGAGGGCCGGGTCGACGTCGCCGCTGCGGGTGCCCATGACGAGGCCCTCCAGCGGCGTCAGGCCCAGCGACGTGTCGACGCTCCGGCCGCCCTGGACGGCCGCAATACTGCACCCGTTGCCCAGGTGAGCCGTGATAACGTTGACCTCGGCCGGCGCCCGGCCCAACATCCTGGCCGCCACCTCCGACACGTACCGATGGCTCGTACCGTGGAAGCCGTACCGGCGGATGCCGTGTTCGGCGTACAGGTCGTACGGAACGGCGTAGAGGTAGGCGTGCGGGGGCATGGTCTGGTGGAAGGCCGTGTCGAAGACGCCAACGTGCGGCACACCGGGCACGAGGGCCATGGCGGCGCGGATGCCCACGAGGTTCGGCGGGTTGTGCAGCGGCGCCAGCGGCACGCACGCCTCGATGGCCCGGATGACGTCGGCGTCAATCCGGACGCTCTCGGCAAAGCGTTCGCCGCCGTGGATGCACCGATGGCCGACGGCGTCGATGTCAGAGAGGCCCGAGACGACCGCCCCCGGCCCCTCGGTCAGTGCCCCGACCATCAGGCCGAATGCCGCCTCGTGGTCGGGGGCCTCGACGCGGCGCGAGTCGGTCCGGCCGCCGGCCTCGTGACGGATGCGGCTGTCGGACTCGCCGATGCGCTCGATGAGCCCCGACGCCAGGACCTCGGCCGAGGCGCCGTCGGCCGTCCGGTACAGGGAATACTTGATGCTCGACGACCCGCAGTTGACCACCAGGACGTTCACGCTTGCCGGCACTCCCCTCGCAAACGACAAGGCCGGGCGCGACGCCCGGCCCCATCATCCCCTTTGCGGCCCCCGGCAGTGCTTTCGAATCACGGCTCGCCCGAGGCGAGCGGTGGCACATGGAGATCACGTGGGGACCGGTCTTGAAGCCGCTTCGGCGGTCTCAGGCCGACTTGCGGACCCACCCGCCGACCCAGTAGTACTCGAAGTCCTTGGCGTCGTTGACCCGGATGGCGCCGTACACGGCATACGCCAGCGACCCCACCCCCGCCAAGGCGCCCAGGGGGAAGGTGACGCACGTCACGAAACCCAGGATGACGAGCGCGACGACGATAATCACCGTGAAGATCTGGAACCACATGGCCTGTTTGGCGTGGTAGGCCACGAAGGGCGACTGGTCTTTCTTGGCAATCCAGACGATCAGCGGGCCGATGATACTGCCAAACGGCAGGATGATTCCACCCAGCGCGGCCAGGTGGGCCACCATGCCCCACGTCCGGTCGTCCTTCGAGGCGTTGGCGGCCTGGAGTTCAGGCGGCAACGGCGAGGCCGACGGCGTCGGCCCCGGGGGATTCGGCTGGTCGGTCATCGTTTGCGCCCTCCACCATCGGCCCGCAGGCACACGCCGAGGCCGGGCAGTCCCGCATCCTCCGACGAGTGCCTGAATCGCAGTCGGTAGTATAGGACCCCGGCCGCGGCGGTGTCAACCTTCCTGGTGTCCTCCCGTGCCGGCGGAAAAGTGGACGCCTCGCCGGAATGTCCTAATCCGGTTCCGGCCGAGTGCCGATAGCACTGATGAGAGCGACTTACTGGACTGCGTGACCCGCTGTCGCGGTCACCCCCGCCTGTGATCAACACGAGGGATGTGCCATGTCGTGGCTGCGGCACCATATTGCGTGGGTCTGGCCGGCCGCGTTGGTGGTCGGACTGGCGTTGGTGGTGATCATCCGGGTGGGGTCGGGTTGGGCGGATCGGCCGATGGCGTCGCTGGCCAGCGAGACCGACGGGGTGGTCTCGGGCGAATCCGACGGCCTCGTGGCCGCCGCCCGTCGCATCCGCGCCCTTCAGAGTCAGAGCGCCGCGACTCGGCAGCAACTGGCGGCGCTCCAGAACGACTCCTCAACCAAGCGGCAGCAGGCGGCCACGCTCGACACGATGCTGGCGTCGGACCGGCTGGCCGATTGCCCCGACTTTCTCCGTCGGCAGACGACGGTGCGGGCGCTCCAGAACATCATCCGGGAGGCGGCCGACGCGACACCCTCCGAATCGCCCGACCAGAGCCGCCTGAACACGGCCGCCGCCGTGGCACGCGAGCGGCTGCGCACCAAACTCGAGGCCGTGCGAAGTCAACTGGCCGACGAGGTGGACGACCTCGAAACGCAGGCGATCACACTGCGGCAGCAGCTCCAGTTGCAGACGGCGGAACTGGAACGCCTCCAACGCCAGGCCCAGAGGCAACTCCATGGCCGCGCTTCGTCTCCGCATCCCAGGCCCGTCTGCTGACTCCGTGCCGACGCGGAAGAAAAACAGGAAACCCGGTTGAGTGCGGCACGGCCCACCGGTAGAATGCCGTAAGAGGCCCCTGGCCCGCGGGGCCGAGGGCTCGCCAAGCTCTGTTGGCCGCGCGGGTCTCGTCCGGGGGAAAAAGGCATGAGCACGTTACCGCCTGCTTCGTCGGACCGACGCCGGTTCAGCCGGTCCGTGGTCGGCATGCCGCTTCAGGCGGTTCTGCCGGACACGCCCCAGGACCATCCCAACCGGGTCATCGGCCTGCACGTCTTGAACCTGTCGCGAGGCGGAGTGGGCGTGGCGTCGCAGGCCGCCCTGCCCCCGTCGCAGCCTCTCATTCTCTTCTTCCCGCCTGTCGGCCCCGGGAAAGGACGAGACACCGTGGGCCAGGTCGTACGGTGCGACGCGTGCGGCGACCACTACGCGATCGGGATCGCCTTCGAGGAGCCCTGGCCGGAACTGGAAGAATCGGCGAGAAATTGACGCGATTTTTTTCTGGCCAGGCACACGGCTGCCTCGTACAGTACGTTGGCCGTAGGCGTCACATGGGACGAGGCGCCGAAGGTTCAAGACAATCAGCCTCAAGATGGCCTGAAGACACGACGAGCCGTCAACAAGGGGTCGGACGCGTGTGAGTGGAATGTCCCGTCGCTCCTCGCTCCGACAACAGGCCCCGGTACCCGGGGGACCTTGGGATGTCGGCTCGCGGCCCACCTAAGTTGAGCGACCTCATTCGCTGCGCCAGTGTCTGTGCCTGCCGTCTGACACCGGTGGTGCCCCATGCAGGGAATTCCGGGGGAGGCGTTTGCATTTCGGTGTTTGTGCGCCATAATCCTCCGGCTGCCTTTAAAGAGCGGGGGCTCTTTGTGCCGATAACGCGATGAGGCCAGTATGAACCTGCTGTGCACAGCGTGCACGAAGAGCGCTCGATCACAGGGGACAAGCCGCAATGGTCACGGATTCCGAGAACCGTAGTTGCGGAGGCACGAAAGAGCGCCGACGGTTCGGCCGCTTTTCGACCCAGCTTCCGATCAGCACGCGCCGCGATGACCTGTTGAAGCGCGGCCAGACTGGTCGCCGGGCGCAGTGCCGACTTCAACTTCAGGATTTCTCGCTCGGTGGGCTTCGGGCCGAGAGTTCGGTGCCCCTGAAGGTCAACGAGCGTGTGACGCTTCGCCTGCCGCCCAGCGCCTCGCACCCCGCCCTGCAACTGACCGGCCGGGTCATCCACTGCCGGCGCCACCAGGACCGGTACCAGGTGGGGATCGAGTTCCGCCAAACCGGCCAGGACCCGGCCACCTCGCCGTACCGCCAACTGCCTCGCCTGTTCAGCGTGGCCACCGACTTCGGCCGCGAAGGACGGCCCGTCGACCCCATCGACTAGCGCCGCACGAGGCATCAGGGCCCGTCTTCCTGCCGCCGGCAATCCGTGTCTAATCGACGCAAATCCCTTGCCTCGAAGCCGGGCACGCGGTACGATAGCGCCCCGTTTGATTTTTCGGGACACGCTGGAGTGCTGCTGGTGAAAATTCTCCTGGTCCAACCGCCGCCGCCGCCCGACTATGTGGGTTTTCGACGAATCGGCCTGCCGGAACCCCTGGCGCTGGAGTGCATCGGCGCCGTCGCGTGCCCGAACCACGACGTCCTGTTGCTCGACATGCGGCTCGATCGTGCCCTGGAAGAGACGTTCAACGCCTTCCAGCCGGACGTGGTGGGCGTCACCTGCCTGACCACGGAAGTCTACGGCGCCCAGGACATTCTGCGCCAGGTCAAGGCGTGGCGGCCGGACGTCTTTACGGTAGTGGGCGGCCTGCATGCCAGCCTGCTGCCCGCGGACTTCCAGTTGCCGTACGTCGACGTCATCGTCGTGGGCGAGGGTGAGCAGACCTTCGCCGACCTGCTCGCGGCGCTCGACCGGGCAGGCCTGCCGCCACCGGCGGGGGCCCTCTCGTCCGTGGCCGGCCTCCTGTGGCAACAAGACGGCCAGTGGACCACGAACGCGGACCGGCCGCTCATCAAGTCGCTCGACGACCTGCCGCTGCCCGCGCGGTCGCTGGCGGCCCGGTACGCCAAGGACTACTTCTTCCTGTTCGACCAGCCGCACGGTTCCATTGCGACGAGCCGGGGGTGCCCGTTCCGGTGCAACTTCTGCTCGGTCTGGAAGTTCTACCACAAGCGATGCCGGTACATGTCGGCCGAGCGGGTGGTCGACGAGCTTGAGGTGATGGAGCCGTGGTCCATCAGTTTCGTCGACGACAACTTCCTGGCTCACGTGCCGCGGGCACGGAAGATTCTGGAACTCATCAAGGCCCGGGGCATCAAGAAGACCTACGGCATGCAGGCCCGGACCGACACGATCTCGAAGCACCCCGACCTGCTGGCCGCCTGGCGCGACGTGGGCCTGCACACGGTGCTCATCGGGTTCGAGGCCGCCACGCAGACCCAACTCGATGCGGTGGCCAAAGGCGCCACGATCGAGCAGAACGAGCGGGCGATGGACATCATGAACGGCCTGGGCATCCACATGTGGGGCGCGTTCATCGTCGACCCGCAGTTCACGCGCGAGGATTTCCGGACCCTCAAGACCTACCGCGAGGAGAAAGGCGTCATCTACCCCCAGTTCACCGTGCTGACGCCCCTGCCGGGAACCGACCTGTACGACCAGAGGAAGGACGAACTCATCACGCACGACTACCGGCTGTTCGACGCCCTCCACGCGGTGCTGCCCACCCGCCTGCCGCACGAGGAGTTCTACAAGGAGTTTGCCGCGCTCTATCGCCCCGACAACGCGGCCCTCATCTACGACTGGATCTCCAGCGGCCGTCTCACGATCGAGCGCGCCCGCGAAGCTCGCGACATCCTCATGGAACTGGGCAACTACGAGAACTTCCTGAAGGGCGAGCGGGCGGCCGACTCTCCCGCCGTGACCTCCTAGCCCCCCGCACACGAGCGCACCATGAGGAACGACGTCGAAATGACGTTCGGCGAGCACTTGGAGGAACTGCGCCGACGCGTCATCTTCGCCCTCCTGGGCCTGCTGGTTTCGACCGTCTTGTGCGGCGTGTTCTACCGAACGCTGCTCGTGGCCCTGCTTCGGCCATACAGTCAGGCCACGCAGGCGATGGCGCCCGAGGGAACGGTACCGACACCGCCCGAGACCAAGAAGCCCGACGCCACACCGGGCGCCGACAGCCCGGCTCCACCGCCTGAGCAACCCCAGAAACTGCCCATGTCGCCCGGCCATGAGCCGCGACTCATCCTCGGCGGGCCGCTCACCGGTTACACCACCATCATTCTGCTCTGCGTCATATGCGGCATCATCCTGGCCAGCCCGTGGATCCTGTATCAGATCTGGGCCTTCGTGGGGGTTGGGCTACATGCGCGGGAGCAGCGGTTCGTGCGGATCTACGGCCCGTTCAGTTTCGTACTGTTCGTGGCAGGCTCGGCCACGTTCTATTTCGTGATGCTCCCGCTGGGCCTCCAGGCCCTGATGAGCCCGACCAGCAACATTCTGGTCGACGGCAAGTCGCTCATCGACGCGAGTTTCTTCCTGGACGATTACTTCAAGTTCGTAGCCATGATGACGCTGATCTTCGGCGTCGTCTTTCAGACACCGCTGATCGTCATGTTCCTGGCCCGCACGGGAATCGTGCCCCTGGGTACGCTCTTCAAGCAACAACGCGTCGTCATTCTCATCCTGTGCGTTCTCTCGGCCGTCTTTACGCCGCCTGACCCCGTCACGATGGTCATGATGGCCATTCCGCTGATCATCCTCTATCAACTGGGCCTCCTGCTGGCGTGGCTCGCCATCCGCCGCAAACGCCAGCGCGGGGACGAGGAAGAAGACGAGCCCTGGGACGACTACGAACGCCAGGCCCAGGGGCCTTGGGATGACAAGGGCGACGCCGGCTCTGCTTCCTCTGCTCCTGAGGCCCGGGACGCCGAAGAACCGGCCGGCCCGTCCGGCCGGGCCGAAGAGGACCCCTACGCCGACTACCATCCCGGCGACGACGCCCCGTCGGCCGACGCGCCTGCCGACGCCGAGCCTCCGCCGGCACCCGAGGCGCCCCCGACCGATGACCAGGCCGACCCCGGGCCGGGCCCGGACGACGGCATCGCGCCCCAGGACCGGATGAAATGACCCCCCGGCCGTCATCGGGGCGCGGGGGGCCACCGGCCGTGGCCACCCTCCTCGGCCGCCTCCGGAAGGCCTACGGCAAACGACCGTGGCGGACCTGGGGCGACCCGCTGGACATCCTCATCGGCACCATCCTGAGCCAGAACACGAACGACCGCAACTCCGGCGCCGCCATGGAGCGGCTCCAGCGGGCGTTCGCCTCCTGGGACCACGCGGCCGACGCCCCGCTCTGGAAGATCGCCGGCCCCATCCGCGTGGCCGGCCTGCACCGGCAGAAGGCCCGCAGCATCCGGACCATCCTCGGCCGCCTGCGGAAGGAGCGCGGCCGGGCCACGCTCGATTTCCTGCGGCGCTGGCACACCGACCGCATCAAGGACTACCTGCTCGGCCTGCCGGGCGTCGGACCCAAGACGGCCGCGTGCGTCCTGCTGTTCAGCGACCTCAGGCGGCCGGTCCTGCCGGTCGACACGCACGTGCACCGCGTCAGCCGGCGGCTGGGCCTTATCGGACCGAAGACCACGGCCGAGCAGGCGCACGCGGTGCTGGCCGCCGTGGTGCCGCGGGGGCAGGTTTACGCGTTCCACGTCCTCCTGATTCAGCACGGCCGCAAGGTCTGCCACGCCCGCCGCCCCGACCACGCCGCCTGCGTCCTGAGCGACCTCTGCCGCTCGTCCCGCCTGTAGCCGCGCCGCCGGGTGCCATGCCTTCGCGCTGTCGCGAAACCATGCCACCCTCACAGGGGGCGGGTCCCGCGGTGCAGGAACTTGCGGAAATGCTGATTTGGGGGTTTGGCAAGGGCCGTTTCGTGCGTAAAATGTAATAGGGGCAGTTTTAAACCCCAGGGGTTGGTCTGCCCAGAAGGGGCCGCCCATGCCGGTCCAGAGCCGGCGTGCGGCCATCGGGGCGCCTTGGCAGCGAAAGGTCCGTATGCACCCGAGGGGTCCATTTCAGCCGATGCCCGTGCCGGCCGTTGAACCGCTTGAGGTCCGGCTGCTCCTGTCGGGCTTCGCGGCGTACAACGACACCGCTGCCGGCCCGACCACCCACGCCAACGCCACGCTGTACGCCGACACCGGCGTGACGTCGGCCGGGCTGCTCAAGGACATCGTCACGGGCGCCGACACGCCGGTGCTCCTGTCGACCATCAACGTGGGCGTGAACCTGGGCGGCACGGGCACCAATCCGACCGGCGGCCTGGCGGCCAGCATCTTCGGCGGGTACGTCGACTTCACGTCGGCCTGGAGTTCGAACAACCTCGAGATGTCCGGCGCCGATTCCTACACCTACGTGTTCGAGAACCTCGACCCGGGCAGCACCTACGAGTTCGCCGGCACCGCCGTCCGCGGCGAAGACATGTACACCGACCGCTGGACCCTGGTCACGCTGCTTGGCGCGGACGGGTTCCATGCGGCCCACTCCGAGGGCGAGGGCATCGTGACCGCCGGCCTCGGACCCAACCAGGTGGCCATCTGGACCGGCGCGAACCACCACGCCGACCAGGGGTTCGTCGTCCAGTGGACCGAGATCGACGCCGGCGCAGACGGCGAGTTCGAGGTCGTCTCGCAGCAGTACACCGGCATCATTCCCTATTCGGTCGACCCCGACGGCTGGGCCGACGCCGTCAAGGCCTACGGCCTGAACGGCATCCGCCTGGTCGCGAACGTGCCCACCGCACCGCCCACGCTCGTCAACACGCCCGCGACGACCATCGAGGCGTTCGCGGCCGTCATCGGGGGCGAGATCACCAGCACGGGCGGCCAGGCACCCGACGTCCGCATCTACTTCGGCGACGACGACGCCGGGACCGTGGCCGCCAACTGGGACACCTGGGTCGACCTGGGCAGGCAGTCCAGCGCCTTCACGGCCCTGGCAGACGGTCTGGACCAGACCACGACGTACTTCTACCGCGCGTTCGCCGAGAACTCGGTCGGGCCGGCCTGGGCGCCGGCAACCGAATCGTTCACCACGCTGACGGCGACCGCCCCGTCGGTCATCAACCTGCCGGCCGTCAACGTCGGCGCCTTCTCGGCCTCGCTCCGCGGCGAGGTCACCGACACGGGCGACGATGCGCCGCTCATCACGATCTACTACGGCACGACCGACGGCGGGACGAGCCCCGCCGCTTGGGACTACTCGGTTGAGGTGGGCGCCCAGTCAGGCGAGTTCCTCGGCGTGGTCGACAACCTGGACCCCGAGACCGCCTACGTCTTCACCGCGCGGGCCCGGAACGCCGTGGGCGACGTCTGGGCGACGCCGGCGCTCGGGTTCGAGACGGTGGCCCTGCCGCCGCTCCAGATCACCGAGTTCATGGCCGACAACGCCACGACGCTCCAGACGCGGACCCGGACCAGCCCGACCGACCCGTTCGCGGGCGACTACTCCAGCCCCGACTGGATCGAGATCCGCAACCCCACCGACGGCACCGCCATCCTCACCGGCTACTACCTGACCGACGACCTCGGCAACCCGAAAGGATGGGCATTCCCGGCCGGCACGACCATCGAGCCGGGCGGGTACCTCATCGTCTTCGCCTCCGGCGACGACATCACCGACCCCGCGCTCGACGAGAACGGGTACCTGCACACGGACTTCAAATTGAAGGACGCCGGCGGCGAGGACCTGGGCCTGGCCGACCCCGACGGCGTCATTCTATTTGCCTACGAGGACTTCCCGCCGCAGATCGAGGACACCTCCTACGGCATCGACCCCGAAAGCGAGGAGCGCTTCTTCCCCGCCCCGACGCCCGGCTGGGACAACGCCAACGACGTTCCCCAGGCCCCCCTGTTCAGCGTGGCCAGCACCACCTTCAGCGGGGCGCTGGTGGTCGACCTGACGGCCCGGTACCCGACCGACGTGGTTCACTACACGCTGAACGAGTCGGTGCCGACGGTGCTGTCGCCGGTCTGGAGCGGCCCGATGTCGCTGACCACGTCCACGATGCTGCGGGCGGTGTCCATCGGGGCCAACGCCAAGTCGAGCCGGGTGGTCAGCGAAACGTACATCGCCCTGGGCGCCGACGTGCTCAGCACCAGTTCAGACCTGCCGCTGGTCATCGTCGAGACGTTCGGCGACGGCGTGCCGGGGGTCGGCACGTACTTCGGCGACACGTACATGGCGTTCTTCGAGCCCGGTGCCGACGGCCGCGCGCACCTGACCGACGCTCCGACGCTCGGCACGCGGGCCGGTATCCACATCCGCGGCTCCAGTTCCGCCGGCTTCTACAAGAAGCAGTACCGCGTCGAGTTCTGGGACGAGGCGAACGAGGACCGCCGCCTCGATCTGCTGGGCCTGCCGGCCGAGGCCGACTGGATCTTCTACGGTCCCGGCCCGTACGACCGGGCCCTCATCAACAACCCCCTTATGTACGACCTGAGCAACCAGCTCGGCCGCTACGCCCTGCGGACCCGGTGGGTCGAGATGTACCTGGACTCGGGCGGCGGCCAAGTGACCGCCGCCGACTACGTCGGCGTGTACGCCATCATGGAGGTCGTCGAGAGCGGCGACGACCGCCTCGACGTCGAGCCGCTCATCTCCTCGGGCGCCGGCGGCGTGCCCGTCGACGGCGGCTTTCTCTGGAAGAACGACCGCGGATCGCCGTACGTCGACCCGGAAGTGCTCACCTCGTCCCAGCAGACCTACGTCAACGGCTGGATCAACGGCCTGCAGGCGGCGGCTCTGAGCGCCAACTTCCGCGACCCCGACATCGGCTACGCCGCCTGGGCCGAGGTCGACTCCTTCGTCGACCACAACCTGCTGAACATGCTGGCCATGAACGTCGACGCCATGCGCCTGAGCGGCTACTACTTCAAGACCGACGGCGGCCTGATCGAGGCCGGGCCCATCTTCGACTTCGACCGGTCCCTGGAGTCCACCGACGGCCGCGACGACAACCCCTACTAGTGGAACGGCACCGGCGACAGCACCCGCTACTTCAACGACGACAGCCGCGTCCGGATGTGGTGGCCGCGGATGTTCCAGGACCCCGACTTCGTCCAGCGGTACATCGACCGCTGGTTCGAGTTGCGCCTGGACGAGTTCAGCCTGGCCAACGTCTACGCCACCATCGACGCCCATGCCACGCTGCTCCAGGAGGCCGCCCCGCGCGACTACGCCCACTGGTCCGGTTCGCGGTACGGCAACTTCGCCGGCGAAATCCAGCACATGAAGACCTGGCTGACGAACCGCATCAACTGGATCGACAGCCAGTGGCTCGCCCGGCCGATCGCCAACGTCGCCGGGCCGGTCGTCACGCCGGGCACCCAGGTGAGCCTCTCGGCCGCCACCGGCACCGTCTACTACACGCTCGACGGCACCGACCCGCGGGCCGTGGGCGGCGGCATCAGTCCCGGCGCCATCGCGGCCTCCGGCCCCATCACCACCAACGCCTACACGCAGATCACGACCCGCGTCTACAAGGCCAACCACAATCCGTCGAGCGGGGCGCCCGGCTACATCGCCACCGGCG
>DATKZB010000056.1:0-8567 GCA_035528235.1 Phycisphaerae bacterium
CGTGCCAAAGGAGAAAACCATGCGAATTCTGTACATCAATAACGATGGAGGCGGCTACGCCGACTACGTCGAGGTGGCCGCCGGCACCACGGTTGAGAAGTTCTTCGCGCAGCACATGTCCGCCGGCGAGGCGGGCGATTACCTCATCCGCGTCAACCGCCAGCCCGTGCCGCGCGACTACGTGCTGCAGGAAGGGGATCGGATCACCATCACACCCACCAAGATCGAGGGTGCCGTGAGGGCCTGATCCCGGAACCCGGCAACAGGGGCATCCGTCCGTCACAGGGCGGGTGCCCCTTGCCTTTGAAGGGAGCACACCCGTGACCACCGAAGAATGCCTTTCCGGCAAACGACTGTGGAAGATCGCCTCCGAGATCCGGGACCGCCTGGTCCGGATGCAAACGGCCCGATACGGCGACGTCCAGCGGGAGGTCGGCAACCTCCTGCAGAACCAGGAGGAACTTGCCTCCGTGCACCGGCGCCTGCGCGTCTGTCTTTCCCGGGGCTGGCTGGGTGCGGCCACCAGGATGGCCGAGCAAATCCAGCGGCTCTTTCGCGAACTCCTGTACAGCAGCCAGGACGCGGAGCGCGCGGGCGTTCGGCCCGAGGTGCAGCCGCCTAACGTGCGGGACGTTCTCGAGGAACTCCTTCAGGCTGAGGAGGAGTTCGAGCATCTCCGCTACGACCCTGAGGACGGCGTCCTGGCCGTCACCACCGACCCGATTGAGTTGGAGGGCATGTACCTGGGGGACTTCGAGATCCGACTTCGGATCGAGGCCCTTGGCGACAGTCAGCACGGCACGCCGTACCGCGTGGTTGCCCTGGACCCCCAGCCGTCTGCGCGGAACGACGCCGTGACGCATCCCCACGTCAGCGAAGACCGCCTCTGCGCCGGTGACGCCGCCGCGGCCGTCGACGCGGCCCTGGCATCGGGCCGGATCTGCGACTTCCTCCTTCTCGTGAGGTCGGTCCTCACGACCTATAACAGCGAATCGGCCTACGTGCGACTCGAGGACTGGGCCGGTGCCGCCTGCAGCGATTGCGGCGCCACCATAGGCGGAGACGACACCTACTACTGCACCAGTTGCGACGCCGAGTTCTGCAGCGAGTGCACATCCTCGTGCGCCCGGTGCGATGAGACGACCTGCCTCGGGTGCCTGAGTTCCTGCCCCGTTTGTGGGGATTCCGTCTGCCCGGCGTGCATGGACCGCTGCCCCGAGTGTCGGGAACCTCTGTGCTGCCACTGCCGTGAGGAGCGGCAGTGCCCATGCCAACAAGAACCTTCGGATGAGGAGAACCAAGATGAACCAGACGCAAACACAAGCCCCAACGAGTCCAACGAAACCCCAGACGCCGCCGGTCCCGCCGGCACCAGCGAGCAAACCGTCCACCCCGCCGCCCAGACGCCCTGAGCCCCCGCCTACGCCAGCCCTGCGGTTCTCACCGACCGCCTGGGCGAAACTCCTCTTCTTCCGCGACTTCCGCGACACCGAGGTCGGCGGCTTCGCCATCACGGCGGAAGACGACCTCCTTCTGGTGGAGGACTTCGCTACGGTCCAGCAGAAGGTCAGCATGGCCAGCGTTGCGTTCGACGACGACGCCGTGGCCGACTTCTTCGACCGGCAGGTCGACCTCGGCAGGAGACCGGAGCAGTTTGCCCGCACCTGGCTCCATACGCACCCCGGCACCAGCCCCGTGCCCAGCCCGGTCGACGAGGAGACGTTCCAGCGGGTCTTCGGGCGGTGCGACTGGGCGGTCATGTTCATCTTGGCGCGGGGCGGCAAGACGTACGCGCGGCTGCGCTTCAATGTGGGCCCTGGCGGCGAGGTGATCGTTCCCGTCCGGGTGGACTACGCCTGCGAGTTCGGCCCGAGCGACCACGACGCCTGGGAGGCCGAGTACCGGGCCAACGTCCGGGCAGATTCCTGGACCGGCACGCTTGGCCTCGAAAGCCAGCGGTCCCTCACCGCTGCGGAGTCCGGCCGGTTCGCGGACGACTGGCTGGACGCCTTCGAGGCCATGGACCCCGACGACCGGCGGTTCGTCATCGAAGAACTGGCTGCCAGACAGGACCTCTGGGATGAAAGTGAGGTGACCCCATGGTAAACCCAGGCCCGGACTTGAGCGACCGCTACAGCCGCCAGCAGGATCTGGTGCCGATGGAACGGCTCGCGAGGTGCAAGGCAACGGTCATCGGCGTCGGGGCCATCGGCAGGCAGGTGGCCCTGCAACTGGCCGCGATGGGCATCCCGTGGCTCCAACTGGTCGACTTCGATGTGGTCGAAGCGAGCAACCTGGCCAGCCAGGGCTACCTTCAGGACGACCTCGGAAGGCCCAAGGTCGAGGCCACGGCGGACCTGTGCCACCAGATCAATCACATGCTGGAGGTTCACACGGAGGCAAGCCGATTCCGCCGGAGTACGAAGACCGGCACGATCCTCTTCTGTTGCGTGGACGGCATCGAGACGCGCCGCTTGGTCTGGGAAGCGGTTAAGAACAAGGCTGAGTTCTTCGCTGACGGCCGCATGAGCGCCGAGGTGCTGCGCGTTCTGGTGGCCTGCGATTCGGTCAGCCGCAAGCATTACCCGACCACGCTCTTTGCTCCCGACGAAGCCTACGCTGGCTCATGCACCGCCAAGACCACCATCTACTGTGCAAACGTCGTGGCGGGCCTGATGCTGGTACAGTTCGCCAAGTGGCTCAGGCGGCTGCCGGTTGACCCTGATGTCAACCTGAACCTGCTGGCGGGGGAGTTGACGTGCGCCATGGGCACGTGAAGAACCAACCGGAGGGGGGCGTGCAGCGCCAGCCGCTCCCCGCTTACTGTGTCAACCAAACGGGATACGATTCCCAGTGTGCTGCCAGCGACCAGGAGTGGGTCACTGAGTGGGTCAGTCGCCACGTGGTGGTGACTTGTCAGCGAGTGCTCAGTGACTTGTCAACCACTTGTAACCCTCGTTTTCGTCCGAAAAGTGCGATGTAAGTCATTGTCAGAGCAGGCCTTACAGGCGACTATTGGGACTCATAATCCCTTGGTCGCTGGTTCGAACCCAGCTGGGCCCACCAATGCTAGGTAATGACAAGCGTTGACATAAGGCGACTTGGGGCGACAATTCCTAGGTTTTCCGCGAGTTCCTCGCCTCGGCTACCTAACTCCCCGTCTTGCCATAGGATGACACGGAATGACTTACGGGGGCGTTGGCGCGCTGAAAGGGCGCTGAAAGCCATGTGGCCGCCCGGGACCGCGGGGCCGTCGGTTTCTGTCGCCTTGACGCCCCGGGGCTTCCCCCGCGACATCCAGCCGATCCTAGACAAGCTGTGCGTGGACTGCCACGACTACCAGAAAACCCCACGCGGCGGGCCCTACGCTGGCAAGGTGGCGCTGCGCGTCCTGCCACACGGGCAACAACAGGCTGCCGCGGGCGCTTGCCGACGAGCGCGACGTCTCGTTCTGGCGGTTCAGCCTCGACGACCCGCGGCTGAAGCGGAGCCGCCACATCGTCTTCAACCTGACGCGGCCGGAGGATTCG
This sequence comes from Phycisphaerae bacterium, assembly GCA_035528235.1. GTDB lineage: Bacteria > Planctomycetota > Phycisphaerae > FEN-1346 > FEN-1346 > DATKZB01. Next base: position 3,531 of record DATKZB010000056.1, read on the forward strand.
CTGCTCGTCCTGGCCCCCCTGGCGGAACAGGCCGGCGGCCTGGGCCTCTGCCGCGACAAGCAGGACAAAGCGGCGGCGGTCTTCCGTGACACCAGCGATCCGGACTACCAGAAGTTGCTGGCGATGATCGACGCGGGCCGGCAGGACCTGGAGAAGATCAAGCGTTTCGACATGCCCGGCTTCCGGCCGATTCCGCAGTACGTGCGCGAGATGAAGCGTTACGGCATCCTGGCGTCCGGCCGTGCCGACGCGGCCCCGGCCGACCCGTACGAGTTGGATCGCCGATACTGGCAGTCGCTCTGGTACCGGCCGTCCGCGCCGCAGTAGGGACCAAGGGGGTCCATCCCGACGGTCCAAGACGCACGACATTGCCGCGTCGCACGTCACGGTCGCTGGTTTCGGTTTGACGTGACCGGCCGACCGTGCCAGAATGCTGCGTGTCGGGCCTTATCGCGTACCGCGAAGGCCGGGGTGCCCATGGCAGAGCGGCTCTACAGCACCCAACAGGTGGCGACCCTTCTGGGCGCGACCCCCCAGACCGTCTGCGGCTGGATCCAGGCCGGCTGGCTCCCGGGCGAACGGTTGCCGGGCGGCGACGTCCGGGTCTCCGAGACGGGCCTGGTCCGGTTCCTGAGGGGCCGCGGCGTGGACCTTCGTGCCGTCCTGGCCGCGGCCACCGCCGCCGAGGCCGAAGACGTTCCGGCCGCGGACCCACCCCCGCCCGCGCGGCCGCAGGCTCCGCCGCCGCCCTCGGACGCCGGGCCGGCCGCCGCGGCGGGCCGCGAGACCCCGTCGCCGCCGGCGGTGGACGTGGTCGGCCGGTTGGCCGAGGCGATCCTCGGCGACGCCGTCCGCCGCCGGGCCGAGGCCATCCACCTCGAACCCCTGGCCGACGGCCTGACGATGCGTCTGCGGGTCAACGGGCACCTGCGCGAGAAACCGAATTTCAGGTCGCGGCTGCCGCGAAGCATCGGGCCCCAACTCACCGGACGGCTCGCCTCGATGGCCGGCGCCGACAACGGGAATGTTCGTCGCGGCTCGTTCGACGTCACCCTCGACGGCAAGCCGACGCGGTTCCATCTGGCCGCCTGCCCCACCGCGCACGGCACCCGGCTGACCATTCGCCCGGCGCTGGAGCCGCTGGCGCTCGAGGACCTCGGCCTGCTCGCCCGCGACCTCAGGACGCTGCGGCAGGTGCTGGGGCAGTCGAGCGGCCTCGTCCTCGTGACCGGACCGCCGCGAAGCGGCCGCACGACGACCCTGCGGGCCATGCTTGCCGAGGCCGAGGGCGCGACGCGCACCGTCCTGGCCGCCGTCGATGGAGACGACGCCGACTGGGACGGCGTCGAACACCTGGCGGCAGGCGGTCCTGGCGGCCCGGCGCTGGCGGCGGCGATTGCCGCGGCCTCGGGCCAGCGGGTCGACGTGCTGGCGGTCGATGAAATCCGCGACGCCGACGCCGCAGCCGCCGCCGTCCGGGCCGCCCTCGACGGGCACCTCGTCCTGGCCGCGGCGCCCGCCCGTGACCCGTGGCCGGACCCGGCGCTGCTGGTGTCGCGCGGCGTCGACGCGTTCGCCCTGGCGTCGACGCTGCTGGCGGTGGTCTGCCAGCGGACGGTCCGGACGCTGTGCCCGCACTGCAAGCGTCCAGGCCAGGCCGACGCGGCCGCGATGGAGGCGCTGGGCGCCGGGCCCGACTGCCAGGGCGACGTCGCAACGGCGGGGCCGGGGTGTCCGCGGTGCTACGACCGGGGCTACGACGGCCGCACGGGGCTGCTGTCGGTCCTTCGGGTGGACGAGCCGCTCGCGGCCCTGATGCGCCAGGGCGTCCCGGGCCGGGCCCTGCACGCGCTGGCCCGGGAGGGTGGCCTCACGACGCTCCGCGAGGCGGGGCTGGAGAAGGTTCGCGCCCAAGTGACGTCGCCCGAGGAGGTCGTCCGCGCCACCCTTATCGTTTAGCCGTCGCCGGCACGGCGACGGGCCACCGGCACCGATGCGCCCGTGCCGGGGGCTCCCAACCGGCCTCGATATGCTTTAGTGCATATTGAGGTCGGCCCATTTGTGGTCAAAACGGGGTCGAAAACGCGCGATTCCGGCGCATTCCGATCAAAAATCGAAAAAAACGATCAAAAACCGCGCGTTTCGCCTTGCCTATCTTACCAAAACGGTGTCGTATCGGCCCTGGCGCGTCGAAAACGTGGTTTGCACCAGCCAAAAGGGCCATTTCGGCCTCTCTGGCGGAAGGGCGTTTTCTCAAAGTGTATAATGGGGGGGGCGAAACCAGCCGCGCGGGGCAAGCCCCGCGGCTAACGGGGCCCTTGCGCGGGGCAAGCCCCGCGGCTAACAGGGGTCATCCCGACGTGTCGCGGTAGGCCCGGACCGACCGCTTGCCACGGGCCAGGCTCACCCGCCGCCGGGCCACGTCGTCCATCTGCTGGGCCAGGGCCAACCGGATGTGGGCGTGCAGGTCGAGGAGGCGCCGGTGGCGGTCGGGGTCGGAGCAGGCGCCGGTCTGCCGGGCGCGCTCCAGGAGGCAATCGACGCGGCCGGCCAGGCCCAGCACGCCGTCCACGTCGCCGCGGCGGGCGTGTTCGAGTTGGGCCGCGAGGGCGTCGACCAGGTCCTGGAAGATCGTCTCGGGCGGCTGGGCGCGGGGGTCGGTTGAGGCGGCTGGCGTGTCCACGGTTACGCCTCCGGCACTGCGGCGGCGCGGGGGGCCTGCCTGCGTCGGACCTCGCCCAGGAGGTTGGCGGCCTCGGCGTTTTCGGGCTCGAAGGCCAGGATTCGCCGGGCCACCTGGTCGGCCTCGGCCAGCCGGCCGTCGCGGGCATACAGGGTAGCCAGGCAGAACAGGACCGACGTGTCGTCGGGATGCCGTTCCAGGTACACGTTCAGGTACCGGATGACCTTGGCGAACGACCCCATCTGGATGGACGCCTGGAACAGGCCGAGCAGGGCCACGAGGTTGTCGGAGTCCTTTTCGAGGCAGGCCAGGTACATGTCGAAGGCGTCGGCGAACTCGTGGCGGTGCTGGTGGACCATCGCCAGGCCGCCGTAGGCCTCGGCACAGGCGGGGTCGATCTCGATGGCGGTGCGGAAGGCGCGGGCCGCGTCGTCGAACTGCCCGGCCTGGAGGGCAATGACGCCCAGGCCGACCGATGGCCCCGCCCGTTGCGGCGCCAGGCGGGCCGCCTCCACGTAACACTGGCACGCGCGGTCGAAGTTGCCGAGGGCGGCGTGGCAATCGCCCAGTTCCCTCAGGACGTCGTCGGGCGGCTCGTCGCCCTGGTCAACGGCCAGCCCCTCTCTCGTCGGTCGCACGGTCACTCCTTCGGTTGCGGTCGCAGCTACGTTGTTGAGGCACGGGTGCGACGTGGCCCGGCCTGGATGCCGTCTCGCGGCAGCCGGTTGCCGGGGTTCGCAACGGACGTAGGCCCCCGCGTGAACCCCAGTCACGCGGGGATGGCAGACCCCTCGGCCCATGGCTGCCGGGCAGTGACTCTCTGCCAACGGGGCAAGAAAGAGCAAACTACGTGCCAGATGTTGGCTCGGTCCGACTCCGGCACCACCCGGAACGACCCGCGTGCCGCGGCGGCGTTGGCCTGGCGGCACGTGCCCAGCACCGGGCAGAAGTCCTTTTTTCGCCGGGCGTGTTCCGCTGTCGGCCCGCGCCGTCAAATTATTGGACGCGGGGCGTCTAATCCTACAACGCCAGTCCGCTACTTCATCCCGCCTGGCGGCCTTCCTGGGCAGCCAGGAACATGCTTCAGGCCCCCTCGCGGCGGCCTAGGAAGGCCGCCGCGCCACAAGTGAGGTTGTAGCGTGAAGGCAGCCGCAACGTCCGATAACGCGCCGGGGACCAGAGGGCCGTGGCCGAGAACGGTCACTCGAGGTAATCGAGGAGCGACATCCTGAGCAGCCGCGCCGAGACCGCCAGGGTCATCTCGTAGAGGGTCTGCCGCTGGGCCAGTTCGGTGGCCACCTGGACGATGTCGGCGTTTTCGAGGCGCGCGGCCTGATCGGCGCTGAACGTCTGGAGGTCCTCCAGCAGCGTGCCCAGCGACGCCATGGCCCCTACCTGACCGCCGACCGACGTCTCGGCGCGCGCCAGTTGGGTCGTCGCTTCCTGGAGGGCCCCGATCGACTCGGTCAGCAGCTGCGTCTGCCGGCCCTCCGACAGGCCGCGGGTGTTCAGAAGGATGTCGCGAACCGTCACGATGGCCCCGAACACGTCGTACGTGCCCGGCACGCGGACGGGCTCGATGCCCGTGCGTGCCACGCCGGTGCCGTCGACGTAAAGGACGCGGCCGGTGGCCGGGTCGGTGACGGCCAGGTTGGCCTGGGCGAAGTCGATGGCCACCCGGCTGGCCCCCTCGTCGAGCGAGAGGTACCCGGTGGCCTGGGCGGCCACGGTGCCCTGGAACGCCGGGCCGAGTCCCGTCACGTTGACGTGCACGACGTCGCCGGCGGCGTTGGTCAGCACGAGGTCGGTCTCGGCGCCGGTGAAGGCCACGTCGGGCCCGTCGTCGAGGCGAAGGACGCCGGCCGGCGCGTCGATGACGAGAGAGTGTCCATTGCCGAGGATCGTGTCGCCGGTGGCGGCGGTATCGCCCGGGGCGATGCCGCTGGCGCCCCCGTAGGTGGTCGCCTCATGCCCAACGGTCAACCACAGGTCGCCGCGGACGCTGGCGGTGCCGGACCCGGCTGCCGCGCCCGTCGAGCCGAGGAACTCGGGCGTCTGGCGGTCGGCGTTGCGGAAGAGATCGTCGCCCACCAGCACGCCGGCGTACTGAACGCCCGGCGCCACGGGCACGCCCAGCGTCTGGGGGCTGCCGGCGTAGTCGACGCCGACGATCGTGCCGTCGACGTACCGCGCGACGAACGGCCTGGTCGATCCGCTGCTTCCGGCAAAGAGGTACCGGCCCGTGTGGCTGGTATTGGCCAGCGAGATGGTCTGCTGGAGGATGGCGTCGATCTCGCGGGCCACCGCGGCGCGGTTGTCGGGCGAGTAGGTGCCGCTGAGGCCCTGGGTGGCCA
>DATKZB010000057.1:0-3016 GCA_035528235.1 Phycisphaerae bacterium
TTTGACGCTTCCGGCGGCCCAGGCCTTCGGCAGGGCGGGGAGCAGGTGGATCTCATCGGCGTGGCTCTGCAGCAGCGCCTCGGCGATGCCGGCGCAGCCGCCGTAGTTGCCGTCGATCTGGAACGGCGGGTGGTTGTCGAAGAGGTTGGGGTGGGTGCTCTTGGCGAGCAGAGCCTGGACGTTTTCGCCGACCTTGTCGCCGTCGCGCAGCCGCGCCCAGAAGTTGATGATCCACGCGCGGCTCCACCCGGTGTGCCCGCCGCCGTGCGAGAGGCGGTACTCGAGCGACTTGCGTGCGGCCGCGGCCAGTTCCGGCGTCTGCGTCACCGAGATCTGGTTGCCCGGGTGCAGGCCGTAGAGGTGCGAAACGTGCCGGTGACCGGGCTCGGGTTCGACGAACTCTTCGGGCCATTCCTGGAGGCGACCGTCGGAGCCGATCTTCATGGGCGCCAGGCGTGCCCGCGCCGTCTCGAGTTCCTTGCGGAAGGCGTCGTCGGTGCCCAGGACGCGGGCGGCGTCGATGCAGGCGGTGAACAGGTCGTGGATGATCTGCTGGTCCATGGTCGGGCCCATCGTCAGGTTGGCCGTCTTGCCGTCGGGCGTGCGGAACCGGTTCTCGGGCGACGTGGACGGGCCGGAAACCAGCCGGCCGGTCTTGGGGTGCGGCACGAGCCAGTCCAGGCAGAACAGGGCGCCCTCCTTCATGATGGGGTAGGCGCGCTTGGCCAGGAACGCCTTGTCGCCGGTATAGAGGTAGTGTTCCCAGAGGTGGCGGCAGGACCAGGCGGCGCCCATCGGCCACATGCCGTACTGCGGGTTGCCGATGACGTCGCCGTACCACCACGCGTCGGTGGTGTGATGGGCGGTGAACCCGCGGCAGCCGTACGTCTTCTTCGCGACCACGCTGCCGCGCTTCCGGAGCGAATCGACCAGGAAGAAGAACGGCTCGTGGCACTCCGAGAGGTTCGTCACCTCGGCCGGCCAGTAGTTCATCTGGATGTTGATGTTGACGTGGTAGTCGGCGTTCCAGGGGGGCTTGAGGCCGTCGGCCCAGAGGCCCTGAAGGTTCGACGGCATGCATCCGGGGCGCGAGCACGAAATCAGCAGGTACCGGCCGAACTGGAAGTACTGGGCCACCAGGTGCGGGTCGAACTCGCCCCGTTTGACGGCGGCCAGGCGCTCGTCGGTCGGCTGCCGGGCGGCGTCGCTGGTGCCGAGGTCGAGGCTGCACCGCCGGAACAGGCGGCGGTGTTCGGCCACGTGATCCGCCAGCAGCGCCGGATACGGTTTCTTCGCCGCGGCCGCCAGACGCTTCTCGCACACCGCGTGCGGGTCGTCGCCCCGGTAACTCGTCGCCGCGACGAGGAGGAGGACGGCGGCGTCGGCGTTCTCGACCTTCAGCGCACCGTCGGCCGCGGAGACCTTGCCGCCCTCGGGGATGATCCGAAGTTGCGTCTCGAACCGGACCCCTCCGCGCGCCGCCTGGCCGGCCATCACGATGCGGTCCGGCGCAAGCGCCTTGGCGGTCGCGTCGGCCGGGCGCGACAGGGCGGCACTGAAGGAAACGCGCCCGGGCTTGTCGCACGAGAGGCGCACCACGATGGCCTGATCCGCCGGGCTCGAGAAGGCCTCCCGCACGAAGACGGCCTCGCCGTCGCGGTACGTGACGCGGGCGACGGCGGAATCGAGGTCGAGGTCGCGGCGGTAGTCGCCGGCCTGCTCCGCCGCCGCGAAGGTGAGCGTCAGGTCGCCGAGCGTCTGGTACGTGTGGGTGCCGGTGTCGAGGCGTCGGCCCATGATCTTGGCGGCGACGAGTTTCTGGCCCTCGACGTACTTGCCCTCAAAGAGGAGCCGCCGGGCCTCGGGCAGGGACTTGAGCGCCTCGGGGTTGGCCCGCTCGACCGGTTGGCCGGTCCAGAGGCTGTCCTCGTTGAGTTGGATGCGTTCTTCATCGACGCGTCCGAAGACCATGGCCCCCAGCCGCCCGTTGCCGATGGGCATGGCCTCGGTCCACTTGCCCGCGGGCCGGCGCCACCAGAGGACGAGCGGCCCTTCGGGCGGCCTGGCGTTGGCGACCGCATGGGTAGAAGCGAGAAATGAGAGCAGGAGCACGGCGGCGGCGAAGCGTGTCATCGGCATTCTCCGTGTGGGATGGAGGCTGACATAGACCGGTTGCACTACTCGGACTCGGGCGGTTTCTTGAACGGTTCCCTGGGCAGGTGGATGACGAAGGCGGCGCCCTGGCCCGGCTCGGAGTTCAGCGAGATGAACCCGCAGTGGTCCTTGACGATCCGCTCGGCGGCCGCCAGCCCCAGGCCGGTGCCGCGATAGCCCTTGGTCGAATAGAACGCGTTGAAGATCTGCGGCTGCTCGTCGGGCGGGATGCCGGGCCCGTTGTCGGCCACCGTGACCCAGACCTCGCTGCCGTGAGGCGACAGGCGTGTCGTCACTTCGACGCGTCCCTTCAGGGGCGGCGCGGCCTCGATGGCGTTCGAGAGGATGTTCAGGCAGGCATGGTGCAGGCCGTCGGGGTCGATGGGGATCTCGGGCAGCGTGGTGTCGAGTTTCGTGGCGAGTTTGACTTCCTTTTCCTTGGCGGCGGCCTGGGCCAGTTCGGTGACTTCGCGGACGACGGCGTTGACGGACATCTGCTGAAGGTTCGGCGCCGCCTGGCGCGTGTAGGAGAGCATGTCGAGGACGAGGGCGTTGATGCGGTGGAGGTTGCGGCCGATGACTTCCCATCCCTGGCCGACGGTCCCGAGTTCGTTGCGGTCGATGCCGGCCTCGATGGCGTGCGACCCGCCCTCGATGCCCTGGAGGATGTTCTTGATGTAGTGGGAGAGGCTGGCCACGGCCTGCCCGACGGCCGCCAGACGTTCCTGCCGGACCTGGCTGGCCATGAGGTTGGCGTTCTCGACGGCCAGGGCGGTCTGGCACCCGATGGCGGTCATCAACTTCAGGTCGTCGGGCGTGAACTGGCCCTGGCTGACGTGCGTATCGACGTGGATGACGCCGA
>DATKZB010000058.1:0-3233 GCA_035528235.1 Phycisphaerae bacterium
TTTGACGCTTCCGGCGGCCCAGGCCTTCGGCAGGGCGGGGAGCAGGTGGATCTCATCGGCGTGGCTCTGCAGCAGCGCCTCGGCGATGCCGGCGCAGCCGCCGTAGTTGCCGTCGATCTGGAACGGCGGGTGGTTGTCGAACAGGTTCGGGTGGGTGCTCTTGGCGAGCAGGGCCTGGACGTTTTCGCCGACCTTGTCGCCGTCGCGCAGGCGTGCCCAGAAGTTGATGATCCACGCGCGGCTCCAACCGGTGTGCCCGCCGCCGTGCGAGAGGCGGTACTCGAGCGACTTGCGTGCGGCCGCGGCCAGTTCCGGCGTTTGCGTCACCGAGATCTGGTTGCCCGGGTGCAGGCCGTAGAGGTGCGAGACGTGCCGGTGGCCGGGCGAGGGTTCGGTGAACTCCTCGGGCCATTCCTGGAGGCGACCGTCGGAACCGATCGGCATCGGCGCCAGGCGTGCACGCGCCGTCTCGAGTTCCTTGCGGAAGGCGTCGTCGGTCCCCAGGACCCTGGCGGCGTCGATGCACGCGGTGAACAGGTCGTGGATGATCTGCTGGTCCATGGTCGGGCCCATCGTCAGGTTGGCCGTCTTGCCGTCGGGCGTGCGGAACCGGTTCTCGGGCGACGTGGATGGGCCGGAAACCAGTTTGCCCGTCTTCGGGTGCGGCACGAGCCAGTCCAGGCAGAACAGGGCGCCCTCCTTCATGATCGGGTAGGCGCGTTTGGCCAGGAACTCGGTGTCGCCGGTGTAGAGGTAGTGTTCCCACAGGTGGCGGCAGGACCAGGCGGCGCCCATCGGCCACATGCCGTATCCGGGGTTGCCGATGACGTCGCCGTACCACCAGGCGTCGGTGGTGTGATGGGCGGTGAACCCGCGGCAGCCGTACGTCTTCTTCGCGACGACGCTGCCGCGCTTCCGGAGCGAATCGACGAGGAAGAAGAACGGCTCGTGGCACTCCGAGAGGTTCGTCAGTTCGGCCGGCCAGTAGTTCATCTGGATGTTGATGTTGACGTGGTAGTCGGCGTTCCACGGCGGTTTCAGGCCGTCGGCCCAGAGGCCCTGGAGGTTCGACGGCATGCACCCCGGCCGCGAGCACGAAATCAGCAGGTACCGGCCGAACTGGAAGTACTGGGCCACGAGGTGCGGGTCGAACTCGCCCCGTTTGACGGCGGCCAGGCGCTCGTCGGTCGGTTGCCGGGCGGCGTCGCTGGTGCCGAGGTCGAGGCTGCACCGCCGGAACAGGCGGCGGTGCTCGGCCACGTGATCCTTGAGCAGCGCCGGATACGGTTTCTTCGCAGCGGCCGCCAGTTGCTTCTCGCACACCGCGTGCGGGTCGTCGCCCCGGTAACTCGTCGCCGCGACGATGAGGAGGACGGCGGCATCGGCGTCCTCGACCTTCAGCGCACCGTCGGCCGCGGAGACCTTGCCGCCCTCAGGAATGATCCGAACCTGCGTCTCGAACCGGACCCCGCCGCGCGCCGCCTGGCCGGCCATCACGTTGCGGTCCGGCGCAAGCGCCTTCGCGGTCGCGTCGGCCGGGCGCGACAGGGCGGCGCTGAAGGAGATGCGGCCGGGCTTGTCGCACGAGAGGCGCACCACGATGGCCTGATCCGCAGGGCTCGAGAAGGCCTCCCGCACAAAGACGGCATCGCCGCCGCGGTACGTGACGCGGGCGACGGCGGAATCGAGGTCGAGGTCGCGGCGGTACTCGCCGGCCTGCTCCGCCGCCGCGAAGGTGAGCGTCAGGTCGCCGAGCGTCTGATACGTGTGAGTGCCGGTTTCGAGGCGCCGGCCCATGATCTTCTCGGCGACGAGTTTCTGGCCCTCGACGTACTTGCCGTCGAACAGCAGTTGCCGGGCCAGGGGCAGGGCCTTGAGCGCCTCGGGGTTGGCCCGCTCGACCGGTTGGCCGGTCCAGAGGGTGTCTTCGTTGAGTTGGATGCGTTCTTCATCGACGCGTCCGAAGACCATGGCCCCCAGCCGCCCGTTGCCGATGGGCATGGCCTCGGTCCACTTGCCCGCGGGCCGGCCCCACCAGAGGACGAGCGGCCCTTCGGGCGGCCTGGCGCTGGCGGCCGCATGGGTAGAAGCGAGAAATGAGAGCAGGAGCACGGCGGCGACGAAGCGTGTCATCGGCAACCTCCGTATGGGACGGGCGGCGAAAGGGCCGGCGGCACTAGAAGGCGATTCCATAGATCCCTCTCCCTTGGTACCTGTTTAGCGCGTGTGGCACGGCTGGCTTGTCCAGCCGTGGACACGTTTCGCGGCAAGAACACGGCTGGGCAAGCCAGCCGTGCCACACGCGATTGACTGCTGGCAACCTTCCCGCTCTTCGAGGGGCGGCGGGTCGGGAGACCCGCCGCGCCAGCGCGCTGCAAGCAATCGTGACCGGCACTACTCGGACTCGGGCGGTTTTTTGATCGGTTCCCTGGGCAGGTGGATGACGAAGGCGGCGCCCTGGCCCGGCTCGGAGTTCAGCGAGATGAACCCACCGTGGTCCTTGACGATCCGCTCGGCGGCCGCCAGCCCCAGGCCGGTGCCGCGATAGCCCTTGGTCGAATAGAAGGCGTTGAAGATCTGCGGCTGCTCGTCGGGCGGGATGCCGGGCCCGTTGTCGGCCACCGTGACCCAGACCTCGCTGCCGTGAGGCGACAGGCGTGTCGCCACTTCGACACGTCCCTTCAGGGGCGGCGCGGCCTCAATGGCGTTCGAGAGGATGTTCAGGCAGGCATGGTGCAGGCCGTCGGGGTCGATGGGGATCTCGGGCAGCGTGGTGTCGAGTTTCGTGGTGAGTTCGACTTCCTTTTCCTTGGCGGCCGCCTGGGCCAGTTCGGTCACTTCGCGGACGACGGCGTTGACGGACATCTGTTGAAGGTTCGGCGCCGCCTGGCGCGTGTAGGAGAGCATGTCGAGGACGAGGGCGTTGATGCGGTGGAGGTTGCGGCCGATGACTTCCCAGCCCTGGCCGACGGTGTCGAGTTCGTTGCGGTCGATGCCGGCCTCGATGGCGTGCGACCCGCCCTCGATGCCCTGGAGGATGTTCTTGATGTAGTGCGAGAGGCTGGCCACGGCCTGCCCGACGGCCGCCAGGAGTTCCTGCCGGACCTGGCTGGCCATGAGGTTGGCGTTCTCGACGGCCAGGGCGGTCTGGCACCCGATGGCGGTCATCAACTTCAGGTCGTCGGGCGTGAACTGGCCCTGGCTGACGTGCGTATCGACGTGGATGACGCCGA
>DATKZB010000059.1:0-11241 GCA_035528235.1 Phycisphaerae bacterium
CCGACGTCCTGCCCCTCGGGCAACTGGCGGGCGACCTGGGGCGCCTCGGCATCCGGGCCACGACGGTCCACAACGCCTGGGGACCGGCCGCGGTGCGCCTCGGGCGCGACCGCGCCGCGGGCGACCCGGAAGGCTACCGGCTGACGGTCTCGCCGGCCGGGATAGAGATACACGCCTCAACGGACGCCGGGGCCTACTACGGCGTCGAGACGTTGCGGGAACTCGTCGTCGCCCACGGCCGGTCGCTGCCGGCCTGCGCCATCGACGACGCGCCCGCCTTCCGTCGCCGCGGGGTGTACCTCGACTGCTCGCGCGGCAAGGTGCCGACGGTCCGGACCCTCAAGGCGTTTGTCGAGCGGCTGGCCCGCTGGAAGGTCAACGAACTGCAACTCTACGTCGAGAACGTCTTCACGTTCCGCCGGCACCCCGCCATCGGCCGCGGGTACAGCCCGTTCACGCCCGAGGAACTGCTGGCCGTCCAGGACCACTGCCGGCGGCACCACGTGCGGTTCGTCGGGTCGCTGGCCAGTTTCGGGCACTTCGAGAAGATTCTCCAGTTGCCCGCGTACCGTCACCTGGGCGAGACACCGGGCTTCCAGGGCTGGCCGGGCGGCACGACCCTGTGCCCGGGCGACGCCGGCTCCATCCGGCTGCTGGGCGAGATGTACGAGGAGTTCCTGCCCCTGTTCGAGACCGACGACTTCAACGTCTGCTGCGACGAGACGTGGGAACTCGGCAAGGGCCGCAGCCGGCGCCGGGCCGAGCGAGTCGGCGTCGGACGCGTGTACCTCGACTTCCTCAAGAAGATCCACGGCCTGTGCCTGCGGCACGGTAAGCGCATGAACGCCTGGGCCGACATCGTCCTGGACCATGCGGAACTCCTGCCGGACGTGCCCAAAGACATCTGCATGTTGAACTGGGACTACGACCCGCGCGGCAGCCGCATACCGCGGACGCGCGAGATAACCGCCGCCGGGCTCCCCACCATGGTCTGCCCGGGCACGAACTCGTGGAACAGCCACGGCTGTCGCCTCGTGATGGGCATGAAGAACATCGCCCGCTTCGCCCGCGAGGGCCTGGCGCGCGGCGTCGAAGGCCTGCTCAACACGGACTGGGGCGACGGCGGCCACCGGAACATGCTGGCCGTCAGCCTGCACAACCACGCCTACGGCGCCGCCCAGAGTTGGCATCCGCGCGGCGTCGCCGACCGCCGGTTCACCGAGCGGTTCTGCCTGCACGCGTTCGGCTCGGCCGACCCTGATTTGGCCCGCGCCATCCGCACCCTCGGCCACGCCGACGAGACAATCGGTTCGCCCCACGGCAACGGCGGGCTGCTCTATCGCCTCTTCTTCGGGCGCCTCGGCCGACTCGCCCGACGAAACGATTGGACGGTGGCGCCGCTCGCGAACATCTCCGCGTCCGCCCTCGCAGCGCACCAGCGGGCCCTGGCCGCACTACGATGGCCCAAGGTGCCGGCGCGCCGCGATCCGTTTCTGCACGTCACCTTCGAGGAATACGCCCTGGCCGCGCAACTGGACACGGTGGCGTGCGAGCGGACGGCGGCCCTGCGGCAGATGCTCGACGGAAAGTCGCCCTCGCCGGCCGCGTGGCGTCGCCTCATCGCCGCCACGAAGGAACTCGCCCGAGACTTCGAGCGCGTCTGGCTCCTCGGCAACAAGCCGTCGCGGCTGTGCGACAATCTCAAGGGGCTCCGCCAAGCCGTGACGGACTACCAGCGGCTCTCGCGGCGATGAGCCGTCAGGACCCGTCCTCGATGGCGCGGCGGAGGGCGCTGTCGCTCTCGCCCAGGATTCGCCGCGCTTCGGCGTAGCCCACCTTGCGGAAATGCATGACCACGGCGGGTTTGAGTTCCCCGTGCGCCCGCTTCAGAAGGGCGCCGGCCCGCGTCCGACCGAGGCCCGTCAACTCGGCCACGATCCGTTCGGCCCGGTCGCGGAGTTTGGCGTTCGTCGCCCTCAGGTCCACCATCAGGTTGCCGTAGACCTTGCCGAGTTGGATCATGGCGGTGGTCGTCAGCGTGTTGAGGACCAGTTTGGTGGCCGTGCCGGCCTTCATCCGCGTCGACCCGGTCACGACCTCGGGCCCGACGATGGGGTTGATGACCACGTCGACGCGGACGGAGTCCTTGACCTCGGGCGCGCACGTGACGAAAACCGTGCCGGCCCCCACCTGGCGGCCACGCCGCACGGCCCCGCGGACGAACGGCGTCATGCCGCACGCGGCAATGCCCACGACCACGTCGCGCGGCCTGAGGCCCCGCTTGTCGACGGCCGCGGCGCCGTCCGCCGCATGGTCCTCGGCCCCCTCGGCCGACCGGACGAGGGCCCCGCGCCCGCCGGCGATAATCCCCTGGACCATCGACGGCGGCGTGCCGAACGTGGGCGGACACTCCGAGGCGTCGAGCACGCCCAGGCGGCCGCTCGTCCCGGCACCGACGTAAAAGAGCCGGCCGCCGCGCCGCAGGCGCTCGACGATGAGGTCAACCGCGGCGGCCATGGCCCGCCGCTCCCGCCCGACGGCGGCCGCCACCTTGCGGTCCTCGGCGTTGATGAGGTCGACCATCTGGAGCGTCGTCCGGCGGTCGATGTCGCGGCTGCGGGGGTTCCGCTGCTCGGTCGTCAGTTTCGAGCGGTCTTTCACCATGGCCGGTCCTGGCTCCCCGTGCTACTACAACGCCACGTGGGCCTTTGCGCCACGTGAGCCTTTGCGCGGTGGGTCCCCGTACCCACCGCGCAAGAAACGGCGTTCCTGGCCGCACCACGGCGCCTCGCGCGGCGGGTGCGGGGACCCGCCGCGCAAAGCGGCATTGTAGTCCTGCTCGCGCTCAAGCAAACCCAATCTTCCTTCGCCCCGGCACGATTTTCCCGAGCACGACTCGCCGATCGGCGCCCGTGGCGCCGGGGACGTTGCCGGCCGCGCCGCGCATCGTCTCGTAGGCGAGGACGGCGAAGGACACGGCCTCCTTGGCATCGGCGTCGATGCCGAGGTCATCGGTCAGCCGCACGGCGGCCGGCGCCAGCACCTGGCGCAGATGCTTGACGAGCGTGCGGTTTCGCGTGCCGCCGCCGCAGAGAATGACCTCGTCCACCGGTCCCGGCAAGAGCCGACGGTACGCATGGGCGATGCTCTCCGCCGTGAAGGCCGTGACGGTTGCCAGGATGTCGCGCGGGGCGACTCGCCTCTTTCGCGCGCGGCTGTAGACGTCGTCGGCAAACGCCACGCCGAACACCTCGCGGCCCGTCGACTTGGGCGGCCGGCGTCCGAGGTACGGGTGCGCCATCAACTCGGCAAGGAGCGACTCGTTCACCCGGCCGCGCGCGGCCATTCGGCCACCTGCGTCATACGCGGCCTTGCCGCGCGTGACACGCTGGGCCACGCGGTCGATGATCATGTTGCCCGGCCCCGTGTCGAACGCCAAGAGGGCATCGAGCGAGCCGCCCGCCGCAAGGTACGTCACGTTCGCGATGCCGCCGATGTTCTGCACGGCGCGGCTGCGTCGCGGGTGGGCAAAGAGAAGGTAATCGACGTACGGGACCAGGGGGGCGCCCTGACCGCCGGCGGCGACGTCGCGGGGGCGGAAGTCGGCCACCGTCGTGATGCCGGTCCGCTCGGCAATGACGCAGGGCTCGCCAATCTGGAGCGTCGAGCGAACCACGCGCCGGCCCGATCGCCGCCCTCGCGGCAGGTGGCACACCGTCTGCCCGTGCGAGCCGACCAAGTCGATGGAACCCAGGCCGATGCCGCTGCGGCGGCACACCCGCACGAGCGCATCGGCGAACACCTCGCCCAGGAGAAAGTTCAGGTGGCACAGGTCGTCGACGCGAGCCGTCCCGATGTCGAACAGGCCGAAGAGTTGCCGCCTGAGCGCCGCGCGATACGCCACACACCCAAAGGCCAGCACCTGGAGGCCGCGCGGGCCGATGTCGACGACGGCCACGTCGACGCCGTCGGCCGACGTGCCGGACATCAGCCCGGCCACGCGGCACGACCGGTCGAAACGTGGCGTCGGCAGTCGGGGCACATCTATCTCCTGCCCTACAGCGCGGCCAGGATTCCGCCATCGACGTAGAGAATCTGGCCGTTGACGAAGTCCGACGCCCGCGACGCCAGAAACACCGCGGCGCCGACCAGTTCTTCGGGGTCGCCCCACCGGCCGGCGGGTGTGCGGCGGCGGATCCAGGCGCCGAACTCAGGATCGTCGGCCAGTTTCCGCGTCATCTCGGTCAGGAAGTAACCCGGCCCGATGCCGTTCGCCTGGATGTTGTGCCGCGCCCACTCCACCGTCATGGCCCGCGTGAGCATTTTCAGGCCGCCCTTGGAGGCGGCGTAGTTGCCGGTGGTCTCGCGGCCGACCTCGCTCATGAGCGAGCAGATGTTGATAATCTTGCCGCGACGCCGCTCGATCATGCCGCGCACCACGCGCCGGCTCACCAGGAAGACCGCGGTCAGGTTCGTATCCAGGACCTCTCGCCAGGCGCCCTCGTCGAGCGACTCAAGGGCCCCGCGCCGCTGGACCCCCGCGTTGTTGACGAGGATGTCGATGGGCCCGACCTGGCCTTCGATGGCACTCAAGCCCTGAGTCGATGGCCGCGGCATCGGTCACGTCGAAGGGACACGGGCTGACCCTCAGGCCCTGGTCGCGCAGGGCGTCGGCGGCCGCCGCCAGTCTCGTCTCGTCCCTGCCGTTGAGCACGAGCGCGGCCCCCGCGCGGCCGAGCCCGCGGGCGATGGTCAGCCCCAGGCCCCGGCTGGACCCGGTGACCAGGGCCGTGCGTCCCGTCAGATCGAACAGGTCGGCAGCCATGCGACGATTCCTTCCAGCCGGCACGTGCAGTTGACACGGCCAGCGTCCCCGCGTAGTGTACCCGGCCGGGAACCCAGGAGGAAGCCACAATGGACTATCGGCGCATCATCCCCTGCCTCGACGTCAAGGGCGGCCGGCTGGTCAAGGGCGTGCACTTTGTGGACCTCAAGGAAGTGGGCGACCCCGCCGAAGCCGGCGCCGCGTACAGCGAAGCCGGCGCCGACGAACTGGTGTTCCTCGACATCACGGCGACCATCGAGAACCGCCAGACGATGCTCGATGCCGTCAAGCGGACCGCCAAGCGCATTACGGTGCCGTTGACCGTCGGCGGAGGCATCCGCAGCGCCGACGACATCCAGGCCCTACTGGCAGCCGGGGCCACCAAGGTCTCGATCAACACGGCCGCCGTGCTCAACCCCGACGTGGTGGCCGAGGCGGCCGACGAGTTCGGGGCCGAGTGCATTACGATCGCCATCGACACCCGCCAGAACAGCAGTCTGCCCTCCGGCTTCGAGGTCATGATCAACGGCGGCCGCAAGGGCGCCGGCATCGACGCCGTCGAATGGGCCGGCAAGGTCGAAGACCTGGGGGCCGGGGCCATCCTGCCCACCAGCATGGACGCCGACGGGACCCAGGCCGGGTACGACCTGCCGATGACCCGCGCGATCGCCGACGCGGTCAGCCTGCCGGTGATTGCCTCGGGCGGCGCGGGGACACTGGAACACCTGTACGACGCCGTCGTCGAAGGCCACGCCGACGCCGTCCTGGTGGCCTCGATTGCGCACTTCGGCACGTTCACCATCCGCCAGATGAAGGAATACCTGGCCGGCCGGGGCATCCCGGTGCGGATGTAGTCCTGCACGCAACCTCGGAACTTCATCCCGCCTGGCGGCCTTCCCAGGCCGCCAGGAATCCGCATCGGGCCCAATCGCGGCGGCCTGGGAAGGCCGCCGCGCGGCAAGTTGCGTTGTGAAAGGTGTACCGGTCGGGGGCGGGTCAGGTGGCGCCGTCCCAGCAGTAGGTGCATAACCGGCTCTTCGGCAGCCCGATGGCCTTCACGAGGTCGTCGAGTCGCTGATATCGCAAGGTGGTCAGGTTCAGGCGCCGGCGTACGCTCTCGACCATGCGGGCGTACTTGGGCGAGTCCGGGTCGTCGTACCCTTCCGGCGAGGCCGTCTCGGTACCCTCGATTTCGCAGATGGCCCTGCGGCCGGCCAGGTCGAGTTCGCTGCGCGACCGCGAGAAATTGAGGAACTTGCAGCCGTGGACCAGCGGGGGGCACGCCGGCCGCATGTGGATCTCCTTGGCCCCGCAGTCGTACAGCCGCTGGATGGTGTCCTGAAGTTGCGTGCCGCGAACGATCGAGTCATCGCAGAACAGCAGCCGCTTGCCCACGATGAGATCGCGGATGGGAATGAGTTTCATCCGAGCCACGAGGTCGCGGGTGGTCTGGTCCTGGGGCATGAAACTGCGCGGCCACGTGGGCGTGTACTTGACGAACGGTCGCCCGTGCGGCAGGCGCGCCTCGTTGGCGTAGCCGATGGCATGGCCGGTTCCCGAATCGGGGATGCCCGCCACCAGGTCCACGGTCACGTCGTCGCGCCGCGCCAGGGCCGCGCCGCAGCGGTTCCGCACCTGCTCGACGTTGATCCCTTCGTAGTCGGACGCGGGGTACCCGTAATAGACCCAGAGGAACGCGCAGATCTGCATTCGGTCGCCCGGCGGTTTCTTCTGCTCAACGCCTTCCTCGGTCAGCAGGACGACCTCGCCGGGGCCCAGATACCTCTCGATCTCGTAACCGAGATTCGGGAAGGCGCACGTTTCGAGCGTGGCGGCATACGCCCCGTCCTTGCGGCCGATGACGATGGGGGTCCGGCCCAGGCGGTCCCTGGCGGCATAGATGCCCTGCTCGGTCAGAAGGAGCATCGAGCATGAGCCTTCGATGAGGCTCTGGGCCCGTTCGATGCCGTCGGTAAACGTGGCCTCCTGGTTGATGAGCGTGGCGACGAGTTCGGTCGGGTTGACCCCACCGCCGCCCATCTCGGAAAAGTGGGTGGTCCGCTTGCCATACGCCTTTCTGGCCAGTTCCGCCGCGTTGCAAATGACGCCGACGGTCACGATGGCGTACACGCCCAGGTGCGATCCGATGATGAGCGGCTGGTCCTCGTAATCGCTGATGACGCCGATACCGCGGCGGCCGTGCATCTTCCCGATGTCGTCCTCGAACTTCGAGCGGAACTGCGCGTTCTCGATGTTGTGGATGAAGCGGGAGACCCCCCGGTCGCCCACGACGGCCAGCCCGCCCCGCTTGGTGCCCAGGTGCGACTGGTAATCGGTGCCGTAGAAGAGGTCGCTGACGCAATCACTTTCCGAGATAACACCGTAAAATCCACCCATGCCCGAGTCCTCTCCGTGTGCGCGGCCCTCGTCTCGTCCCGAAAAACCGCATGAAGCCCGGCACTCCCGCGCCGGCCGGTTGCGGCCAGGCACCATACTAGTCGCCGCGGCCCGCCCCCGCAAGGATTCGCCGCCGCGGTTCCTCGGAAAGTCGTTCCCCTCGCCGCCGGCGCGTGCCGCATTGTGGCAATGTCGGATGGCGAGTGCCGGCAATCGGCCGCTGGGCAGGCGGGATGAAGTGGCGAAGTGGCGCCGTAGGATTAATTGCATGGCTCGGCTATCGCGTAGCCGTCACGACGGTCGTTCCGACGCCGTCGGGCATGGGACGGACCCGTATGCCGGCGAAACCGGCGGCCGCGACACGGTCGGTCAGTTCCGTCACCGAGAACCCCCCGACCATGAGGTTGAAGAGCGCCGGGATAAGCGGCCCGGTCTTCTCGGGGTTCATCAGGAAGTCCTGGATGATAAGGAGGCCGCCCGGCGTCATCGCACGGTGGGCCTTGGCCAGTTTCATCTCGGCGTCGCTCGTGGGGCCGTGCAGGACGTTCGAGAGGAGCACGGCGTCGACGTCGACACCGAACTC
This sequence comes from Phycisphaerae bacterium, assembly GCA_035528235.1. Taxonomy (GTDB): domain Bacteria; phylum Planctomycetota; class Phycisphaerae; order FEN-1346; family FEN-1346; genus DATKZB01. The sequence continues at coordinate 7,806 of DATKZB010000059.1, forward strand.
GGCCTCGTTCCAGTCGCCGACGACCGCCCGGACGCGGTCCGCCAGGCCGAACCGCTCGATGAGGCCGCGGGCGATCTCAACGGCTTCCGGCAGGTCCATCACCGTGGCCCGCAGGCCGCCGTTCCGCTCGCACAAGGCCATGGCGTACGTGCCGGGGCCCCCGCCGACGTCGACCAGCGTCTGCCGGGCGCCCAGGTCGACGCGGTCGGCCAGTTCGGCGGCGCGGCCGGCCATCGCCATGTTGTGCATGGCCAGGATGAAGTCGCGGTACGACCGGAAGCCCTGCTCGGCCGCCTCCGAGAAGACCCAGCCGCCCGGCTGCCCGCGCAGGGCGAACTCCAGGTTGTTCCACCGCGACCAGACCTGGGCGCTGTGCGCCAGGGTGTTGCCCTGGTACAGCGGCGCCTCCGGCACAAGGGTGGCCTCCGCCTTCGGCGAGAGCAGCCAGTGGCGACCGCGGCGGCCGGCCAGCCCCATGGCGGCCAGGACGATGAGGACCTTCTCGACCATCTCGGCATCCAGCGCCAGGTCGCGGGCCAGGTCGCCGACGGCGGCGGGCGCCTTGCCGAGCCGCTCGAACAGGCCCACGGCGTGTGCCGCCTCGACGACCCGCCGGGCGCGTCCGCTCCACGACAACCCGACCGTCTCGTTGGCCCAGCGAATCGCCTCGCTATCTCGCGCGAAGATCATGGCACCTCCAGCCGTTTTGCGCCCCCGCAGTAACGCTGCTTTGTCAACTCCGCGCCACCGTGCGCGGCGGCCTTCCCAGAGCCTGCCCGCCTTGGGCGGGCCGCCGCGACCGAGCCTAACGCATGTTCCTGGCGGCCTAGGAAGGCCGCCAGGCGGCACGAGGTGGCGACGTAGCGTTGCCGGTCTAACCGGTTCCGATTATACACGCCCGGCGCCGAGGTCCTTGCAGAATCCGCGCCAGGCCGGTACAGTGACGCCTCGCCGGTCCCGCGATCGGGCGGCACGGAAGTCGGGTATCTGTGCAGAGGTCGCCATCCCGTGACGAAGTCGCTGACCAGGACGCAACGTCGCTTGAAGAATCTCGTCCGCCGACACGGCACGCCGCTGTGCGCCATCAGCCGGTCGGCGCTGCGGGCTCAACTGGACCGGTTCCGGCAGGCGATGCCCCGCGTCGAGCCGTTCTACGCCGTCAAGGCGAACTCGCACCCCGACATCCTGAAGACGCTGAGGGCCGCCGGTGCCGGTTTCGACGTGGCGTCGCTGGCCGAGTTGGAGGCAGCGCTGGCAGCGGGGGCCCCGGCGTCGGACATCATCTTCGCCAACACGATCAAGCCGCCCGCGGCCATCCGGGCCGCCGCGGCGCGCGGCGTGGACCTGATGACGTACGACAGCGAGTACGAACTCGACAAGATTGCCGACCTCGCGCCGGGGGCGCGGGTCGTGGTCCGCATCAAGGTGCCAAACGTCGGCTCGCTCGTCGAGTTGTCGCTGAAGTTCGGCGTGAACCCGGCCGACGCCACCGAGTTTCTGATCAAGGCCCATCGGCTGGGCCTGAGGCCCGCCGGGGTCAGTTTTCACGTCGGCAGCCAGTGCATGCGGGCCGAGAACTACATCGACGCGCTCGAAATGGCGGCCATCATCGTCCGCGACGCCCAGTTGAAGCAGATCCCCATTGAGATCGTCGACATCGGCGGCGGGTTCCCCATCCGGCATTTCGACGGCGAGGCCGACCCGTTCGAGGAGACCGCGTCGATCATCTCGCGCGAGATCGACCGGCTGTTCGACCCCAACCTGCGGATCATCGCCGAGCCCGGTCGCTTTCTCGTCGGGCCGGCCGCCACCCTCGCCATGCGGGTCGTCGGCAAGGCCATCCGCGAGAACAAACACTGGTATTACCTGGACGACGGCGTGTACGGGGCCCTGAGCGGGTTGGTGTTCGACCACGCCAAGTACGAGTTCAAGGTGCTGCGCAACGGGCCGACGCGCCTTTCGACGCTGGCCGGGCCGACGTGCGACAGCCTCGACATCATCGCCCGCGGCGAAGAACTGCCCGAACTGGAAATGGGCGACATCGTTTACGTCCAGAACATCGGCGCGTACAGTGTCGCCAGCGCCACCCATTTCAACGGGTTGCCGCCGGCCAAGGTGGTCATGGTCCCGTAGAACCCGGGACCGTCTCAGTGAGGAACGAACCATGAAACGATCGCATCGCGCCCGCCCGAACCGGTCCGAAGTGCCGGACTGGCTCCGCAAGAAGAAGTGCCCGAACAAGTCGCGTTACCTCTCGGGCAAACGCATTCTGCCGCCCGGCCTGACCGGCCGCGAATCGCTCAGCCGGCTGATGGCAGAGACCTTCCTGGCCTACAACGCCGCGCGGCTGCGCGAGGGCTGCGACCTCTACACCAACCGCATGCTCGAACCCGACGTCACCGTAGGCATGAGCCTGGCGGGTGCCCTGACGCCCGCCGGCCTGGGATGCTCGTGCATCGTCCCGCTCATCAAGGCCGGTTTCGTCGACTGGATCGTCGCCACCGGCGCCAACCTGTACCACGACCTGCACTTCGCCTTCAACCTGCCGCTGCACGTGGGCAGCCACCTGGTGGACGATGCCGACCTGCGCCAGAACGACGTCGTCCGCATCTACGACGTCCTGCTCGGGTACGCCGACTGCCTGATGGCCACCGACGAGATCCTTCGCGGCATGCTCGTGCAGCCGGAGTTCCAGAAGGAGATGGGCACCGCCGAACTCCATCACCTCCTGGGCCGGCGCGCGGCCGAGTGGGAACGCAAGAGCAAGTTGAAGGACGTCTCGATCCTGGCTGCCGCGTACCGGTGCGGCGTGCCGGTGTACACGTCGAGCCCGGGCGACTCGACCATCGGCATGAACGCGGCCGGGGTCGAGTTGCGCGGCAACAAACTCCGCATCAATCCGTCCATCGACGTGAACGAGACCACCAGTTACGTCCTGGGCGCCAAGCGGTCCGGCGGCAAGAGCGCCGTCATGCTGATGGGCGGCGGAAGCCCGAAGAACTTCATGCTCCAGACCGAGCCGCAGATCCAGGAAATCCTGCGCATCAAGGAGGTCGGCCAGGACTACTTCTTCCAGGTCACCGACGCCCGGCCCGACACCGGCGGCCTGTCGGGCGCCACGCCCCACGAGGCCGTCAGTTGGGGCAAGATCGACCCCAGCCGGCTGCCCGACGCCGTCGTCTGCTACACCGATACCACCCTGGCCCTGCCCATCATCACGCACCACGCCCTGGCCAACCACAAGAAACGTAAACTCAAACGCCTGTACGACCGCCGCGACGAACTCATGCAGGCCCTGGTGCGGGAGTACTTCGCGCACAACAAGTGACGGGATAGTCCTACAACCCCACTTGTCGCGCGGCGGCCTTCCCAGGCCGCCGCGATCGGGCCTGAAGCGTGTTCCTGGCGGCCTAGGAAGGCCGCCAGGCGGGATGAA
>DATKZB010000060.1:0-7594 GCA_035528235.1 Phycisphaerae bacterium
CAGCTCCGAGTCGAACAGGCAGAACCCGTCATGGTGTTTTGCGGTCAGAACCATGTAACGCATTCCGGCGTTTCTGGCCAGCCGGGCCCACTCGCGGGGGGCGTCTGGGCGCGGTCGCCATTGCTTCGCCAGTTTCTCATACTCGTTGATCGCCATGTGTTCGGTATTCATCACCCATTCGTGCCGTCCGATCAGTGAGTAAAGACCCCAATGCACGAACATCCCGAAGCGCGCCTCCTTGAACCAGCGCATTCGGCGTACGGGATCCAACGGTTTTCCTGGCATAAGCGTATCCTCTCTTTCAAAGGTTCACATCGGTGTAGAGCTTCAGGTCGAAATCTTCCTTGAGCGTGTCTGAGATCGGCTCGGGCACCAGCTCGTCGTGATCGATAAACGTTTCCAGCACCAGCTTCACGCTCGTGCCCGGCTCCTGCGCCGCCAGCGGGGTCGGCTTCAGGTCGAGCATGCCCCACTGCACCACACGAATGGTCTTGTCGGCATACGTGCCTTTCAGCACCTTCTCCACCTCGTATTCGTTCACCACGAGCGCGTTGCGGTACGGCGCCATCTGCCCGGGATCCGGCAGCTTCGATTTCGCCACCAGCTTGGCCTGCACCTCGATCCGCGGGAGCGTGGTGCGCTTGGCCAGGTCCGCGGCCACGGCCGCCGCGTTCTTCGCCGCCTCATCTTCTTCGATGAAGCGATTGTAGAAGGCGAGGTACTCGAACTGGCCGCGCCAGGCGTTCTCCGCAAAACGCATCGGGGGCGTGAAAATGAGGAGTTGAGCCGGCGAGGGATCGATCTCCTTCACCTTCTTGCCGTCGAGGTAGAACGCGAGCCGCTTTTCAGCCCAACTCACGATCACGTGGTGGGGCCTGGTGTCGGGCAGCGTGGCCATCTCAAACACCTCCGGCTTCGGATCGCCCCACGACTTGGAGAGGCCGACCTGCAGCTGGTTCTTCTCCTGGAACAGCCAGAAGATGCCGTTCCGCCAGCCATAGCCCCAGTCAACGATGGCGATGGGTTTGTCGTCGTCGCCCTTGGTCTGCGCGAGATCGGCGGACGCCACCACGATCTCGAAGCTGAACTGTTTTGTCTTGTGGATGCCCCGCATGATGCGGTCAGGGGAGCCGGGGCTGAGTTCGAACGCCATGTCGCCCGTAGCCAAGACGGCTCCGAAGCGATTGAAGCGCGCCGGCATCGGGGGGTGATGAGCCATCCAGCCGCTGAGCGAGGTGGTGATCGGAAGCCCGATTTGCTCGTCGAAGATCACGTTGCGCGTCCGCGCGTTCTTCCACAGATAGGACACGCCGGTACGATTGCTCGGCCACGCGGGCAGGACGACCTGCGTCTTCGTCGCCGCCATCTCGTTGGGGGCCTGGGCAGCGTCGGTCACGCCGGTCACCGCCAGGGTTTCCTTCGCCGCCAGAGGCGCGGCAAACTCGGCGATGATCCCGCGGCCTTCGCTGTCGAGGGAGAGCTTCGTGGCAGCCGTGCCGCTTGCCAGCGTCACCTTGGCATTCGCCGCCTCGACCGGCTCGGCCAGGAGGGTCAGGACGAGGCTCTCGACGGGTTCGTCGGTCGGGTCGTCGACCGGAATGATGGTGATGGTGGCCGACGCCTCGCCGGCCAGGATTTCGACCTGGCCCGGCAGGACGGGCGTGTAGTCGGCGGCCGAGGCGGTGCCGCCCAAGCCGTAGTAGACCGTCAGCGGCCCGTCGGTGCTGCCGACGCGCGTGACCGTGAACACGGCCGGGCCGAGCCCCTCCTCGTCGGCGGCCGGGTCGGTGGCCTCGATGCCCACCGTCGGCGGGGCGTCGTCGTCGACGATGGTGACCGTGGCGGCGTCGGCGGTCGGATCGACCAGGTAGGCCGGGTTCTCCGTGAGCGTCAGGATAATCGTCTCGTTGGACTCGTCGTCCGGCTCGTCGACGGGCGTGACGACGATGGCCACCGACGCCGCGCCCACCGGCAGGACGACCTGGCCCGAGAGGGCCGGCCCGTAGTCGGCACCGTCGGCCGTGCCGCCCACCGTGTAGTAGACCGTGAGGGCCTCTCCGGTGTCGCCGGAGCGGCTGACGGTGAAATCGCCCGTGTCGGCCCCGTCCTCGGCCGCGGCGGGGTCGGTGGCCTCGATGCGGACGGTGGCCTCGGGCGGGGCGCCGTCGTTGTCGACGATGGTGACGGTGGCGCCGGCCGCGCCGATGACGTAGGTCAGGTGGCTGGCGAGGGTCAGGATGACGGTCTCGTCGCCCTCGGCGTTGACGTCGTCGACGGGCGTGACGGGGATGGTGGTGGAGGCAGCCCCGGCGGGGATGGTGACCTGGCCGGAGAGGGTCTGGGTGTAGTCGGCGGCCTTGGCGGTGCCGCCGGCCGTGTAGTAGACCGTCAGGGCCTGGTCGGTGGGCCCCGTGCGGCTGACGGTGAACATGCCGGAGTTGGGGCCTTCCTCGGCGGCGTTAGGGTCGGTGGCCAGGATGTCGACCCGGGCGGTGGCCTCATCGACGTAGGGCGAGAGGTGGAGGCCGTCGATGGGCAGTCCGCTGAAGACGGCCTCGCCGGGCATCTTCCAGCCGACGGCCAGGTTGTCGCCGCCGCCGCCCTCTTTCTGGAGGGCCTCGATGTAATACTGGCGGCCGGCCTCGAGGTGGATGAGCACCGACTGCTGCTCCGCGAAAACGTTCCACTGGCGCACGCCGGTCCAGCCGGGCACCGAGGCGATGAGCACCTTGTTGGCGGGGTCGCGGTCGGTCGAGAGGAACAGTTGACCGTTATCGTCGGTGGCGATCCAGAAGATGTAGTCGCCGGTGACGGGCGGATGGACGTACCCCCGCATCCGCGTCCCGTAGTTGTCGTCGAAACCCGAGGGCGACTCGAAGATCGTCGGCTGGGCGCTGCCGGAGGGGTTGTTCGGGTAATTGGGGTTCGACGTCAGGTCCGAGATGGCGCCGCCGCCGATGCCCAGCCACCACTCCCGCAAAATGTACCCGGCGCCGTGCGGCGAGTAGACGAACGAGACCTGGAGGTTCGGCGGCATCGGCCGGCCCGACAGCGTGGCCACGTTGTTCACGGTCAGCGAGTAACCGGTGCTCGACTGGAGTTCGGACGTCGTCAGGGTCACCGTGACGCCGTCGGGGGCGAGGACGGCCGCACTGACCGTGGCGTTGTCGAAGTGGTAGTTGGCCGTCTGCTGGGCGGAGGCCGGAACGAGCGGCTCGGAGAAGACGACCTTGACGGTCGTGTCCTGGGGCGCCGTAATCGACGTGATGCCGGGAATGGCGACGACCAACGCGGTCGACAGGGCGCTCGCATACCCGTCGCGGTTGACGGCCGACACGCGGTACGAATAGGGTATGGCGGAGACGACGGCGGAGTCGGTCCAGGCCGGCGTCGCCGACGTGCCGATGGGGGTGTCGTCGCGGTAGACGACGTAGTGGTCGACCCAGGTCTGGGGGTCGGCCGACGCCTGCCAGGTCAACTCGATGCGGGCCGTGGGGACGACCACGATCTGGGCGGCCACGTTGGCGGGGACGGTGGGCGGCGTCGTGTCGAGGTAATCGTTCAGAATGCCCGGCGTGCCGCCGGAGGCCCCCGACGCCCAGTTGCCGGCGTCGTTGGCGTACGCGCCTGAGTCGAGCCGGCTGAGCGAGAAGCCCGTGCCGTCGGGTTCCTGGGGCCAGAGGCCGGTGTCGTTGTATTGGACGTAGTCGCTCAGGTAATACGGCACATAGCCGGTGGGTTCGGCGTCGGTGGCGGCCAGGAGTTTGACCTTGTCGCCGCCGTTGGCGAGGTTGCCGGAGAACTCGCCGGCAATGGTCATGCCCGCCGTTACGTAGCGGGTGGCGAAGGCCTGCGCGTTCTTGACGACCACGACGTACTCGCCCGGGCCGATGGTGGTCAGGGTGCAGCCGGTCGTCGTGAAGCCGCCGGGCGTATCGTCGTCGACCACAACGGTCGTGGGGCCGACGAACCGGACCTGGTCGGCGATGGTCCACCGGTCGGGGTCGTCGGTGCCGCGCGCGAGCGTCACCGAGGCCGGGCCGGCGCCGAAGGCGAAGGTGCCGAGCGACACCCAGCCCGACGGGTTGATGTTCTGGTTGACCACGACGACGGTCGGCCCGCCGGTGTGCTGGATTTCGTATTGGGCCTGGTCGTCGAGGTGGCGGGGGTTGCCCTGGCCGTCCACGAGGTCCCATCGCACGAGGACCTGGTAATCGCCGGCCGCAAGGTCGGCCTGCCAGGCGGCCGTGGCACCGGCCTGGAGGGTCCAGAGTTCGTGGCCGAAACTGTCGGCGTCCATCCAGCCGAAGGTAAACCCGACGCCGTCGCCCAGATAGTACCGCGTCAGGTCCACCGGCGCGCCGGACCGGTTGTAGAGTTCGATGAACTCGAAGTCCTCGTCGCCGTAGGGGCTGCCCGGCTCGCTTTCGGCCGGGTGGTACATGATTTCGTTGATGACCAGCGGGCCGATGGCCGGCGCGGCGTTGGCGGCCTCGTAGGTGGCGGCGACGAGCAGCGTAAAGTCCGTGCCGCCGGGGTCCTCCTCGCGGGAGGCGTACCAGTTGTGGCCGGGCCAGTCGCTGTTGCCGGTGAAGAAGTTGACGAGCATGTAGACGATGTAGTTCTCGACGTCGAGGTAGTTGGGATAGGCGGGGTTGTCGGTGCCGTCGGGGTTGTTGCCCTGGAGCCGCTGATACTGTTCCGAGGTGGTCAAGCCCTGGCGGCACAGGTTGAGCATCTGGCCCCACTCGGTCAAGTCGCTCTCGCCGGTGGCCTCGCCGGCGTTGATGGCATCCCAGTCGTCTTTGTCGCCGCCGAAGTAGGTGGCGCCGAACGACTGGTCGGGCCGCTCGACCGGGTTGTACAGGCCCCAGTACAGGCCGTTGACGTAGAGGTGGACGAACGTGCCGTGGCCGGACGGCTGGCCCAGGGCCAACTGGAGTTGCCGCACGTACTCGTCGCGGATGTACTGGGCAGCGCCGCCGCAGACGTACCCGTCGTTAAAGTTGTGGCGGAGGACGAGGGTGTCGAACGCGTCGGTCGCGTCCTCGCCGAAGAGCGGGTACTCGAGTTTCGTGGGCCCGTACGCGCCCTTGAACAGGAGGCGGAAGGCGTGCTTCTTGAAGTTGGCATTGCGGCCCACGCCGCCGTATATCCGCACGCCGCAATCGACCTGGAACCCGTCGTCCGGGGCCGCGTAGCCCTCGGGGTAGAACATTTCGATGGACCCGGCCCGCTCCCAGCCGACCCCCTCGGCGCCGGGGTTGGCGTAGATGCCGCTGGGGCCGAAGACGTCGGCCACGTTCATCACGAGCGACATCGTCGGGATAGCCTTCAGGTCGTCGATGAGCGTGGCGCTGTAGAGCGGGTTGTTGACGATGTCGGGGTCCATCTCGTAGTCGGCCGGTTCGCCATTCCACGAGGTGGGGAACCCCGCCGGGGCGATGGGCTGCTGGATGACGTCCTGGAGGAAGAGGTACGTCTGGGTGTCGACATTCGTCGGCAGGTACCCCGGCTTGTACGCCATGGCCCGCAGCGCGGTCGTCGTCGTGATGGAGACCGGACCGGTGTACCGGGTGCCGGTGGTCGGCGTGGGGGCGCTGCCGTCGGTCGTGTAGCGGATCTCGGCGCCCGCGGTGTCGGTGGTAATCGTGACCGCAAACGGGGCGTCGTAGAAGCCGCGCCGGTGGCTGAACTGGGTGTCGGCCACGACGCCCAGCACGCCGGGGATGTTCTCGGCCAGCGGCGTGGGCGTCAGGAAGTACTGTTCCTGGACGCTGATCGAACTCAGGGCCACCAGTTCCGGCACGATGAGGAAGGTCTCGTCGGCCGCCGCGTCGTTCATGGCGTGGATGGCCAGGATGTTGTCGCCGGCGTGCAGCAGGCCCAGGTGATCGCTCAGGTCGATGCCCTGGAACCCGACGGCCTCCTCCATCGGCCGATTCGTCAGGGCGGCCGAGTTCCACTCCGAGTCCGGCGACGCGTTGGCCACCGCCACCGGCTCGCCGTTCAGGTACGCCACGTACCCGTCTTCGTAGGCGGTCCGAAGGTACAGTTGCGAGAACGCCAACGGGTCGTTCACCGTGAACGGGATGCGGACGTAGAGCGAGGCGTTGACGCCCTGCATGGCGGCCTCGACGTCGGTCTCCAGCAGGCCCGCGGTGCTGGTCGTGGCGATGACTTCCAGGTCGAAACTGACGTCGCTGCTGCCGCCCGACGACTGGTGAACCTCGACCGCCAGGACGTTCGTGCCGTCGACCAGCCGGCCCGCGGGGTCGATGGTCTTCGTGAAGAACGTCCATTCGTCGCCCCCGCCCACGTTGGGGCTGCCGGGGGTCCGGTAGTCGACGGCCCCCTCGGGCATGTTGTCGCGGCGGATCTCCTGGCCGTTCAGGTAGATGACGGCCCCGTCGTCGCGCAGCAGGTTCAGCGTCAGTTCGCTCACCTGCCAGGCGTGCTCGACGTTGAACGTGCACCGGAAATACGTGGTGATGTACTTGTTGCCGCCGTCGGGACCGAAACTGACGACGGTCGCCTCGCCGCCGTCGCCATAGCCGAGTTCGGCCGGGCCGCTCACCCACGCGCTGTCGTTGAAGCCCGACAGCCGCCACCCGGTGCCCTGGTTCGAGCCGTTGTCCAGGTACCGCCACACCGACTGTTTCGGCACGAGCGTGATCGTGCCGTCGGGCACGCCCAGGCCATACCCCAGGCCGGTCGTCCCGACGGTCCACAGGTCGTCGTTGAAGGTGTCCTCGATCCACGAGAGGCCCAGCGCATCGCCCGACGGGACGCGGTACGTGGCGGCATCGCCCTTGGCGACCAGTTCGGTCTGGCCCTGGACGTCGTACAGCACGCCGTACGAGACGTCCTCCAGTTGCTCGGCGAAATCGAACTCCGAGACGATGTCCACTTCCCATGCGCGGGGTCTCACCAGGGCCAGGTACTCGCCGTCCTTGCTGAGGCCGAAATTCGTGTGCAGTTCCTGGGCCGGGTCCGTCCGGTCCAGGCCCGAGGCGAACACCACAAGATAGGCGCCGGGCGCCAGCGAGTAGTCGGGGAAGGTCCACTGCGTGAGGTCGTCGGGGTCGTCGGTCAGGTGCCAGCCGGCCAGGTCAATGGTCGAGACCGTGGGGTTGTAGATCTCGATCCAGTCCCAGTCGGAACTGGGGTCCGCGGGATTCCACGGCACGCTGTTGTCGGCCAGGAACTCCGTGATGATGGGGGCGGCGTCGAGCAGGAGCCGCGGCTCGAGCGGCTCGAACGAGGGAAAGCGGGCAGACTCCCAGCGCTTCCCCTTCATGACCGCCTCCTCGACTCGTCGGCGTGTGGGCCTGGGGCTCTATGGCTGCCGCCAAGCCCCATCACTCCGGCCGTAAACACTGAACCCGCCCAGCGGGTCCCTGATACTACAGTACTGGCCTTTCGCAGGTTTTGAGGATACCGCGGGCGGATTGGGGAAGCAAGGAAGATGAAAGCGAGCCGGCCCGGCATGCCGATGAGATCGTTGCGAAGCGACTCGCACCGGAGGCCGGGCCGTGGCTCGCTATACGATCTCATCGTCATTTTTGGGCGTGGTCTTGAGCGTTCGCCTGGC
>DATKZB010000061.1:0-17047 GCA_035528235.1 Phycisphaerae bacterium
GGTTGCCGCCGCTCAGGTTCGCCGCCACCTGCTCGGCGCTGGGGGTCTTGATACCCAGGGCCCGGATGAACTGCTGGGCGATCTCGGCCTGGCGTTTCCGCGACAGGGGCCGCCAGATGCCGCGACCCGCCTGGAGGGCCAGCACGATGTTCTCGCGGACCGACAGGTTCGGGATGATTCCCTCCACCCTGCGGTCCTCGGGAGTGAACCCGAACCCCAGCCGAATGGCCCGCCGCGGGGACGTCAGCGCCACCTTGCGGCCGCCGACGCGGACCTCGCCCGTCTCGGCCCGGTCGATGCCGAACAAGAGGCGCGCCGTCTCGGTGCGGCCGGAGCCGAGCAGCCCCGCCAGCCCCACCGCCTCGCCCGGCGTGAAGGTCATGTCGATGGGCGCGATGGAGCCCTTGCGGCCAAGGCCGCGCACCTCGGCGAAGGCCTCCCGGGCCCCGCCGGCCGCCCCCGGCAAGCGATCGGGCCGCGCGGCCTCGACCTGCGTAATCTCCTTGCCGATCATGCGGCTGACGAGTTCGACGCGAGGCAGGCCGGCCGTCTCGTACTCGCCCACCAGCCGCCCGTCGCGCAGCACCGTCACGCGGTCCGAGACATCGTACACCTGGTCGAGGAAGTGGGTGATGAAAACGATGCCGAGGCCCTGGTCGCGCAGGCGGCGGACGACGCTGAAGAGTTCGGCGACCTCCTTCTCGTCGAGGCTCGAGGTGGGCTCGTCGAGGATGAGCAGTTTGGCCGAGATGTCGAGCGCCCGCGCGATGGCCACCATCTGCTGGATGGCGATGGAGCACGACGAGAGTTGCCGCGAAACGTCGAGCTCGAGTTCCAGCCTCGCCAGCGCCTCGACCGCACGCCGCGCGATGGCCCGCCAGCGGATGGCCCCAAACCGCGTGGGCTGTCGGCCCAGGCAGATGTTCTCGGCCACCGAGAGGTGCGGAATCAGGTTCACCTCCTGGTAGACGGTGCTGATGCCCAGCGTCTCGGCGTCCTTGGGCGTGCGGGGGTCGATGGGCCGGCCGTCGAGGTGGATGGTGCCGGTGTCGCGCCGGTACGCGCCCGTCAGGGTCTTGATGAGGGTACTCTTGCCGGCGCCGTTCTCGCCTATGAGGGCGTGGACCTGGCCGCGGCGCACCGTGAAGTCCACCGCGTCCAGCGCCTGGACACCGGGGAACCGCTTACCGATGCCGCGCATCTCCAGGAGGACGCTCTGCCCGGCTTCTTCCATCGGCATCGGCACCCCCGCGGGGCATTAGTACTTGCGGGTCTTGATGACCTCGGCGGCCTGGGCCTGCTCGTACACGCTCTCGTTGATAACGACCCGCTTGGCGACGCTCTTGCCGGCCATGAGGGCCTCGACGGCGTCGAACAGTTGCGGGCCGATGAGCGGGTTGCACTCGACCGTGCAATTGAGTTTGCCCGCGACCATGGCCTCGAAGGCCCCGCGGACGGCGTCGATCGAGACGATGAGCATGTCCTTGCCGGGCTTCACGCCGGCCTCTTCCATGGCCTGGATGGCGCCCAGGGCCATGTCGTCGTTATGGGCGAACAGGGCGGTAATCTGCTTGCCCTCGGGGCTCTTCAGGAACGACTCCATGACTTCCTTGCCCTTGGCCCGGGTAAAGTCGCCGGTCTGCGACTTGATGATCTTCATGTCGGGGTGCGCGGCAATGACTTCCTCGAAGCCCTTCTTGCGGTCGATGGCAGGGGCCGACCCGGGGGTGCCCTGGAGTTCGGCAATCAGGGCCTTGCCGCCGCTGGCCTTGACGAGCCAGTTGGCGGCCCGGCGGCCTTCCTCGACGAAGTCTGACCCGATGAACGTGACGTAGAGCGAGTCGTCGGTCACATCGACCGCCCGGTCTGAGAGCACCACGGGGATGTTGGCCTTCTTGATTTCGCGCAGGACCGGCTCCCATCCGGTCTCGACGACGGGCGAGAAGGCGATGACGTCGACGCCCTGGGCGATGAACGACCGCAGGGCCTTGATCTGGTTCTCCTGCTTCTGCTGGGCGTCGGCGAACCGCAGGTCGATGCCGCGCTTGGCCGCCTCGGTCTTGATCGACTCGGTGTTGGCCGTCCGCCAGGCGCTCTCGGCCCCGATCTGCGAGAAGCCGACGACGACCTTCTTGCCTGCCGCCGCCTTGCCGCCGGCAGGCTGCTCGTCGGTGCCTCCCTGGTCGCAGGACGCCGTCAGGACGCCGCAGGCCGCCATCGCCAGGCACAGGATACCCGTCGTCCACCAGCCGGTAGTGCGCTGCATGTTCGGCTCCTTATTTGGGGTGCCGCAGGACCGCGACGGTTCGCCACGTCGCGGCGGACATCATATCATCCGGCGCCTCGCGTGAACAGCGAAACCGCCGGCCTATTCCACCTTCAGCGCAAAGAGCGTCACGCTGCACGGCGCAACGGAGAGTTTGTCGGAGACGCCCTTGACGGCCGCCTCGTCGATGACGACGCGCGGCGGCTCGCCCGGTTCGTTGTACGCCTGGGGATCGTCGCCGGCGATCTGCCAGCGGGTGCCCTGGCCGGAGAGTTTCGCCCCCGATATCTTGAGCGGGATGTCGAGCGCCTTGGTCGTCGGGTTGACGACCGCCACCGTCAGGGTCTTGCGGTCGGCCGTCCAGGCGGCCTGGGCGTCAAGGAGCGGGCTCGTCTCGGTGGCGACAGGCAGGACGCCGAAGTGCCGGCGGTAGAGTGTCAGCACCAGGCCCGTCGGGTCGAAGGCCGCGGCGGTCTTCGTGGTCTTGATGCACCCGATGACGTTGACCGTCTGGGCGTAGTTGGCCATGAAGAACAGATCGCTCTGCCGGGCGTACTCGTTGAGGCCGGCCGCGATGCCCAGGGCGTCTTTCAGGAAGTACCGGGTGCCCAGTTCGCCGAAGACGTGCGGGCCGTACCAGAAGTTCCACTCGTCCAGGGCGATGCGGATGTCCTTGCCCTTGAGGGACTCAAACTCGCGCCGATACCGGCGATGGGCCTCGGCCTTGCGGAGGATGGCGTCGGGAATCTGGCGGACGTGGCTGGCCAGGCCGGGCTTCTCGCCGCAGTAGAAATGCTCGCTGATGAGGTCCATGTGGTCGGCGCAGTTCTTCATCATGCCCTCGCTCCACGGGCCGGCGTCGCCGACGGCCACCAGCTGGGCCGACGGGTCGACGGCCCGCAGCGCCTTGGCGAACTCGTTGTGTTTCTGGGTGTACTTCTCGAGGGGCATGTGGCCCAGTTGCCAGCCGCCGTACATCTCGTTGCCGATGCCCCAGAACCGGACCTTGTACGGCTCGGGATGCCCGTTCCCGGCCCTCAGTTGCCCCATGGGCGTGTCGGCGGGGGCGTTGGCGTACTGGAGTTCCTCGACGGCGCTGGTGGCGTCGCCCAGGCCGCTGTTGACGGCGATGTAGGGCTCGGTGCCAAGCGTGCGGCAAAAGGTCATGAACTCATCGAGGCCGAAGTCGTTGTGCTCGACGCCGGTCCAGGCGGGGTTCTTGCGCGGCGGGCGGCGGTCGCGCGGACCGATGCCGTCTTTCCAGTCGTAACCGCTCACGAAGTTCCCGCCCGGCCACCGGTACACCGGCGAGTCGAGTTCCTTGAGGAGTGCCAGCGTGTCCCGCCGCATCCCCTGGACGTTGTCGGCCGGCATCAGCGACACCGTGCCCACCAGGCACGCCGCGCCCTTGGCCACCCGGACCTCCAGCGCGCCCGTGGTCGTGTCGGCGCCGGCGGTGAACTTGAACGGGTACCGCTGGTACTCCTGCGCGACGTTGGCAATTGGGACGGTCTTGGCGGCGGCGGGGCCCTCGCCCCAGCGCAGGGTCACCTCGACCGCGGTGCCGCCGCCCTGCGCCTTCAGCCAGATGTAGCCGACGTACTCCTTGCCCTTGACCAGGCCGAGATCGTTCTGCCGGATGCCGCCGGCCAGGGCGACGAGGGGCGTCTGCTCGCCGACGAACGACCCTTCCTTGACCATCCGGACCACATCGTCGGCCCCGATGATCTGCCACGGCGACGCCTTGACCACCGGCACGGGGTTGTCCTTGGCCGGTCGGCGGCCCTCGCCGTACGGGTCGTACTTGGGGGTGACGGGATACCAGAACTTGCGGTCCTCGAGCATTTCGGCCCAGATGCCGCCGTAGATGCACCGGCCCAGGTGCTCGATGAACTGGCCGTAGATGTACTTCGAGATCGGCTCGCCCGTCTTGGCGGCATCGATGGCGATGTGCGGTTTCACGTCTTTCGCCTCCCCGACCTGCTCCAGTCGCAGGTCGTCGTACCATGCCTTGCCGGTGGACAGGCCCCATCCGCCCAGCAGGCAATTGATCTGCACGGCGTCCTGGCCGCGCGTTTCAAAGACAACCTCCACCCGCGTCCAGTCGCGCGTGCCCGTGACGACCCCCGTGGCAGCCGGCTGGACGTTGTGGACGTTCAGCAGGGCGCCCCGGCCGGTGCCGGCGGCGACGCCGTCGGTCTTGATCCATCCCGACAGCCGATAGGTGGCGTACGGCTCGACGGGCACGGTGCAAGCCCAACTGATGTCGGCCCCCTCCTGGGAGGCGATGCCGACGCTACGGCCGCCGGTGCGGCCGACGGAGGCGTGCTCGAAGGTTCCCTTGCCGCCCCAGACTTGCGTTCGCCACTGGGCCGGCCGGCCGCCCTCCTGCTGCTCGAGCGACGCGTTGGGCAGGAGGTTGGCGACAGGTTTTTCCTTGGCGGCGGCCGGGTCGGCGGCTTTCTCCTTGGGCGCGGGCGTGCCGGCCGGTTTCGCGCCGGGGAGCACCGCGTTCACGCGCCACTCGTGGATGCCGGCCGAGAACTTCTCGGGCAGTTGCACCTCCAGACGCAGACCCTCGGCCTTGATCGGGTGGAACGAGGTCCGGTTGTACTTGTCCTTCTCGACGCCGTAGCCGCCGGGGTTCGACACGTCGCGCCACTGGCCGTCCACCTTCGCCTTGAGGCGCCACGACGCGGGCAGGCGGCACTCGCCGATGCCGGTGTCGTCGAACCAGTACACGTCGACCGACGAGACGACCGTGGGCTCCTTGAAATCGTACTGCACCCACTCCTCGGTGCCCTTGCGAGGCCACCAGTGGAAGAACGGGTTCGAGTGGTCGATGGAACTGCGCGGCTCGAGTTGGTCGGTCAGGGCCCGGACGTCGCCCCCGCGCGAGACGGTGACCTTGCTCGTGTGGGCGATGGTCGGCCCGGGCAGCGGCTTGGCCGCCGCCAGGTCGCGGGCCAGCCACACGGCCATCGCGGCCGGCCCCCGATGCGCCCACGCGTAGCACGGAATGGCCACCAGTTCCTGCTCGGCACCGGCCACGGACGTGCCGTCCTCGCGGCGACCCACCGAGACGGCCTTGGTGCGGATGACCTCGACGCCGCCCAAAAGGTCCTTGCGGAACTCGCTGCGCAGCGGCGCGTCGTCCGGCACCATCAGGTTCAGGACGCGGCCGTCCGGGTTGTCGTGCCCCTCGGCGCAGAACACGATCGGGCCGCGCTCCAAAGCCATGCGGCCGGCGTCGTCCACCACCTTCTCGTGCGCGAGGACCCGCCGGACCGGCATCGGCAGGACCAGTTCGACGGTGTCGCCCTTCTGCCACCGGCGGCGGACGCGGGCGAACCCCTTCTGGAGATCGAGCGCCGCGGCCTTGCCATTGACGGTCAGCGTGGCCTTGGCGTCGCTCGAGTCGGCGTACCGATACAGGTCGCTCGGAACGGGACGGTTCTGCGCCCAGCCGGGGATGCGCACAGCGAGGGTAAACTCGCCCGGCTCGTCGGGCTCGACGGTCATCTTGACGGCGCCGTCCCACGGGTACCGCGTCTCCTGGGTCAGGCGGACCGTGCGGCGGTCCATCTTGACCGCGGCGGTGCCGCCGATGAAGAGGTTCACGTACAGGACGTCGCCCGCGTGTGCGTAGACGTACCCGGGTATCGAGGGCACGAACCGCACGACGTTCGACGGGCAGCACGCGCACCCGAACCAGGGCGAGCGGGCGTTGCCGCTGTGCGACTCCAGGGGGTTCGGATAGAAGAACTTGTCGCCTTCCATCGCCACGCCCGAGAGGAACCCGTTGTAGATGACGCGCTCCACGACGTCGAGGTACCGGGCGTCGGCGTGCAGCAGGAACATGCGGTAGTTCCACAGGGCGTTGGCGATAGCGGCGCACGTCTCGCAGTAGGCGCTGCGGTTGGGCAACTCGTAGTTCTCGCCGAAGGCCTCGCCCCCGCCCCGCGCGCCGATGCCGCCCGTGACGTACAGTTTCTTCGAGACGACGTTGTCCCAGATGCGGTCGATGGCCTTGACGTAAGCCGCGTCGCCGGTGAGGGCGGCGATGTCGGCCATGCCCGCGTACAGGTACCCGGCCCGGACGGCGTGGCCGACGGCCTCGTCCTGCTCGAGGACCGGCTTGTGGTCCTGGCTGTAGAGGCCGTAGAGGCGGCGGCCGTCTTCGCGGCCGCGCGTGTCCAGAAAGAACTTCGCCATCGCCAGGTACTTCGCGTCGCCGGTGGCGCGGTAGAGTTTCCCGAGGCCGATCTCGATCTCCTCGTGGCCGGGGGGGTTGGTCTTGCGGCCGGGGCCGAACACGCTGCACACGAGGTCGGCGCTGCGGATGGCCACGTCGAGCAGCGTGCGTTTGCCGGTGGCCTGGAAGTGCGCGACGGCCGCCTCGTACAGGTGCCCGACGCAGTACAACTCGTGGCCGCCGGCGATGTCGGACCACCGCTCGGTGCCGCCGGGCGGCTTGTACTCGGCGCTCTGGAGGGTCCGGGCGGTGTAGAGGTACCCGTCCTTCTCCTGGGCGGCGGCGATCTTGGCGATGACGTCGTCGACGTACGCATCGAGCGCCGGGTCGGGCGCCAGGCTCAGGGCGTACGCCGCGCCCTCGACGACCTTGTATACATCGGAATCATTGAAATAGATGCCCTGGAACTTCCCCTCCTTCAGGCGGCCGGCGACCGCGAAGTTGTCGATGCGGCCGGTCTCCTCGCACTTCTTGAAGGCGTACGGGATCGAGACCTTGCGGTTCGTCTCCATCCGCGGCGCCCAGAACGCGTCGGTCACGCGGACCTCGGTGAACGGCACGGGGCGGACGGGGTAATCGCGCCCGATCTGGCCGGCACACCCGGCGTGCCCCGCCGCCAGCAGGATGCCCGCCGCCATCCACACTCGCCCATGTCTCATCGTGCGTGCTCCCTCGTTCCCCTACTTCCTCGGAATCGTTATAACCGCGGCCGCCCATCGCGGCAGTGTGAACGTGACGGTCTGGCCCTTCTCGGCCACCTTCGCCGCCACCGGGCGTATGGCCTGGGGCGCCTCGAGCGTGTTGCGGGCCTTCAGGTCGTCGGGCGCGACGAGTTGCATCGCGGCCTTGCCCGGTTTGAAGCCGTCGGCGACGGTGAGTTCCACCTCGACCGGCCGGTCGGCCGGGTTGACGACCTTGAGGTACAGCCGCCCGCCGTCCTCGGACCGGGTGGCCACGGCGTTCAGGGGGCCGGCGTCGCCCTCGAGTTCGACGCGCTGCGGGGCGTAGTGATCGCGCCACAGTTTCATCACCACGTAGTTGGGCGCCGGGAACCACGTCCGGTGGTCGAAGTTGATGAAGGCGTTGTCCCAGGCGGCGGCCGAGGCGTGCCGCAGGAACAGGGCCGGCCCGGCCATGCCGACCGCGTCGCCGCACCGCTCGAACGCGTTCAGGATGCCGCCCGCGTACAGGCCCGTCCGCCAGTCGGTGCTCTGGGCGTTCCATTCCGAGATGTAGAGCCGGACCTTCGGGTTCCGCGACTTGGCGATGAGGGCCGCCCGGCCGCGCCAGAACGCCTCGGCAGCGGCGGGCCCCGTGGCAAACCGGTCCGGGTTCTCGTAGTGGTGGACGCTGAGGTAATCGATCCGCTCGGCACACTGGGCGATGATCTCGGCGTCGGCCGCTCCCCAGGCGCCGCCCAGTTGACCGCTGCCGCACGCCGCCACGATGATCGAGGGATCGACCTTCTTCATGGCCGCCACGAACTGCTCGACGACGCGGACGTAATCGTCCGGTTTCAGGCCCCAGACCTCGTTATCGATCTCCCAGTACTTGACGCCGTACGGCTCGGGATGACCGTTGGCGGCGCGGACCTTCCCCCACCGGGACGTGGCGGGCCCGTTACAGTACTCGACCCAGTCGCAGGCCTCCTGGCAGTAGGCGTCGCGTTGCTCGCGCGGCTCGTGCATGCCGATGTTGACGACGATGAGCGGCTGGGTGCCGACCATGCGGCACATGGCGACAAACTCGTCGGTGCCGTACGAGTTGGTGTCCTGGTCGTCCCAGATGCTGGCGGGGTACTTGACGCGCTTCGACTGCGGCCCGACGCCGTCCTTCCAGCGGTACCGCGACGCAAAGCACCCGCCGGGCCAGCGGATGACGGGGGGCCTCAGGTCCGCCACGGCCTTCACGAGGTCCGGCCGGAACCCGCCGGCCTTCCGCCACGCATCGGGCATCAGACTCACCTGGTCGACCCAGACCCGCCCTTTGCCGCGCAAACCCACCCGGAGGGTCGCGTTGTCGGCGCCCCGCGAGGGCTTCAACACGATGGGACAGTCCTGCCACGCCTCGCCGGGCTTGGGCACGGCGCACTCGGCCAGCGTCTTGTCGCCGTCCAGCAGCCGCACGACCAGCCCGTCCGCGGCGCTGCCGCGCGCCCACAGCGACCCGCGATACGTCTCGCCCTTGCGGATGCACAGGGGCGTCTGCTGGACGCCGGTCTCGCCGCCGTCGCCGGCAATCATCTGGCAGAAATCGCCGTTGAGCGGGTCGGCCGAGGTCCGGTCGACCTGGCCGTCGCCGTACGACGTCCACCACTTGGCGACCGTCGGCCTGCGCAGCGACGGGGGCAGACCCTCGTGGAGGACCTTGCCCCCCAGGTCGGTCACCTTGAGGCGGCGGTATTGGACCTGGGTGCTCCACGTGCCTACGCCCACGCGGCCCGCGAGGTGGGCCTTCGGGTCGTCGGTGAAGTCGATGATCCGGTTATCGTCGAGCCAGACCTGGAAGCGGCGGCCCTCGCACCGGACGCGGACGCGGTACCACTTGTCCGTCTCGATGGCCCCGTCGACGACCGGCCCCACGGTGCCCCATCGGCCCTGGCCCTTGATGCCGCGCTCCAGGGCGTGCCGCTTGTTGCCCCATCCGCCGAGGTTGCACCAGTAGAAGTCGTCGTCACCCGCGACGCGGAAGAGGATGAGGAACCCCTCGTTGCCGCCGGTCTTTCGGGCCTCGAGGGTGAACTCGTAGTCGGTCCAGGCCGGGTCGCCAAAGAGGAGGCGGATGTTGGTGCCCATGTCCCTCTGCACGAGGCAGTCGTCTTTGACGGACCAGTTGCCGCCGCGGGGCCCCTCCTCGAAACTGCGGCCCCAGACCATCTCGCCCCACAGCCCACCGTTGACCGAGTGGTAGATGTGCTCCAGGAAGTGGCCGTAGATCTTCTCGTCGACGCGGTTGACGACCTTCTCGGGCAAGAGGCGAAGCGCCACGCGGTCGGCCGCGTTCCCCTCAGCCGGCGCCGCCGCGGCCAGGTGGCCTGCCACCGCCAGGACCAGCATGGCAACGACCGTCCCGAGCGAAGCGTTACTCATGACCGGCACTCCTTGGCGTTGGCGCAACGCCCTCCATTCACCGGCGCGCCGTCGGCAGCCTGCCTGTTGCAGGAACAGGCCGTCCAGGTCCAGGGCAACCATCATAGACTCTGAGGCCGGGGGCGCCAAGCGAGATGGGAGACAGGCCCTTACGGCTTGACCGGCAGCGTCGGCCGGGCGGGAGTGTCGGGGACGAAGACGGGGGCGTCGGTGTCGGGCGGCGGCTGCGCCATCCGGACGGCAGCCTCGAGTTCGAACGGGTCGGGAATCACGAGCCGCAGCACCGGCGCCGGGTCGCGGCGCGAGCCCGAAACCGGCACCAGGACCGCCCGCCACGACCGATCGAGCGTCCGATCGCCGGCCGGGTCGATGGCGTCGGGGTTAGGCAGGCCCTCCGAGGGCAACCCCCGCATGCGTCCGGCGTCGGGCGACTCGGCCCAGGCCAGGGACCCGGCCGGCAGCAACGGCCGGGCCGGCACCCCGGACGGCGAGGCGTCGGCCAGGGCGGGCACGTCGGCGTCCGGCCGCACGGGGACGGCCTGCTGCCGGGCCGCGGCCAGCGGGAGCGGCTCGCGGCGGACGTCGGCCGGCGGCAGCCAGGACTTGACGATCGAGGCCGTCAGCCTCGACGCCCGCGAGGACGCCGGTTCGCGCACCAGGGCCGGCAACGGGACCGACGCCGAGACGGCCCCGGCGTTGGTCGTGCCCAGGGTGGCGGGCGGCCGCGGCCGGGGCTTGGCCGCCAGGACCGCGCCGCCGGCGACGGCCAGCAGCGCCAGGCCCACCAGCCAGGGCGATTCCCATGCTAATCGGTTCATGTCTAACTCACGTTTCCAGCGCGGCCCGCTATTTCACCTCGATGATCAGCGTCGCAACCGTGCCCTCTTCGGGCAGCACGTTCTTGTTCGTCTCGAGGCCCAGCAGCCGCTCTTCTTCCATGGTCAGGTTGGTCTGGAACACGGTCTCATCCGTGACCGGGAACAGCGAGATGAGCGTGCCGGCCAGGTCGGCCCCGTAGACCTTGTCGGGCTTGTCGGGGTCCACCTGCCGCATGGCCGACCCGGTGAAGTACCACTTCAGGGGCGGCATGGGTTTGCCCGTGCGGCCGTCGACGAGCACCTTCTCGATGGGAATGCGGCGCCGCGTGCCGGTGATGCCCGTGAACTCCAGGTAGATACTCACCTCGGGCCCGCTGGCGGTCCCCTCTCCGCCCCGGGCGGGTTTGCCCGGCTTCAGCCCAAGCGATTCCAGCGCCTGGTGCACCTCGGTGGGCCGGACGTCGAAGGTCACGACCGTCTCGTGGGCCTTCTGGCCGCGAGGCGACGGATACGTGGCCACGACCTCCAGGGGATAGATATCCTTGAGGGTCGGCAACCGGCGCGGGGCGACCTTGCACGGAACGGCCACGGTCCGCTTCTGCTTATCGACCGCGACGGCGGCGACGCCCCCGACCTGTACGGCGCCGGCCTTGTCCGAGAGGCACACGACCGCGCACGGCTGCTCGACGCTGCGGCCTTCGAGGTTGCAGGTGGCCAGATAGATCTGCCCGCCATGGACGACCGGCGAGGCGAAGATCATGCCGGGCGCCTGGACATGCGGGTGGCCGCCCACGTCGAGCGTCCAGAGGCGTTTGCCGTCGGCCAGGCCGATGGCGTGGAGCGCGGCCTTGAGGTTGGCGGCGTAGACCACGCCGCCGGCCACGGCGGGCCCCGCGAAGAAGGCGGCTCCGCCGTCGTAGACCCACTTCGGGGCACCGGTGGCGGCGTCGCAGGCGCGAACCTTGCCATCGGTGGCGGCGAAGACGGCCAGGCCGTTCTTCACGGCCACCGACGCCAGGACACCGCCGGGGATGTCCTTACGCCACTTGACCTGGCCGCCGGCCAAGTCGACCGCCACGACCTCGCCGCGGGCGTCCTGGATGCGTTTCGTGTCGAACCGGATGGTGCTGCAACCGACCAGCACGAGGTTCCCCGCGACGGTCGGCCCGGCCCAGGGGTTAATCTTCAGGGGCACTTCCCAGACGACGTTGCCATCGGCGGCGTTGAGGCACAGGAGGGCCCGTTTTCCGATCTTTTCCTCATCGAGATAGGCCGATGCCACGAGTACCCGGTCGCCGACGACGGCCACGGGGGCGTCGACGTGCCAGGCGCCCTGTCCCTTCTGCCAGAGGACCTTGGGGGCGGGTTTCGGCAGGGCCTCGTCGCCCGGGGGGACGGCGAAGGTGGGGTCCTTCTTCCGGTCCTCGTCGAACTTGGCGAGGAGTTCGGCCCAGCGTTTGTCCATCAGGGCCTTCACGGCCGCCAGGTCCTGCTCCTGGCCGTCGAGGACGACGCGCTTCAGGTCCACACACAGGACGCCGGCGTCGCCGCCGCCGATGAAGACGCGGCCCTTGTCGATGGTGGGCGACCCTTCGAGATGGACGAGTTTGCCAGGCACCGGCAACTGCCAGACGGGGCGGCCCCCGTCGGCCCGGAGGCAGTACAGCACGGCCCCGTCGGTCTGGTGCATGCCGTCGCCGAAGACCACCAGGCCCTCGGCCACCGCCGGCGCGCAGACCACCGGCCGCGTGACGTACGGCGCCGTCTTGGTCCAGAGCACCCGGTCGGCCACGGTGTCGGCCAAGGCCAGGCCGTGGAAGTTGCCCGTGTTGAAGGTGCCCAGGCCCGAGACGTACAGGGCACCGGCGCCGGGCACCGGGGAGGCGATGAAATGCTCCAGGGCCTTGTAGACCCACAGGACCTTGGGCGCGGCAGGGCCGGGCCGGTCGTCGAGGTTGCCGGTCCGCTCGGGATTGCCGCGGCCGGTGGGCCAGTCGGCGGCGCCGGCCGAGGCCCATGCCACCAGCAGCACGAGGGCCGCGCAGACCCCCACCGCCGTCCGCCAGGCGGGCCGGTGGCCGCGATCGAAGAGTCGTCTTGTTGCGTAGGTCGTCACGGAGAGGCCTTTACTGGCGGCGCGAGGCACCGGAGGAGATCCGCGCGGGGTTGCCGAGCAGGACCGCCGATTCCTGGCCTTCGTTGTTCAGGACGAGGTCCAGCACGCCGTCCTTGTTCATGTCGATGGCTGAGAGGCCGCACGTGTTGAAGATGCGCTGGTACAGACCGATCTCCTCGGTGGCGTCGGCGAAGGTGCCATCGCCGTTGCCCCGGAAGTAGCGGTTGGGCCCCTTGAGGCACCCCACAAGGAGGTCGAGGCGTCCGCGGTTGCCGAAATCGGTCCAGACGGCGCAGGTGGCACGGCCCACCGCTTCGGCCAGCGCGCCCGAGCCGGCGGTGACGTCGGTGAAGCGTCCCTTGCCGTCGTTCCGCAAGAGCAGGCACCGGCCCTGCTGGGGCACGAAGAGGTCGGGGCGGCCGTCGCCGTTGAAGTCGCCGAAGGCCGGGGCCACGCGGCCGCACCTGTAGGAAATGCCCGAGTCCTTGGCCGCAACGAACCCCTTGGGCGTGTTCCGCACCAGCACGCCGGTGCCGGCACTGTAGAGGAAATCGTAGCGTCCGTCGCCATCGACGTCGGCCGTGGCCAGGTGGTCGCCCTTCAGGCCCCCGGCCACGCCGCGCTCGCCCAAGCCGACCTGGTCGGAGACGTCGTCGAAGCCTTGCGGCACGGAGGTCGCCGGTTCTTTGGCGGCGAAGTAGAAGGCGAACTGGCCGACGGTCTGGCACACCTTCAGCAGAAGGGTGTTCTTGCCGGGCTTGAGTTTGAGTTTCAGGACGGCCTGGTCGGGCGCGCACGAGCGGGGGGTGTTCTGGGCAACGAGTTTCTCGCCGTTGAGCCAGACGGTGAGGGTATCGTCGCTGCCCATCGAGACGGGCAGTTCGCACTCGCCGCCCAGGTTCAACTCGCGGTACAGGTAGGCGACGGCGTTCTCGTTGTGCTCGGGCCCGAAGAGGGCGAGGTTGTTGACCTGGCCGTCGGTGAACTTGCCCTCTTTCCAGACCACCTTCGCGTTGCCCCTGCCGACGTACTGCTTGGCCAGGTCCACGCCCTGCTCGGGCGGGTAGACGGTGTCGAATCCCTTGCCGCCGGGGTTGTCGAACGGGCCCGCGACGTACCACGAGCCGAGGCCCGACTTGGCGGCGTGGACAGCCCCTTCGCCACGATTGCGGTACAGCCGCAGGCCCCGGAACCCGTCGGCCAGCAGGATGTCGGGCCAGGAGTCGCCGTCGGCGTCGATCCAGGCGGCGGCCGTGAGGTTATAGTAGGGCTGCTGCGGCAGGATGCCGCTGGTGTCCTTGAGCGTCCCGCCCTCGTTGGTGAAGAGTTTCGGGCCGAAGGGCGTGGCCAGGAGCAGGTCGACCTTGTCGTCGCGGTTGTAGTCGGCCCAGGCGGCGGCGCGGGCGCCACCCGGAAGGCCGAGCGGCACCTCGTTGAGCGAGTTGCCGCCGTTCTGGAGGAGGACCACCCGGCCGGCGCCGACGAGGCAGACGTCGGGTTTGCCGTCGCCATCGAGGTCGGCCGAGGAGATGCCGGCGGCGCCGGGCCCGACGCGGTCGAGCGCGGCATAGTGGGTGAAGCCGGGCATGCCGGCGATGGTGCGGAACTCCTCGACGCCCCACCCGGCGAAGTCGCGCTTCTGGTCGTGGTCCAGAATCTTGAGGCTGGCCTTCATCCGCAGCAGCCTGGCCGTGCGCAACTGGAGGGCGTTCTTGTCGCCGTCCATCATGCACGGGACGACGACCTCCTGGCCGGCGAGCATCTGGCCCACCGCCGTGGCGAGTTTATCGGGTTTACCCGCGAACGTCCGCAGCAGGTACGGCTCGGCGTGGCTCAACTGCCACCACTCGCCCGCGTAGGCCTGGTACCAGTACCCGTCGATGCACGTCTCGCTGGCGCCGCCGTTGTGGAAGAACAGGGCGGTCTTGCCCACCTCGGCCCAGGTCATCACGTTCTGCCACTCGCGCGGGTGGAAGCCCCCCTTCCCGATGTTGTGCTTGACGGTCTCGCCCTTGTGCGTGCCCTTGACGTCGCGAACCTTGCTGAACACGATGAGGTTCTTCGTCTTGTCGACCTCCTGGACGCGCAGGACGACGACGTTGGACGACTCCGCGACGAGCCGGCCCAGCGAGTAGGCGGCCTCCACGTACCCCAGGGCCGCGCGGCCCGGCACCATCAGCGCGAGCATCAACACCGCCGCGCCGAGGCGCCGCCGACCGGCCCGCCACGTCTTTTCGGTGCGATGGGTCATCCTATCCGGTCCCCTGCTTGATCTGGGCCAGGCGTTGGCGGGCCACGTCGGCCCACTCGCTTTTCGGGTAATCCTTGACGACGCGCTGGAGCAGGCTGGCCGCCTCGGCCGTCTCTTTCTTCGCCAGATGGGCCTGGGCCGCCTCGCACCACGCCTGGGCGTGCCACTGGGGGTAATCGTAGGTGTGCGGCACGACGAGGAGGGCCTGGATGGCCTCGTCGTACCGTTTCTGCGCCAGCCGGCACAGACCGATCTGGAGTTGGGCCCTGGCGGCCACCTCGGCCGCCGTGTGGCGGGTCACCTGGACGTATACGTTGACGGCGGCATCGTACTCCTTGACGTTCTGCATGGCCCAGCCGACGCCGTAACGCGCCTCCTCGACCCACGGGCTGTTCGCGTACCGCTGACAGAGGATCTCGAGCGCCTGGCGGCTGGGTCCCCACTGGCCGGCCTGGGCATAGGCGTAGCCGAGGCGCAGCAGGGCCCGGTCGCTCACGCCGCGGACGTTGTGCAGCGGCGGCTGGTCGCGGAACGGCGTCAACTGCTCGATGGCCTTGGCCCAGTTCTTCTGGCCGGCGTAGGCCTCGCCCGCCAGGTACCGCGCCTCGGCCGCGAACGGGCTCTTGGCGTTCTTCTGGACCGCTTCGGCCTGGGCGAGGGCCGACTTGGCGTCGTCCCTGGCGAGGAACGAGGCCGCCAGGCGCAGGCGGATCTGCTCCGCCAGTTCCGCCGGCAGGTTGTTGGCCAGCGCGTCGGCCAGCAGTTCCAGGGCGCTGTCGCTGTTGCCGCGCTCGGCATCCATCTCGGCCAACTCCAGCCGGGCCTGGATGGCCAGCGAAGACTCCGGCGCCGCCGCGATGAGACGGCCGTAATGGTAGCTGGCGGTCTTCTCGGACGGCTGGGCGGGAACGGCCGAGAGCGGGACCTCGGGCCCCGCCAGCGGCGGCAGCGTCTCACCGGCCGGCAGGTTCTTGGCCAGTTTGGCTCGGGCCCGCTCGAGGGCGTCGCGCTCGAGTTTCTGCCGGGCCGCCTCCGTCTCGGCCTGGGCCAACACGCGGTGACACCAGGCCAGTTCGTAGAGCATGCGCAGGTGCGACTCCGACGTGGGCGACTTCTTGCGGAGCACCTCGACCTGGGCGTTCAGCGGCGCGATGATCTGGTGGAGTTTGCCGACGGCCGCCTGCATGGCCTGGGTCGCCGCAGCGACCTCCTCGGGCTTGGCGCCCGGCTTGGCGGCGGCCTGGCGGGCGGCATCCAACTGGCCCGCCAGATCCTCGCGGCGACACTGGGCGGCGCGCCACACGGCGTCGGTCGCCTCCGGACGGTCGGCGAACTGCTTGGCCAGCGCGTCGAACAGCGCCAGCGCCTCGTCGCGCTTGCCGGACTCCTTCAGCGCCAGGGCATGCTCGTACTGCAGCATCGGGACCCAGTCGCGGCGATCGGGGTCCTTGAGCAGATTCGGCTCGTGGAAGGCCCGGCCCTGGGCGAGGACGTTAACGGCATCGGCGGCCTTGCCCCGCGCCCGCAGCAGCGTCGAGAGGCGCGCGAGGGCCAGCGGCGCCACGGGCGCGCCGCGGAGCGGGTCGCCCTGGAACCGCCCGAACTCGTTCGCGGCCGTGCCGGAGTCGCCCAGCAGCACCAGGCACTTGGCCCTCTCGAAGACGGCCACGGCCTGCCGGATGGGGTCCTTGGCGGTGTGCGGCATGGCCCGGTCGTAAGCCCCCCTGGCCAGGGCGAGCCGTTTCTGGCGCTCGGCCGGGTCGGCCAGCACGGCGGCGATGCGTTGGTAGCAGTGGCCGAGTTTCAGCATGGCGTCGGCCGTCTGCGGATTCTCGCCTTGCGACGAGACGTAGGCTTCGAGCAGTTTGACGGCCGTTTCGGTCTGGTCGATGAGCCGGGCCGCCTGGATCGCGTCGTCGGCCTCGGCCGGCAGGCCGCGAATCACACAGTCGGCCAGCAGGTACGGGCCCTTGGCCAACGGGCCCTGGCGCTCGGCCTCGGGGATCGCGCCCAGGACCGCCGCGGCTTCCGGGTACTGACCGACGCGATAGTGCACCGTGGCCATGGCCTGCCGGGCCAGGTTGACGTGCGGGAACTCGGGGTACTGCTTGATGAGGCGATCGTAGCGCTTGAGCGTTTCGTCGAAGAGGCGGTTGGCCTCGGCCTGCCTCGCGGCCGCCTCGGGCGCGTCGGCCGCCTTCGTGGCCGCCAGGTACGCGTTCTCGGCGTAGCGGAACAGAACGCCCGGCAAC
>DATKZB010000062.1:0-16750 GCA_035528235.1 Phycisphaerae bacterium
CGCCGGTGCGGTCGGCAATGAAGTAAACGCCCGTCACCAGCAGGGCCGCCCACACCACCAGCCCCCACCAACTGAAGACCGCCCCGAAGAGGCCCACGAAACGGTCGAGGAACCAGTCGGGATCGATCAGCGGGATGCGGATGAACAGCAGGTTCGTCAGGTAGCCCTGGATCTCGCGGGTGACGCGTTTCTTGTACCGCCGGAAGAGTCCCTCGGCGTCGGGGGGCATGTCGCCCATCAGCAGGTTCGAGGTGTAGAGTTGGCCGAGCAACTGGATGGCCTCGCCCTGGGTGGGGGCGCTGTCGCCCAACTGCTCGTTGCAGATGTTCCAGACCGCCGAGACGGTCCGGCGGCCGTCGAGCAGGGCCACGAACCGGTAGGCCGCCTCGTTCAGCCGAAAGAACTGGTTGTTCGAGGGGTCCTGGATGACGTGCCACATCTGCCCGCGGTAGTGTTGCCGGTGGGTCTGAAGCGTCGATCGCAGGCGCGGCCGCAGCGCCGACACGCGATACCACGACTCGCTGAAGGTGGGCCGATCGACCGGCATGCGCGTGTCCTTGTTCGAGCCGCGAGCGTCGGCGAGCGGTGACCGCCCCCCCCGGCGGCCGTCGCTCGGAACGGCTATAGCCATAACTTCATGCGGACCCACCGCAGGATCGGCCGGGTCCAGATCCAGACGTAGCGTCGCGGGCCGATGTCGACCTTGGCCACGCCCTCCATGCCGGGCCTCATGCGCGGGTCTCGCTCGTCCTTCAGCCGCACGCGGACCTTGAAGACGTTCCGCTGTTCCACCACCTCGGCCACCGGGTTGATGCGCTCGACGACGAACCCGAACCGCGCTTCGGGGAACGACGCGGTGGCCAGTTCGCCTTCCTGGCCCACCTCGAGGTCGGCCACGTCGTCCTCGGGCACGGCGAGTTCGGCCCGGAGCGACTCCAGCGGCGCCACCTCGAAGAGCACGTCGCCCGTCTTGACGGGGGCGCCGATCTGCCGTTTCAGGTCGCCCCGGACGACGATACCGCTGATGGGCGCGACGATCTTCGCCCGCCCAATCTGGTACTCGAGCAGGTCGACCTGGGCCTTGACCTTCTCGGCCTGGGCCTCGGCAATCTGGGCCTCCACGGTCTGGAAGGCCCGCCGCGCGGCCGCGGCCTGCTTCAGATACATGGCGCGGTCGGCCTTGGCCGAGGCCCACTGGAGGCGCAGTTCGGCCGTCTCGAGCGTCGCCAGCACCGTCTCGCCGGCCGTCACGATGCTGTTCGGCTCAACGCCGACGCTCTGGAGGAACCCCTCGAACGGGGCCGGCACGACCTGCTGCTCGACCGGCTCCAGGACGAACGGCGCCTCGACCCGGTACTCGCCGTCCTTCAGGACCATGAACGCCACGAACCCGCAAATGGCGATGGCGGCCAGTTTGATCCAGGTGTGTTTCGGCCCCAGCGCCGTGGCGGCACCGTGGCGCGCGGCGGCCGCCAGACGGGCGCCGAACCAGCGGTCGTGCTCCTCCAGGCTCGCGAGGCGCGGCGTGCACAGGTCGGCGGCCAGGCGGATGGACTCGACCTCCTCGACCGTGAACGGCTGGTCCTGGGTCCGCTCGAGCATCACGACGGCCGTGACCCGGCCCGCCCGCCTCAGCGGCAGGCTCAGGACCGTCGCGGCGCCCTGGCGTTTCGCCAGTTCGCTGGCGGCCCGGTTGACGTGCGTGGCCTCGGGCGGCGCCGGGCACAGCACCTCGACGTCCTGGTCGAGGCACTCTTCCATCGCCGCCTCGATGTCCTGGACGAGCCGCATCTTGCGGCTGAACTTCTCGGTGTGGCTGAGCGCCCGCAGGTGAACGTATCGGCCCTTGAGGAAGCCGATGCTGACGCGCTCGCAATCCCACCGGGTCGCCACCTCGTTCACCAGCGCCATGGCCAGGCCGGCGAACCGTTCCTGCGCATTGACGGCCGCCAACGTTTCCATGGCGGCGCGCAGCCGCCGCAGGTCCGTCTGCCGGCGCTGAAGCAGCAGGCGCATCTCGTACAGGCTGAGGAGGCCGACGGTCAGTTCCAACCGTTCGCGGACGGCGGCCAGGTCGGTGGCGGTCTGGGCATCGGCCAGAAACGCCGCCACGCCGCGAACCGCCCGTTCGCCACGAAGCGGCACCAGGATCAGGTTCCGCCGGGCCGGCTGACCGTACAGGTCGGTCGGGCCGTGGACCGCCCGGACCCGCGTCACGCCGTCGGCCACCGCCTGGCCGCAGCCTTCGGCCGCCTGGGCCAGCCACACCGGGGCGGCCGAGCCCTCGGGCAGCGGCGGGTAAACCGCCAGGACCTCGGCCCCGCGCTCCCGCCCGGCCCTCAGGATCGCCCCGCCCTGGGCGGGACCGATCTGGCACTGGACGGCGAGCAGGTTGGCGAGGAACTGCTCCGGCGGACCATCGAAGCGGCTCAGCCGATCGACGACCTCGGCGGTGGTCGCGGGGTCGGTACCACCCCGCTGGCGGGAAGCCTCTATGTGTTCCATCATCGGCGCCTACAAGAGGGGAGCCGGAAACGTCCGACCCGGGGGCCCGGCGAGGCCCTCCCATCGCCCGGCCCCAGGGCAACGGCCGCGGTGTTCCCGGTTTCCTGGTCGCTCGCTTAGGGAGCGTCGGTGCGGCGTCTGGGCACCTCGAGCGGGATCTCGCCGAACTGTTCCTCGTGACGGCGGATCATCTGCCCCAGCGCCAGCGCCAGCCGCTTGGCCATGCGGTAACTGACGATGATTCGCTCGCCGACCTGGAAGATGAACTCGGGCGTGCCCTGCTGGGCCGCGACCGGATTGATCAGGTTCAGCCCGAAGTAGAGCAAAACCTCGTCGGCCGTGGCGTCGGTCCGGAAGGCGTTGGCGTAACTGGTATGGAGGTTCCGCTCGTCGATGCGCAGACGAATCTCCTGCTTCTGCGGATCGCCAGCGGGCTGCCCTGCCGCCGGTTGCCCTTCGGCCGGCTTGCCGCCCTTGGCATCGGGTTCGCTCTTAGCTGCCATGAATCACTCCTTCTTGGGTTGACGTCGTGGGTCGTGGGCTTCTCGCTCTCAGGGGCCCTCAGAAGACGGCCGACCGCGTTGCGAGCACCATCTTGCAGCCTATCGGACGAGCGTCTTCGCTGCAAGCCATTTGTTCAATATAGGTTAGGCCGATCCCCCCATCCCCCGGACACCCGGGCCACAGAAAAAGCAACCGGCCGCATCCGTGGCAGCCGGAGAGGGAGAAGACCCCACCGTTCCTTAGAACGGCAATCCGGACCGGTTTTCTCCAGCAAATCCCACCTCGGGCCGCCGTTCCGGCGGGCCAACAAGCCTTGACACCCGCCCGGCCCCCCGGTCTAGTGGTCTTGCCGCGCAGTTTTCGTAGGGGCACGACATGTCGTGCCCCTACAACAGTGGCGTTAGCCCGCGGGCTTGCCCGCCGCGATCGGGCCTGACGCGTGTTCGTAGGGGCACGACATGTCGTGCCCGTACAACAGACTAAGGAGCCTGCCATGCCGAAGCGCGACGTGTTCGGGTCGTTGCGGAAGGAGATCGCGCGGATCCCTGTCATCGACTGCCACGAGCACCTGCCGCCCGAGGCCGAACGACTCAAGGCCCCCGTCGACTTCTTCACCCCCTTCAGCCATTACTGCGTGGGCGACCTGGTGGCGGCCGGGGCGCCGGCCGAGACGATGACCAAACTCCAGGCCGCCGACACGCCCGTGGCCGAGAAGTGGCGACTCTTCGCCCCCCACTACGCCGCCATCGCCGACGGGTCGTACGCCCGCTGCGCCCACCGGGCCGTCAAGCGGTTCTACCGTATGGACCCGCCCGCCTCGGCCGCCGACGCCAAGACCCTCTCCGAGCGCATCCGCGCCGCCAACAAGCCCGGCCTGTACCGCAAGGTCCTCGGCGACGCCTGCGGCATCGTCACCAGCCTCAACAACGCCGACACCAAGACGATGGACCTCGACCTCTTCACGCCGGTGCGCGGCGTAAGCGAGTGGGCCGAGGTCCTGTCGATCGAGAAGATCCGCCAGGTCGCCCAGGAGGCCGGACGCGACGTCACCTCGCTGGCCCGGTACGTGCAGGCGCTGGCCGACATCATGGAGTCGGAACGGCAGCGCGGTACGAAGGGCATGAAGTTCGGTTGGGCCTACTGCCGGTCGCTCGATTTCCGGAGCGTCGCCACGGCCGACGCCGAGCGCCTCTTCAACCGCATCTTCGAGGACAGCCAGGGCCGCCGGCCCATCGCCCTGGGGTACGAGGAATCGCGGCCTCTCCAGGACTACCTGACCCACCAGTTGGTGGCCCTGGCCGGCGACCTGGGCCTGACGGCGGTCTTCCACACCGGCATCCACGCCGGCAACGAGAACACGCTGGACAACGCCCGGCCGGAGCGCCTGTGGAACCTCTTCCGCCGGTACCCGGCAACGCGGTTCGACATCTTCCACATCGGCCTACCCTGGACCGACGAGGCGGGCATCCAGGCCAAGTACTTCGCCAACGTCTGGGTCGATTTCGCCTGGGCCCACGCCATCAGCCCCGAGATAGCCGTGCGGGCCCTGCGGACCTACGTCGACCTCGTGCCGCGCAACAAGGTCCTGGGGTTCGGCGGCGATTACCTGGTCGTCGAGAAGGTGTACGGCCACCTGGAACTGGCCCGCGACAACATCGCCCGGGCCCTGGCCGACAAGGTGGCCGACGGCGCCATCTCGCACGATGCCGCACTCGCCTGGGCCCGTGCCATCCTGCACGACAACCCCATCGCCGCCTACCGCCTCGACATCGCGCCGCTCGACGTAACACCGTCGCGTTAGCCCGCGAGCTTGCCCGGCGGGCAAGCGGCGGACGGCAACGGCGGGAGCCGTTCGGGCTCAAGGGTTTGACGTCGCTATGGTTGGTCTTGGGCTGTGAATTCGCCCCCTCGACACGCGAGACAGGTCAGGGTGTCGGCATGTGCCCGGAAACGCGATCTCGCTCGCGAAGCCGCTGCCCAATGAGCATGTGGTGGATCATGCTGTGCGGACGATTCTGCAAGGCACAGACCACGCTGAAGAGTTGATTCGCCAAACCGCGCGATCTCGGCGGTCCTTCCAGGCAGGCGTTCTTCAGCCGGCTGACCGTCTCGGCCCACTTGCCCTCGGCGGCGGCGACCAAGGCCAACCACACTTGCGCGTCGTAGGCATTAGGCTGCCGCGCGTGCAGAGCCGTGAACAGTTTTTCCGCCTCGGCGAGTTTGTCTTGCCGGATCGCGGCGACACCGGCGGCGCAGAGGCCCTGGTTGTCCGCGCGGGTTATTTCGGCCAGGGGCAGGGCCTTGAGCCCGCGTGGCCCGGAGACGTCGCCGGCCGCTTTCACGAGGCACCGGCGGGCGCTTTGGGCGTCGCCCTGGTGGGCATGAACCAGGACCGCCCACAACAGGGCCGTCGTCCGGGCGCCGTTCGTGTCGTCGGCCGGAGGCCAAAGCGTAAGAGAGTCCAGCGCGCCGCTCCACTCGCCCTTCAGGAGCAAGGTCAGTGTCAGCCATTGACTCGCTGCCTGTTTGGCGTCGGCGGGGCTTGAGGCGGTGTCCGCGACCTTCCTCAACTGTTCGGCGGCGTCCTCGGGGCGATGCTGAACCACCGCCGCAATGCCCAGGGCGACGTGTTCCCATCCCGGCGTCTCAATCGTTCCGGGATCCGGATGCACGCGCTTCACCATCTGGATGGCAAGATCGGGCTCTAAAGCCAGGGCATAGGCGACGGCGAGCATTGCATGCGCCTCGGCATCGTCGGGTGACGACGCGACGGCTTCTGTCAGGAAAGGAATGGCGGCCTTCGGACTGCCGGCGGCCAGCGCCTCCACCCCGCGGCGAAACGTCCGGTCGGTGCGGATTGGCTGAGCGCACCCCGCGGCGAAGCACAACGGCCCGAGGACAAGCAGTATGAGCGGTCGGGGGATGGTCACCGTCTCTCTCCGTATGCCGCGCCGCCCATCGCATCGAGGGGGCTGACGTAACGCTGTTGAAGGCCGGTGGAAACGCGAACATCGGGCAACTGTAGGCCGTCGCGGACAAGATGGGTCGTGATCACGAGGACAATTTCCTTCTGTTCCGCAAACTCGCGCGTGTTTTGGAACACCGGTCCGACGAGCGGCATATCGCCCAGCAGAGGAACCTTCTCGACCATCGTGCGGCGATGTTCCAGCAACAGTCCGCCGATGACGACCGTCTGGCCGTCCTGAATGGCCACCGAGGTCTTGGCGCGTCGCCGGGTGACGACCGGGAGGGATGAGTTGTTGTTTTCCTGGCCGTTGTTGGCGAGTTCTCGCGTCCAGTCTTTGACCGCGTCCGAGACTTCGGGTGCGAGGTCGAGGACGATCCGGCCGTCATCGCCAATGTGCGGCGTCACCTTCAACGTGACGCCGGACTGGATCGATTCCAGACGATAGTAGGGATAGGCGGCGTGGCCGCTGAGCAACGAAAAGTACTTCTCCTGACCGACGAAAATCTCGGCCTCCTGGCCGTTCATGGCGATGATCCGCGGGTTGGCCAGGACCTGGCCTTTCTGGTCCTGCACGATGGCCCGCAACATGATGTCCACGTACACGGCCGTGTCGGACGCTTCATCGTAGGTGATTGTCCCGACGAGGTTCTTGGTGCCCAGATTCAGGGTCCGGTTCTGGTACTGCCAGTCCAGGCCGAGTTGTTTCGCCCCCGCTTCGCTCAGTTCAAAGACGATCGCCTCAACGGCGACCTGCTCGCGCGGCACGTCAATCAGGCTGACGGCGTCGAGAATGCGGCGTCGGATGTCCTCCGGGGCGACCACCATCACCACACCATTGACCTTGTCGTGGGTGACATACCGCGCCAGCGTCGAAGGCAGCAGCACCTTGACCTGCTCGGTCGAGGCGTGCCGGAGTTTCACACGGTGCAGGTCGGCCAGGCGGCGAAACAGTCCCGTCCCCGGCAGGGCCCGTCCGACAATGTAATAATCCTTGACGCGCACGAAATGGTAGTCTCCGGAGTCGCACAGCCGCTGGAGGCACTCCTCCAGGGGCATATCCTTCGCGGCCAGCGACACGATCCCCTGGACGGTCTGATCGGCAATGATGGTCGTGCCGGCCTGCGCGGAGATGTCCCGAAGGACCTCGCGCAGGTCCGCCTCGACCCACAGGTTGGTAACGAGTTTGCCTTCGGCAGCCGGCGTCGCGTCCGGCTGGGCCGCCGGCGCGCCGGGCGAGTCCGGTTCCCCATACGGGGGCGACACCTCCGTACTGGGACCCGTACTGGGCGCGGCCGCCGTCGTGGCGCACCCCACCAGCAGACCGATTACGGCGAGCAGGGCTGCCCGCGACAGCCCGCCCACCTTGCGATGGGCCCTCCCGTTCATCCTTTTCCGCCTTTCACCGTTAATTCGATGGGAACCTCGATGCGCTGGCGGTCCCCATCAACCTCCCCGACTTCAAGGACAAGTGTGGCCTTGTACGACCCGGCCGCCTCCGACGGAACGATGATGACGAGCGGCAGGTTCTTGGACCTTGCTTCGGCCAGAACGAACGTGTCCGAAGTGAGTAGGATCCACGATGCCGGACTCGGCGCATCGGCCGGGCCGACGACCGTGGCCTTGCACCGGACCGTCTCTTGGCCGGTGTTCTTGATGGTGAGTTTCAACGACCTGAATCCGCCCGGCGGGACCTTTGCCGCCAGCGCCTTGGGCACGACCTCAATCGCCGCGCCGGGGGCCTTGCCCGGCGTTGGGGGCCCGGTTTCCGCCGCCTTGGCCAGCAGCGCGGATTGCTCGGCTGAGATCACGAGCGGCAGCCGCGCCTGGGCCTTTCCCCACTGCGACCCGTAGTCGAACTCTACCCGCACGGTGTACTCACAGGGCGGCAGCGGCTTGTCCAGCACACACTCGAACCGGCGCGTGTCGCCCCCCAGGACGCGGGCACGCTTGGTCGTCATCGGCCCTTTGAACACGGTCCGACCCTGCGAGTTGCTGATCCGCACCTGCCCGGCGGCCTCGAACCGCGCCTGGCCGGTGTTTTGGAGGACGGCCACCACCTTGAGCGGCTCAGGCAAAAAGGTTCCTGGAACCTTTTCTGCGCAGCACCCTTCGGGCCCTTCGGGGAAAAGGTTCCTGGAACCTTTTTGCCCGGGCCAGACCACCTCGCAGGAGGCGACCCTGGCCCGCTTCGGGAACGTCCGCCCCGGCACGGTCACGAACACCCCCGAGGCGATCCGAAAGTCCACGTGAACTCCGCTGGCCGTCCTGCTCTTCCTTCCCATGGTGACCACGATGGCGCTGTAGTACTCTCCCGCGGCCGAGTAGGGGGCGTTGATCGTGCACTCAATCTCCTCGCCCCTGTCGGGCTCAAGCGTCACGTCGGCCTTGGTCAAGGTGATCCAGTTGCTGGCGGAGTTCTTGAGGGTCCCGGGCGGTTTGAAGACCACGGCGCCCGCTTCGTTGACGGCAAAGTCCATCACCTCGAGGTGGGCCGAGAGGGGCGTCGCCTGCGGATTGCGGGCCCTGTTCGAGAGCGAGACGTAAAACGTCGCGGTGCGGCCCGGCTTGACGGTCACCTCCTGCTTCAGGGGCGAGACCACCATCCCCGCCGGCGCGGTCTGAACCAGCAGACCCACGACCATCCCCGCGACCGTTGCTGCGATAATCCGTGTCCCCGATCCCCGCATGGCGGTGGCTCCTTACCACGTGACGGTCAAGACGATTGAAGCGGAGTAGGCGCCCGCGTCGTTCGCACGCAGCGGCGCCGCTGCGCCGCGCACGTGGAACGTGATGTCCGACAGACCGCTGCCTTCCACGGTGTAGGACCGCGCGGGCGCAACGAACTGCGATGAGGAAACCCAGTCGGCGTCGGCGGATGCCCCGAGGGCGGCCCCGGTCAGAGAGTAACTCGTGACGAGGGTATCGGCGGTGGTGTCGTGGCTCAGCACCTCGTCGCCGGCCTGGACGACCGACGCCTGGATGGTGGCGGGGCCGTCATGGTTCAGCGTCAGCACCGTCGAGCCGGTCCGGGTTTGTCCGGCGCCGGCAAAAGCGGGAGATAGGGTAACGGTGTACTCCGGCTGCACCCAGCCGGTCGCCCCAAGGGCCAACCCGCAGGTGACGCACCCGAGGACGGCCAGGATGACGCGAAGGGTCCTATCCCACACGCTTTATCCCTCCCCGGGGGCGACGCATCTCGCCCCGCAAACCCAAGTATCGGCTCTACGGCGGGCGGCTGGGCGAAGCGGAACACGGAACGTATCCTTGCGTCTCGCCCATCCACCGTCAGGGGCCAGGCGGCCGTCAGCATCCCAGGCCGCGCCTGACCCGCCCGGTACGGACCCGTATGGGGAACCGCCGGGTTACGACCACGTCGCCGTGATGGTCAGGCTGGCCGTGTAACTGCCTGCGTCGTCGGCGGCGGCATCACTGGACTCACCCTTGACCAGCAGGTTGATGGCATACGACCCGTCGCCGGGGGTATGCGTCACGGTGTAGGTGTTGGTGGCCTCGAAAAACTCCCCTACACCTGACCCTGCCGCCTTGTAAGCGGAGTCCGGCGTGCCGACGTCCCCCTGAATCTGATAGGAGGTCGTCAGCGTGTCGCTGTTGGTCGGTTCCGTCAGGATTCCGCTGTTTGTGGTGCCGGCCTGCGTCAGCGTCACAGTGGCATTGGCGTAAAGCGTCAACGCCTTCGTGACGGTCAGGTCCTCGCCGGCCCCGTTGATCGACGTCCCGTCCACACTGCCGGTCCAGTCGCCTTTGGCGATGGTTGGGGCAGCGGCCGACCACTCGGCAAAGGAGGCCACCTCCGCCGTCATGCCCACGGTGGCAACGTCGTTGCCTGCCCAGGCGGTCGAGGCAAAGACCAACATCGCCGCCACAAACGTCAAAGTTCCCATTTTCCAGCGCAACATGGTATGTCTCCTTCTGTTCGGTTGCCTTTTCCCATGGTTCATAGGGGTTGGGTGCGTCACATCTCGTCCGTCTTCTGCTGCTACTTCACCATCGGTCTGCCAGGTTTTGCCCATCCCGAGGCATGCGCGGATTTTCACCCCCTTTCTGGTTCTCATCACCGCGCACTCCTGCTGCCCGGGAGCCTGCCTCGTCAAAGTGCCTGGCAGAGAACCACTCCCCGCCGACCACGGTTCCAAAACGGCTGTAACAGGCCGGCGACCACCGCAGGCCCGTGAAAATAGAGCGAGGACCGCTCCTTGCGGTCCTCGCGTATCGAGCAACGTCGCCGGCGCTCAGGCAGAAATTGCCTGCGCCGCCCCTGGTGTTCCAGCCCGGCGCTGTGGACGCCCTGTGCGGAATTGCGACACTCCATCCCAGCAGCCAGGGCCGCAGGCAAATAAACGCGCACCACAGGATACCCGTGGCGCCGGGCCGGTTCCAGGAGCGGCGGAAAGAAAGAGTTGATGGATATGTAGATACGGGTGGGGGGGCTGCGGCAACCCTAACGCAAGCCTTTCGCCCTTCCAGCGTAACATGGCATGTCCTCTTGTTCAGTCACCTTCGTCTGTTGTCTTCTGCCGCCACTTCGCTATCCGTCTGCCACCACGTTTTGCCTATTTGCTCCATATCGCCCACTTTCACAACCACGTCCAAAAAAAAAGAGCATTTAGCCAAGCATCGGCATCGGAGGCCATCATCTTTAGCCTTTTTCAATTATAGGCGCCCCGGCAATTTGACTCCGGGTGGATCTTGGTGTATTCATCAAGGGGGGCCGTTCCAGGCTCATCTCTGGAAGGCGAGGCCCAGGAGCAACTGCCGTGTCAAGGTACACTCTCTTTATCGCAGCGGCTGTCCTGGGCCTGGCCTGTTCATGGGCCGAAGCGGGTAAGGCCACCGCGACCGTCGGTATCTCTTCCCGCGTGGATGCGTTCGCAGAGTGGCGCGCAACATATGATCCGAGCCAGTACGCCGAACCTACGGCAAAGAAGTGATGCTGTGGCGCAATTGCCGCGATTCGTAGCGGCGCGGCCATGCCGCGCCGCGAAGCCGGGACGTGCCCCACCTTGCCATCTTTCGATGCTTTAGTTCATATTGAGCCCAATCCATTCACGTTCAAAACGGCGCGCGAAACGACCGATTCCGGCGCGTTCCGATCAAAAATCGAAAAAAACGATCAAAAACCGCGCGTTTCCCCTTGCCTATCTTACCAAGACGGGGGCCAATCGGCCTTGGCGCTGTCGAAAACGGTGTTTGGGCCTTCCAAAAGGCCCATTTTCGGCCTCCCGGCGAAAGGGCGTTTTCTTAAAGCGTATGATAGCGGGTGCGGATCCATCCCCCGGCGGTGCCGGGGGCTTGTTTCGGGGCCATATTCGGCAAGGGGTAGGCCGCGGCGCGCCGCGGCCTACATCTCAGACGTACGACCGCTTCCAATCGGCGGGTCCGCGCGGTAGAGTCGCGTGTTCAATGGGGCATGGCCCATCGGTCCTGATACGGAAGGAGACCCACATGTCGTTCAAGCACGTGTTTGCTGCACTCCTCGTCTGCGGCGTCGTAGCCGCAACAGCCACGGCGGCCGAGCCGGCGCTGAAATGCCTCATCGTCGACGGCCAGAACAACCACAACTGGCGCGAGACCACGCCCATCATGAAGAATATCCTCGAGGAAGGCGGCCTTTTCGCGGTCGACGTGGCCACCTCGCCCGGCGACAAGGAAGACATGAGCGGTTTCAAGCCCAACTTCGCCGCCTACCAGGTCGTCCTTCTGAACTATAACGGTAAGGACTGGCCGGAGGAGACCCGCAAGGCCTTCGTCGATTACGTCAAGGGCGGCGGCGGGGTGGTCGTCGTCCACGCGGCCGACAACGCCTTCGCCAACTGGCCCGAGTACAACGAGATTATCGGCGTGGGCGGATGGGGCGGACGCAACGAGAAAGACGGCCCCTACCTCAGGTGGCGCGACGGCAAGATCGTCCGCGACATGACCCCCGGCGGCGGCGGCAGCCACGGGTCGCAGCACCCCTGCCTCATCGAGGTCCGCGACGCCGGCCATGCCGTCACCCGGGGCCTGCCCGCGAAGTTCCTCCACTCGACCGAGGAACTCTACAATCGCATGCGCGGCCCGGCCAAGAACCTGACGGTCCTGGCCACCACCTTCTCGCCCAAGGACAAGGGCGGCTCCGGCGAGCACGAGCCCGTCCTCATGGCCATCCAGTACGGCAAGGGACGCTCGTTCCACACGATCCTGGGCCACGCCGGCACGCAGATGAAGAGCGTGGCTTTCATCGTCACCCTCCAGCGGGGGGCCGAGTGGGCCGCCACCGGCAAGGTCACCCAGAAGGTGCCCGCCGACTTCCCGACGGCCGAGAAAGACAGCCGGCGCGAGTAACCGCGGCGCTGCCGCGGCAGGAAAGGCCCGCGCAGTTTGACTTTGTGTGTTTGCGCGGCCCGCCCTGGGCGGGCCTCGCTCGGGGTTCGATGGCAGGTTGGCGCGGTGGGTACGGGGACCCACCGCGCAAAGCGCGATGGCGGGTTGGCGCGGTGGGTACGGGGACCCACCGCGCAAAGCGCGGCGCTACCGTGGCAGGAAAGGCTAACGGGTCCGTCCCAGAAAGAGGAGTCGGTTCGATGCCAGAGTCACACGAGGTGAGCCGTCGCAGTTTCCTGAAGCGTGCCGCGCTGGGCGCCGGTGCTGCGCTGCTGGGCCCCGCCGTCGTCCGGTCCTCGGCCCGGGGGGCCGACGGGGCCGTCGCACCGAGCGAGCGCATCGTCATGGGCGCCATCGGCGTGGGCGGCATGGGCACCGGTAACATGCAGAACTTCCTCGGGAGCGCCGACGTCCAGTTCGTGGCCGTCTGCGACGTGGACGAAAACCACCGCAACCGGGCCAAGAGCACCGTCGACGGCCGTTACGGCAACCAGGACTGCAAGACGTACATCGGTTTCCGCGAGATGATCGGCCGCGGCGACCTCACGGCCATTTCCCTGGCCCTGCCCGACCACTGGCACGCCATCCCCGCCATTGCGGCCGCGCGGGCCGGCATCGACATGTACGGCGAAAAGCCCCTGGCCCGCAGCATCCGCGAGGGCCGGGCCATGGCCAACGCCGTCCACCGATACGGCCGCGTCTGGCAGACGGGGTCGTGGCAGCGGTCGGTCGGGCACTTCCGCCGGGCGAGCGAACTCGTCCGCAACGGCCGCATCGGCAAAATCAGCCGCGTCGAGGTGGGTCTGCCCACCGGCGGACGCAGCGGACCCGCCAAGACGGCGGCCGTCCCGCAGGGCCTCGACTGGAACCTGTGGCTGGGCCCCGCGCCGTGGCGGCCGTACTGTCACTTCAGCGGGTCGAGCGTCCACTTCCACTGGCGGTGGATACTGGATTACTCGGGCGGCCAGCTGACCGACTGGGCCGGCCACCATATCGACATCGCCCACTGGGGCCTGGGGCTGGACACCACCGGCCCCGTCGAGGTTCAGGGCAAGGGCGAGTACCCCGACGACGGCCTCTACAACGTGCCCATGTCGTACAAGTTCACCTGCAAGTACGCCAACGGCATCGAGATGGTCGTCGCCAACGACCGCCAGGTGCCCAACGGCATGGGCCCCACGTGGTACGGCGAAGGCGGCAAGTGGATCCACGTGAACCGCGGCGGCCTGCGGGCGTCGGACCCGGCCATCCTGCGCGAACAGATCGGGCCCGACGAAATCCACCTCTACAACTCGAACAACCACCACCAGAACTTCCTGGATTGCGTCAAGAGCCGCAAACCCACCATCACCGAGATCGAGATCGCCCTGCGATCCATCAGCGTGGCCCTGCTGGGCGAGATCGCCATGCTCTCCGGACGCAAGATCAAGTGGGACCCCGAGAAGGAAGAAATCCTCGGCGACGGCGGCGCCAGCGCCCTCTTGGGCCGGTCGTACCGCGAACCGTGGCACCTGTAACCCGACGCCGGACCGAACGAGAATCGCATGCCCAATACTACAACGCCACTTGGGCACAGAGCAGCCGCTTGGGAATTCAACCGTGGGCCGCCATCAGGCTGTAGCGCGGGGGTTTATCCCCCGCGGGATCCTGCGCGGGGGATAAACCCCCGCGCTACGGCGCGTAAGTTTCGTTAATGCAAGAGGTTGCGTTCATTGCGGCGCAACAAGTGGCGTTGTAGTACTAACCCGCAAGATGCGAAAGGAAATACGATGCCCATCCGACTCTCCGCCGTCGTCCTGGCCACCCTGGCCGCCCTGGTCGCGCTGACCGCACTCGCGCCCGCCGCGCGGGCCGCGGAGGCCGATGCCTATGCGGCCATCCTCACGTATGAACTCGGCGAGGGCCAGAGTCGCAAGCCCATGGCCGCCATTGAGGAGGAGATCCGCGCGGCCACGCCCGAGCAGTCGGCGGCCATCGAGGGCAAACTCCTCAAGGCCCTCACGAACCCGCGGGCCACGTACGGGTGCAAACAGTGGGTCTGCCGCATGCTCCGCCGCATAGGCACCGACAACTCGGTGCCGGCCCTCTCGAAACTGCTGGCCGACAAGCAACTGGCCCACATGGCCCGTTTCGCCCTCCAGCACATGCCGGGCGAGAAGGCGGCATCGGCCCTTCGCGCCGCCCTGACCCGGGCCGGCGGCGACCTGAAGATCGGCCTCATCAGTTCCCTGGGCACCCGCCACGACCGCCAGGCCGTGCCGGAACTGGCGAAACTCGTCTCCGGCGCCCACGCCCCCACGGCCGAGGCCGCCATCTCGGCACTCGGACAGATCGGCGGCGCCGAGGCCGTCAAGGCCCTCCAGGCCGCCACCGTCGCCAAGACCCTCGAACCGCTTCGGGCCGACGCCGTCCTGATGGGCGCCGACGCCATACTCGCCGAGGGCGACGCCGCCGGCGCCGCCGCCATCTATCGCCAGATGGCCGCCGAGGGCAGCCCCGT
Source organism: Phycisphaerae bacterium (assembly GCA_035528235.1). Taxonomy (GTDB): domain Bacteria; phylum Planctomycetota; class Phycisphaerae; order FEN-1346; family FEN-1346; genus DATKZB01. The sequence continues at coordinate 14,859 of DATKZB010000062.1, forward strand.
CCTGGTCCGCCTGGCCGCGTTCCGCGGTCTGGTGCTGGCCGACAAGGAAAAGGCCATCCCGACGATCCTGCCGCTGATGAAAGACAAGAACGAACAACTCCAGCGTGCGGTCGGCTCGTTCCTGACCGAGATGCCGGGCCCCGCCGTCACGAAGGTCCTGGCCGAGCAGTTGCCCACGCTGCCGCCCGGCGGCCAACTGGTCGTCCTGGGCGCCCTGGAGACCCGGGCCGATAAGACTGCCGCGCCCGCCGTCGCCAAGGCCGTCGAGAGCAAGGACGACGCCGTCCGCATCGCCGCCGTCAAGGCCCTGGCCACGCTGGGCGACGCCTCCAGCGTCGACGTGCTCACCCGCGCGGCCGTGGCCGAGACCGACGTCGGCAAGGCCGCCACCGAGGCCCTGGGCCGCCTCTCCGGCGAGGGCGTGGCGCAGGCCGTCGTCAAGATGCTCGACGCGAGCGAGCCGGGTGTCCGGGCCAAGGCCGTCGAGGTCGTCGCCCTGCGCAAGGAAGCCGCCGCGCTGCCCGCCGCCATGAAGGCCACCGCCGATGCCGACGCCGGCGTCCGCGTGGCCGCCATCAAGGCCCTGGGCGTTCTGGCCGGCGGAAACGAACTGCCGAAACTCATCGACCTGCTCGTGGCCGCCAAGACCGACGGCGAACGCGCGGCACTGGAGCAGACCGTGGCCTCGGCCGCCGGGCGGACACCGGGGTCCGAGCAGACCGCCCCCATCGCGGCCGCGCTGCCCAAGGCCGCGACGTCCGCCAAGGCGAGCCTCATGACCGTGTTGGCCCGCGTCGGCGGCGACGACGCCATGAAGGCCGTCCAGGGCCAACTCACCGCCCCCGACGCCGAGGTCAAGAAGGCGGCCATCCGGGCCCTGGCCGAGTGGAAAGACGCCTCGCCGATGCCGGTGCTGCTGAACATCGCCAAGACCGACGCCTCGGCCGCCAACCAGGTGCTGGCGCTGCGCGGTTACATCCGGATGGCGTCGGCCGCCGAGCCGGGCCGTGCGGATGAAGCGTCCACCAAGATGCTGGCCCAGGCCATGGCCATCGCCAAGCGTCCCGAGGAGAAAAAGGCCGCGCTGGCGGCGCTGCCGAAGTTCGCCTGCGACGAGGCCCTGAAACTGGCCGAGTCGTGCCAGCGGACGCCGGGCCTGGAGGCCGAGGCCGCCCAGGCCGTCAAGGCCATCCGAAGTGCCCTCGTGACGACCAAGATGCGCGTCTCGGCCGAACCGAACAACGGCGCCGCCCGCAACGCCGTCGATGGCAACAGCGGCACGCGGTGGGACAGCGGCCGGCCCATGAAACCCGGCGACTGGTTCGCCATGGACCTGGGCGCCAAGGTCACGGTCCGCTCGATCTTCCTCGACAACAACCCGTCGAGCCAGGATTGGCCGCGCACCTGGGAGGTCTACGTCTCCGAGGACGGCAAGAACTGGGGCCGGCCCATCGCCAAGGGCAAAGGCAGCGGGCAGGGCACGAAGATTACGCTGACCCGGCCCGTCCAGGCGCGGCACCTGAAGATCGTCCAGACCGGGTCGAGCGACTCCTGGCACTGGTCGATCCACACGATGCGGCTGGAGACCGAGTAGGCCGCCGCGGCTTGTTCCGCGCCCCGTTTAGCCGTCGCCGGCACGGCGACGGGAACGGCCGTCGAGCATCCATCGGCACAACACGCGGGCGTACCGCCCGCGGCTAAACGACAACACGCGGCCGTACCGGCCGCGGCTAAACCGGCGCCGGCGGCCACGGCTAGAGCAGTTCACGTTTGGATGTAGCGTGTGCCGATAAGAGTAGGCATGGAAACCTACTCGATAGATCTGCGGGAGCGTGTGGTGCGGGCGTGCGATGAGAGCGTGCACACGCACGAGGCGATCGCCGCGACGTTCG
>DATKZB010000063.1:0-3171 GCA_035528235.1 Phycisphaerae bacterium
GTCCCCACCCGGTACGCCATCTGTGCCTCGAATACGTTGCCCTGGATGCCCTCGTAGCGCCACGAACCCGCCTGCCATGCCAATACATGGGCTAAGTCGCTTTTGACGGCCTGACGGGCCACCAGGGCGCCCACCCGACCGCTTAGGTGGGACGGCAGGTAGAGATCATCGTCCTCCCAGTGGGCGATGATGTCCCCGCGGGCCAGCTCCAGGAGGCGGCGGTACTTGAGGCCCAGGCTGCTGAAGAGGGGCTCGTTATAGATGCGCACGGTGCATCCGTCACCGCGCCAGGTCCCTTCGGACACCTTGGCGAGGCGCTCGTCGTCGACGCTGGTAATCGCCACCGGGGCGTCGTTCAGGATGACGAGTTCGCGGGGGCGGTAGTCCTGCCGCAGGAAACACTCGATGGATTCCCCGAGGGCGGTCATCCGGCCGTAGGTGGGGCAGATGCAGGATATCAGTTGTTGCGCCATTGCTGATGCTCCAGGGAGAGGGCGGGGTACTCAACGCAGGCGGGCGGCGGGGTCGTCGTGCCGACCGAGATGCCGAGGATGCGCTCCACCATCTCGCACGCTTCCGCCTCAGTGGCGCCGGAGGCCGAGGCGAACATCTCGAGCGACGGTTGCCGGTAGAGCGTCACGGCCACGCGGCCGGGGCCGAGGAGCCGGTGTGCGTGGAGATTCTTTCCGGTGAGCCGACCGACTGCGGCGGCCCAGATGTCGAACTTGTCAGGCGCCATTCACGTCTCCCTCTGTTGGAATCTCAGGTATGGTTGCCAGAAAGCGCTCCTCGTCGGCGGGCGACCACGGGCGGGTGATGGCCTTGGCGGCCTCGCGCACGACGCTGCGCTCGACGGCCGGGCCCAGAATCCTCTCAACGACCTTGCGGAAGTGCGCGTCATACGTCTCCGGCGAAAATAGAAGCGCCGTGGCCCAGCCGATATTCAGGTTCTTGGCCGACCACGACGCCGAGAACGGGTTGACGTTGCGGTACAGGTGGCATGCGCCCCATCGCGTGGACACGTAAATCGGCACGTCCATGAGCGCCGCCTTGACGGCGAGCGTCTCTTCCTGATAGCCCCACGGGGCGGCGACGTTGTCCCAGAATCGCCCAGTCGGCCCGGACATGTATGCGATGGTCTCGCGCGACGCGGCCAGGCACGCGCCCATCGGTGCGGGTATCCTCGCCCACTCGCCGGAGAGAGGCGGGTCGTACCACTTGGCCTCGATGATGCCCCCGTTGCGAATCAGCCTGCATCCAAGACCCACCGGCAGGATAAGGTCGAAGCCGCGCGATATCCCCTGCGCCAGGCACCGCTCTGCCAGTGCCTTGTCCGCCAATCTCTCAAGCGCTTCCGGATCGAAACGCATGTGGGCGTCTGAGAACCCGACGACCTCGGCCCCCCACTCGAACGCGGCGGCTATCCCCTGCGCCTGCGCGACGGCGGTGCCCACCGGCGTGGCGTTGCGGATGACATGCGCTGGGATGTGGACCGCGGTGCCGTCGACCTTTACGAACGACCCGTCCTGCGAGGCCTCGTCGACGACGATAATCATAAGCTCGGTGCCCGGCCGGACGACGCACCAGTGCAGGGATTTGACCGTCCGCGCGACCTCGTCGCCCTCGTTTCTCGCTGCGAGCACCCACGCGATCTTGAGGGGCACGGGCGCGGCGACCGGGAGCCACCGGGGCGGGTCGGCCGGGCAGGCCATGCCGGGGCGGCCGAGCATAGAGGCCTTGCGGCAGGGCTTGCAATCCTTGAAAGCGCACTTGCCGCCGTTCTCGGTGACACCGTCGCAGGCGTCGCATATCGCGGAGCGCTCGGCGACGATGTCCCGCTGGGGCGCGCGGGCCGTCTCGAACCTCTTTGGCATCGCCTGCCATGCGGCCATCTGCTTTGCGGCGGCGGCGACGTCTGCTGCCGCCCACCTGCCCGCCGGGCAGTCGGAGTCCGGGCCATCGAATGCGCCGTCGTCGAGTTCGCGGTTGTCTGCGCCGCAGCGCGGCCACGGCGCGCCCTGCACCTGCCGCCATGATGGGCACGCACGGCAGACGATTATGCGGGCGTGTTTAAGGGGCGTCACGAATACACCACCATGTCATTCTCGTCGCAGCCGCCGGTGCAGTTCTGGCCCCAGTCATAGGTGTAGGTGCCGGCGGGACATTCGTTGCTCACGGCCTGTTTGACGTAGCGGCACAGCAGGCCTGGCCAATACAGTTCCCACTGGCCCACGGTGTACATCCCGCAGAGGAGCAGGCCACCGGATTTAAAGCCCTCGCAGCAGCCCCAATCGCTGCCCGCCCAGCCCCACGGATATGTGCCTCCGCCGCTGTAGAAGTACTTCATGCAGTATGTGCCGGGGGCGAAGCCGCCGCAGCGGTTCCCGGAACTGTAGAAATAGTAACATGGCGCGCAGTTGGCAGAGGCCCATTGATAGCTGGGGCATATTTCCGTCGGCGGGGGCGTCGTGCTGGTCGTACTCGATGTGCTTGTCGTGCTCGACCCCACACAGCAGCATTCGTAGGCGTCGATGATGAAGCTCTTGACCCCGCCCACGTCGCGGACTATCGGCTGGCGGTGCTGGATGTACACGTCATAGGCGGGGGCGCCCATTACGCGGGCTCCAGGGGCAGGTCATGCGCCAGGACGAGCGCGGCGGCGTCCTCCGGCGTCACGGACTCATGGTAGATAAGCGCCTCGATGAAGCGCACGGCGACGGCCTCGCCGGCCAGCGCCTTTACGTTGTCGACCGAGACGGCCAAGGTCGCCGCGTCCGGCGTCACCGGCGCGTCCGAAAGCGGGCTTGCCACGCACCCGGTCCAGGCAAGGGCAAGCACCTGCCGCTTGAAATATCCGTTGACCGCGGCGTCGGCCTTGCCGTGGGCCAGGCACATCCGGCATGTAGACTCGTCAATGGCGACGCTCCGGCCGCACGCCGGGCCGAGCGCGTTGCAGATCGCATCGTCTTCATGGTCGACGCGCTTGAATATCTCGCCGCGGCGCGGGCACGTGGCCGGGTCGAACGCGGCCAGCGCCTTCTCGTCGTATTCAATGACGGCCGCCAGTTTCGATATCTCAAGAAACGTCAGCATGGCCGCCCCTTCTATATTGGGTTGTACGGGTTGCAGTTCGAGGTGCCGTCGGCGAACCTGTACTTGCAGCCCGGGTCG
>DATKZB010000064.1:0-3733 GCA_035528235.1 Phycisphaerae bacterium
TGACGGCGGCTAGGACGGTTTTCCCCAGGCCCAGGACGTCGAAGGTGCGGATGGCGGCCTCGGTCGTGCCGCCGGGACTGGTGACTTTCTTGCGGAGCGCCTCCGCCTCTTCGCCCGATTCGGCCAGCAGCCGCGCCGCCCCCTCGAACGTGCCGCGCGCCAGACGCCGGGCGTCGTCTTCCGACAGGCCCACCTCCACCGCCGCTGCGGCCAGGAGTTCCGTCAGGTAGAAGAAGTACGCCGGCCCGGAGCCCGAGACGGCCGTGACGGCGTCCATGAGGTCTTCCGGCACGCGGACCACCTCGGCGGCGGCGCCCAGCAGGCGTTCGGCGGTGGCCAGGTCGTCGGGCGTGGCCCGCGACCCCGCCGCCAGGCCCACCATGCCGCGGCCCACGAGCATGGGCGTGTTGGGCATGGCCCGGACGACGCGGGTGCCGGCGGCGAGCACCTCCTCGACGTGGCGGGTCGAGATACCGGCACAGATGGAGATGACGAGTTTGGTGGGTCCGAATCGCCCGCCCAGCGCGGCCAGGGCCGGGTCGAACTGTTGCGGCTTGACGGCCACCAGGATGACGGGCGCGGCCTCGACGACGGCGGCGCCGTCGGCGTGGCAGGCGATGCCCAGGTCCTGCTCGAACCGGCGGCGCCGGTCGTCGGCCGGGTCGGCCGCCACCATCTCGCCCGCCGCCAACACCCCGGCGGCCACGATGCCGCGCGCAATCGCCTCGGCCATGTTCCCGGCGCCGATGAAGCCCAGTTGGGCGTCGCCCATGGTCCGCTCCTCTACGGCCGCTCGGTCTTGCCTTCCTTCTTGAAGATGCTCTCTTCGCGCCAGAAGGTGAAGGTGCGGTCGAGCGTCTTGGCCGCGGCGCGGAGATCCTCGGTCAGGGTGACCAGGGCGCGGTGGAGTTCGTCGTCGGAGACGAGTTTGCCGAGGGTCCCCTTGCCGGCGCGCAGGTCGGTCACCAGACCGTTGGCGTTGTCGAGGACGGTCTTGGCGTGGTCGACGTCCTTCGAGAGTTTGGCCATGAAGGCGTCGGCCTTGCCGATGAAACCGTCGACCTTCTTGCCGGTCTCCTGGAAGGCCTTGCCGGTCTGGTTGAGGGTGTCGACGGCGTCGTTGGCCTTGGCGAGGCTCTTGCGAAGGTCCTCAGCGGCCTCGCGAGCGGTCTTCAGGAGGTCGCCGATTGCGCCGCTGGGCTTTTCGACCTGCTGCTGGACGGCCTTGGCGGTGACCTCGAATTGCTCGAGGGCGGTCGAGAGGTTCCGTCTCTTGCCGGCCTCGACGTCCTTGAGGGTGCGCGGCTCGGTCAGTTCCTGGACGTTGGCGAGGATCTGGTCGAGTTTCTGGAACTTGTTCATGGCGTCGCGGAAGTCGCTCATCACGTCTTCCGGCAGAAAGGCGGGCGCCTTGATGATGCCCTGGACCTCGGCGGTGCCGTCGGCGGGCAGGTACCCGGTGGGCTTGGCGGTGGTCTGGAAATCGAGAAACAGGTCGCCGATGGTGCTCTGTTGGGCCACGAAGACGGCCTCGCGGGGGATTTGTTCGCCGGGGTTGATTCGCATGGCGACCCAGACGCCCTCCCGGTCGGGTTGGCTGGTCTGGGCGTAGCGGACGTCGCCCACCTCGATGCCGTCGCGGTGAACGCGTTTGCCGGGCCGGATGCCCACGGCGCTGGGCAGGTGGCCGCGCACGGTGTACCCGCCGCGGATCAGGACTCCCACGCCCTCGAACCAGATGACGAGCGTCCCCAGGATGACCAGACCCGCCAGGACGAACAGGCCCACCACGACGTTCTTCCGGTCGTTCACGGGGTGCCTCCTTGCGGCGGCGCGGCCGCGAGGCTCGCGTTGCCGTGAATGAATCGCTGGACGCGGATGTCCGGATGGCGGCGGATGGCCTCGGGCGGCCCGTCGGCGATGACCCCACCTTCGTCCAGCATCACCAGGCGGTCGCCCACTTTGTAGGCGCTGGCCATGTCGTGCGTGACGACGATGCTGGTGGTCCTGAGTTCCCGCTGGCATCGCAGGATGAGTTCGTTGATGGTGTCGGCCGTAACGGGGTCGAGGCCCGTGGTCGGCTCGTCGTACAGGATGACCTCGGGGTCCATGGCGATGGCGCGGGCCAGGCCGACGCGTTTGCGCATGCCGCCGGAGAGTTCCTCCGGGTACAGGTTCTCGGTGCCGTCCATGTCGACGAGGGCGAGTTTCTGCCGGACGACCTCGCGGATGGTATCCTCCGACCACCGCTTGTGTTCGCGCAGGGCAAAGGCCACGTTCTCGTAGACCGTCAGGAAGTCGAACAGGGCCGCCCCCTGGAACAGCATGCCGAACCGCGTCCGCAGCGGGATGAGGGCAGACTCGCCCAGGGCCGTCACCTCGGCGCCGTCGATCCAGATGCGGCCCGCGTCGGGCTTCAACAGGCCCAGGATGAGTTTGAGCATGACGCTCTTGCCCACGCCGCTCGAGCCCAGGACGACGGCCGTCTCGCCGCGGCGGAACCCCACCGTCAGGTCGCGGAACACCTCGTGACCGCCGAACCGTTTGCGGACGCCCTCGAGGCGAATGAGTACCTCGGCCCCGGGCCCCGCGGTTTGGGGCGGCTCGGCGGTGTCGGGCACCCGGCGGATTGGCTCGTTCGCGCTCATACGAAAATGCTGACCCGTCCCCAGAGGGCGTCGTACACCCCCTGGAGGAATAGGACGATAAAGAGGTCCAGTATCAGAATAACCATGAACGAGACGACGAACGCCTCGGTGGCCGCGCGGCCAACGCCCTCGGCCCCCTGCCGGCTCTGGAAACCCTTGAAGCACGAGATCAGCGCGATGGCCGCGCCGAAGAACGCGCTCTTCAAGAGGCCTGCGAAAATGTCGAAGTTCTCGATGACGTCGGCCGAGTGCATCCAGTACTCGTGCACGTCGACGCCGAACCCCCACGCCACAACGTACCCGCCCACGATGCCCACGAAGTCGCAGTAGATCGTCAGGAACGGGATCAGCAGGAAGCACGCCAGGAACCGCGGAACCACCAGGTGCCGGACCGGGTCGGCCCCCAGGGCCCGGAGGGCGTCAATCTGCTCGGTTACCTTCATGGTGCCCAGGCCGGCGGCCAGGGCCCCGCCCACGCGGCCGGCAATCATGACGCCCGCCAGCACCGGCCCCAGTTCCTTGACGACCGACAGGTTGATGATCGCCCCCGACCAGGCCGCTCGCCCAACCGCCTCGAATTGGGGAATCGACTGGACCGCCAGCACCATGCCCACGAACAGGCCCGTGAAGACGATGACCGGCATGCTCCGGACGCCCACCTCGTAGAGTTGCGGCCTGAGGAGCCGCCACCGCGTGAAGTCCGTCAGAATCCACCGGAGCATCCGGGCCGTGAACCGGGTGAACTCCCCCAGTCCGCCGACCTGCCCGGCGACGAAACGCCCCATGTTGGCCACCGGACTGATGAGTCCCACGCGAGGCCCCTTTGGATGGAGCCTATCGTAGTGGTCTCGCCGCAGGGATGCAAGCGTTCCGGCGTCCGGCCCGCCGGCCGCGACGCACGCGGCCTACCACTTCACGACCGTCTCGAACCGCAGGAACGAGGCCGGCTCGTCGCGCAGCCGGAGTAGTAGCATGTAGGGTGGGTGCTCCGCACCCACCGCTGCGCCTATGGCCGGCCGCGCCGCACACGGCCTACCACTTCACGACCGTCTCGAACCGCAGGAACGAGGCCGGCTCGTCGCGCA
>DATKZB010000065.1:0-5991 GCA_035528235.1 Phycisphaerae bacterium
GCATGAGCGACGAGGCACCCAGGAACGTAATCGCGATCGATATCGGGATGCTGACGAGCGTGAAGATGAGCCCCAGCATCCACACCGCGCCCATGCTGGGCCAGTAACGCCCATCCGAGAACCCCGCGAACAACCTGCTCATCAGGCCGCGCTTGCCCCGCGCGGCACCCAGCAGGACCAGCACCAGCCCCGCCACGAGCGGCGGCTCCAGGAACACCCCCGGCACCACGCAGATGGCCCAACTCAGTGTCACCAGGACCGTGGCCACCAGGACGGCCAGTGTCAGCGGCAGGAAGTTGCGCAGGCCGCACGCGATGCCTTCGCGGATCCAGCGGAACACCTGGCCGAAGCCCACCGCCGGGCCCGCGGGCTGCGGCGCCGGCTCTTCGGCCGCCTGCGGCGCGACCGGCTGCGGCGCCGCCGTCTGCGGTTGGGGCGCGGCCGCCGCAGGGGGTGGCGGCGCGGTGCCAGGGGGGGGCACCCTCAAGGGGTTTCCGCACTTGGGGCATTGCCCCGTCTTGCCGGCGTTGGCGTCGCTGGTGGTGAACTGCGTGTTGCATCGTGGACAACTGACGTGAATCATAGACCGCCCCCTTGCGTCGCCGTATGGGCCGGCTCCGGCGTCCCGGTCAGGCCGTTCGCCTGCCGGCACGCCGCTCGGACGTTCAACCTACACGGGCGGGCGTGGCCTTGTCAACGATACGTGGGCGGGAAAAGCGGGGGGGGCCTGTGGACATGTCGCACATGGGCCGGGGCGTAGGCCGCGGCGTGCCGCGGCCTACTGTCACCCTGAGGCCCCGTCAGGGGCCGAAGGGTCTCGCCGTGGTCGTTGCCGTTTGACCGTTCCCACGGCGAGACCCTTCGACTCGCTTCGCTCGCTCAGGGTGACAGCCACAAAGGCCCTGCCAGAAAACGCTGGCGCACCCCGCCCGGCGATGCGGGCGATTAGAGGTTGTCAGTTTCTGACGGGGCCTGATAAGATGCGGCGGCCCCGGCCGGGGGTGCCCGTGCGAGCGGAGGGGCGTGCTACCCGGTCCGAATCGAAGGAGGTTCCTCATGGCACTTCGCCGCACATCTCTTGCTCTCGTGCTCCTGGTGGCCGCGTGCCTCTCGCTGGCTGGTTGCGGGCAGCCCGTGGCACGCGACTCGCACGCCGTGCCGGTGGCGGGCCGCGTGTTTCTCGACGGCAACGCCAACGGCCGCTTCGACACGGGCGAGGCCGGCCTGCCTGGCGTGCCGGTGACCGACGGGGTGACGTTCGTCTGCACGGGCCCCGACGGACGGTACGCGATGGCCGCCGGGCGCGATGCGCTGGTCGGGCCCGGCGGGCCGCCGATCGTGTCGGTGAGTTTCCCGAGCGGCACGTGGCCGGTGACCGGCTGGTTCCGGCGGGTGGACGCGGCGGCCGACGCGGCGGCGGTCGACTTCCCCCTGCGCCGCGACGCCCAGGGGGTGCCGTTCGTCTTCGTCCACGCCACCGACCCGCACGTGCCGCGCGGAGGACGCGAGAAGTTCATCGACTTCCGCGCCGACATGCGCGACCTGGCGGGCGTCGCCCGGTTCTGCGTCCTGACGGGCGACCTGGTGGACCTGTCGGACAGCCACACGTTTGCCGAGGGCACGGCCGAGTTCGAGTACCTGGCCGAGCAGACGAAGGTCTTCCCGATGCCCCTGTTCTGCACCGCGGGCAATCACGACGCCGCCGGCGTCAACGCCAAGCCCGATGCCGGGTGGGACAAGGCCCACCCGATGTACGGTTACGGCTATTACCGGAAGGTGGTCGGGCCGTTGCGGTGGTCGTTCGATTACGCGGGGGTTCATTTCGTGGGTATCGACTTCTCGCACGTCGACGCGGCGGGCAAGTGGCAGTGGGGATCGCCCGACTCGGCCGTGGCGTGGCTCGCACAAGACCTGGCGGGCGTGAAGCCGGGGTCGCGCGTCTTTCTGTTCGTCCACTCGCCCGTCGGCCAGGAACCGAAGAAAGGCGCGCCGCCGGAAAGCAGGCCCCACCTGCCGCCCGACCTGCTCCGCCGGTACCACGTGACCTGCATCTTCGCCGGACACTCGCACCGCGACGTCGCAGGCACGTACGCGGGCATCCCGATGACCGAGAGCGCCAGCCTGAGCCAGATCTTCGACGATAAGGACCGCTCGGTCGGGTACCGGCTGGTGCAGGTGGGCCAGTTGGGGATGGATACATTCTACCGGGCCACCGGCGACCCGCACGCCATTACGCTCGATTACCCGCGGCACAAAGACGCGATCCGGCCCGGCGACGCCATCTGCGGCGCGTTCTGGGACCCCCAGGGCGAGATCGAGCGGCTGACCGTCAAGGTCGACGACGTCGAGACCGAGGTGCCGTTCATCCGCGGCCCCCTGTGGTGCCGCTTTGCCGCGCGGCCGGACCTGGCGGGCTCGAAGTCGGGGCCGCACACCCTCTCGATCGCCGTCTGGGCCGGCCAACAGGCCTGGCGCTACACGGGCACGTACCCGTGGCCGAAGAAGTAGAACCGGTTTCAGAACCGACCTTTGCGTGCTTCTCGTGTGTCCAGGGGAAGGGAGCGCCCCATCGACGCCGACCGCCGTCATTCGGCCCCGGCCACGCCCGTCCGTCACCTGTCGCTCATCGACGCCATGTGCGTGGTGGTGGGTATCGTGGTGGGGGCGGGCATCTTCCGGTCGCCGTCGCTGGTGGCGAAGTTTACGGCCGGCCCCGTCTGGATGATGGCCGCGTGGGTCCTGGGCGGGTTCCTGTGCCTGTGCGGCGCGCTGTGTTACGCGGAACTGGCGTCGGCCCACCCGCGAGTGGGCGGCGAGTACGTGTACCTGTCGCGTGCGTTCGGCGGGGCGGTGGGATTCCTGTTCGTGTGGGCACGGGCTACCGTCATCCAGACGGGTTCGATTGCCGCCACGGCCTACATCTTCGGCGACTACGTGGCCCGGCTGGCGCCGCTCGGCGGCCGCGGGCCGCTCGTCTGGGCGCTGGCGGCCGCGGTCGTCCTGACGATCTGCAACGTGGTGGGCCTGAGGGCGGGCAAGTGGACGCAGAATGTCCTGACGGCCGTCAAGGTGGCGGGCGTGGCGGCCATCGTAGTCGTGGGGTTGGTGGCCGCCGTCGCGCCGCCCGGACCGCCGGCCGCCGGGGCCGACGCCGCCCAGGCCGGCGACGGGCCGGGCATCGGCCTCTTCGGGCTGGCCATGGTCTTCGTGCTCTACACGTACGGCGGGTGGAACGAGGCCGCCTACGTGGCCGGCGAACTCAAGGACCCCCGCCGCAACACGCTCCGGCTTCTGGTGGGCAGCATCGTCCTGCTGACGGTCCTGTACGTGGGCGTGAACCTGGCGTACCTGCGTGTCCTCGGGGCCGAGGCGATGGGCAACTCCCAGGCCGTGGCGGCCGACGCGATGGCGGCCGTCCTGGGCCGGCCCGGCGCTGCGGCCGTGAGCGTCCTGGTGGCCCTCTCGGCCCTGGGCGCGATGAACGGGTGCATCTTCACCGGCGCCCGGGCCATCTCGGGCCTGGGCGACGATTACCGCGCGTTCCGCCGGCTGGGCCGCTGGAGCCCGCGACTGGGGACGCCCGTGGCGGCCATCGTGGCACAGAGCGCCGTGGCGGTGGTCCTCATCGCGCTGCCCGGGCTGGGCGAGGGGTTTCGGGAGGCGCTGGGGTCGGGGTTCGAGGCGGCCGTGGCGTACACGGCGCCGGTGTTCTGGGCGTTCTTCCTGATGACGGGGGCGGGGGTCATCGTCCTCCGGTTCCGCGAGCCGGGGGCCGAGCGGCCGTTCCGCGTGCCGTTGTGGCCGGTTGTGGTGACGATCTTTTGCGCCATGTGCGGGTACATGGTGTACAGCAGCCTGGCGTACGCCGGGCTGGGGGCGCTGGTCGGCCTGGGCGTGCTCGCGGCCGGCGTGCCGGTGTACGTATTGACGTGGTGGTCGGCGCGGCGCGTCAACGCGCGGGGCAAGCCCCGCGGCTAACGCGCGGCGCCGGGGCGCGTGAGCGCGATGGGTTAGCCGCCCGGCTTGCCGGGCGCGGGTTGTTGGCGCGCATGGCGCATCGGCGCGTATTAGCCGCCCGGCTTGCCGGGCGTGTCAACGCGCCCGCCCTGGGCGGGCGGCTAACAAGCGCGCCGAGTCGTGTTAGCCGCCCGGCTTGCCGGGCGCGTTTGTCGCGCCGGGCGAGGCGCGGGCGCGGCGACGGTCTTGCACGAACATCACGCCGAAGATGACGACGAGTATAACCGCGAGCGGCGCGACGTAGCGGAACGACATGAGGCCGCCCTTGTTGTCGGCGGGTCGGAGGATGGCGGTGGCCTGCTGCTTGGCGTCCAGGGCGGCCCGCTGGGCGTCGGAGGCGGCCACGTCGGCCGGCCCGATGGGTCCGCTGTCGATGGCTATCCGAAACGCGGTGGCGGTGTCTCGCTCGGCCAGGGCCCCCGAGTTCTCCCACCCCTCCAGGATGTTGGCTACCTGCCTGAGGGCCGTCTGGACGTCGCCGCGGCGCCGCTCGTCGGCCTGGGTGTGACCGAGCGACTCGGCCCACGCCGTGTAGGTGGTCTCGACCTGCTGGAGCGCGGCGGCGGTCTCCTTGGCGCGGTCGACCGATCGGCCGTCGACCGTGCCCTGGTAGACGAGTTCGCGGTGCAGATAGACGTCGGCGATGCGGCCCATCATGGGCGTGGTCACGAAACCGACGAACAGCCCTCCCATGCCGCCGATGACGCCCAGTGCCAGGGCGCCGCCCTTGGGCACCCGCTCGGACACCACGCCGAGCATGGTGGGCCAGAAGTAGCACACGCCCACCGCGAAGACAGTGGCCGCCACGGCCACCAGGTAGATGTCGCTGGCGAAACTCAGCATCGCCAGGCCGATGCCGCCCACGATGGCCGAGAGGAGGAGCACGCCCGTATCGGTCAGGGCCCTGACGACCGGCCCCGCGTAGTATCGCAAGACGGCCATGAGGCCGGTAATCCAGACCAGGACCAGGATGCCCGGCACGCCGCCCGCCTCCAGGACGGGCGGAATCCAGCCGTTCGGGCCCAGTTCCAGCGACGCCGTCAGCATCATGCACACCAGCAGCAGAAGAAACAGGGGTCTCAGGAGCGTCTCGCGGAACATGCCGCCGAACGACACGCCCGACCGCACCCGCTCGGTCGGCGGGCACGTCTGCCCGACGAACAGGAACAGGTACACGGCCGTCGGCGCCAGCACCATGGCCACCTTCAGTTGCCAGAAGCCGATGCCCGTGCGGCTCAGGATATAACAGGCCACGCCGCCCAGGACGATGCCGCCCGGGAACCACATGTGGAACCGGTTGAGTTTCTCGGTCTTGGCGTCGGGGTAGATCGTGGCGATGAGCGGGTTGCAGACGGCCTCGATGATACCGCTGCCGACGGCGTGGACGAGCATGCCGGCAAAGAGCATCCAGAAGGCGAAGGCCGGGACGGCGGTGGCCGAAATCATCAGGGCCACGCCCAGCACGTGGGTGGCCACGGCGAACCAGATGAGCCGCCGCATGCCCAGGACGTCAACCAGCGGGCCCAGGACGAACATCGACAGGGGGAACCCCACGGCCCCGCCGCTCCGCATCCATCCGATCTGCTCGTTGGTGAGGGCGAACTCCTGTTTCAGCGCCAGAATGATGTCGGCACCGATGGCGAACATCGCCGCCCCGGTAATCAGGCCGATGCAACTGGCCTTGAACAGCCGCGACGCGTGGACGCCCCCGACGCCGCCGGCGCGGACCGATGCCGTCTGTGACATGGTTGCACCTCGTGATTCGCGAGTTCGTACGGTGGCGCGAGGGCGCCCGGACGGCACCATTCTCGGCCCTGGCGCCGGGAAGTCAACGCGTTTTCGGCGCCCTATTTCGAGGGGGTGTGGCAACAATTTCTGGCATTAGGCGGCGGCCTTTCGTTGGTAGGTCCAGTAGGTGGGCCAGAGGTGGCTGTGTTCGAGGGCCGCCAGGGTCATGATGGCCTCGGCGTTGGG
>DATKZB010000066.1:0-2938 GCA_035528235.1 Phycisphaerae bacterium
CGGTCCGGTTCAATGAGGGGTCGGCCCCACGGCCGCAGCACGCCCCGCTTCAGTTGGCTCCGCCAGCAGTACCGGCCGGTGAGCACGGCGTATCGCGTTGGGGTACACACGGCCGAGGGCGAGTGCGCGTCGGTGAACCGCATGCCCTGTTTGGCCAGGGCGTCGAGGTTGGGCGTCGGGATTTGCGAGTTCGGATTCTGGCAGGCGAGGTCGCCGTAGCCCATGTCGTCGGCCAGGATAAAGACGACGTTGGGTCTGGCCCGTGCGGGCGCGGCGTGGGCGGCCGACGGCCATCGAGGGGCCGCGGCGAGCGCGGCGGCTGCACCGACGGTTTTCAGGAAGTGGCGGCGGTTCATGGGTTACTCCTTTCGCAGTCACGAACGGGTCGCGGCGGGCCCGCCGTCACGGATCTCGGATCCGCTATGGCGGGTCTTCGACAAGCCCGCCGGCTTAATACGTCGCATGCCGAGTTCGATGCGCGGCGCTGAGGCCGCCGGCTAACATTGCAGGTCGGCCATCTTCTTCGCGTAGTATTCGATGATGGCCGGCCGGTGGCTGAGGTCGCGAGGCGGCACGTTCGGCCCCTTGATGGTGGGGGCGTTCTCGTCGTGGTACCCCTTGAACGTGGTGTCCGGCGGCCGCCACTTGAGCAAGGCCGCCTCCAGGGCCTCGATCTCGCCCCTATGGTCGGGCGAACCGTACAGGTTGTTCATCTCGAGCGGGTCTTTTTCGAGGTCGAAGAAGAGGTCCGCCCGGTTCGTCGCCGTCTGGATGAGTTTGCGGGTCCGCGACCGGGCCATCATCTGCGACCGGCCCGCCTCGGCGAAGATAAGGTCGTGCCCGGGGCCGTCGTCGCGCAGGTCCTGCCCGCGCATCGACGGGGCAGGTGAAAGCCCGCACGCGCGGCAGATGGTGGGCGCGAGGTCGATGTTATTGACCAGCCGCTTCGAGAGCGTCCCTGCGGGGGCACGTCCCGGCCACTTGACCACGAGCGGCACCTTCGCCAGCGGGTCGTACAGGTGGTTGCCTTTGAGCAGCAGGTGGTGGAATCCCATGAACTCCCCGTGATCGGCCGTGTAGATGATGAGGGTGTTGTCGTACAGGCCCTTCTGTTTCAGCAGGGCGACCATGCGGCCGACGTGGTAGTCGATCTGCGAGACGGTGGCATAGTAGTAAGCCATGGCCAGGCGGAGGCTCTCTTCGCTCAACTGATCGTTCGGGAAGTACCCGCGGCTCAACTTCAGGTCGTGGTCGAAACACGCTTGCGTCCAGCCCGGCAGGAGCGCCAGCGCCGCCGGGTCGTACGTCTTGTGCCACGGGGCGGGTGGGTCGAAGGGATGGTGCGGCTTGATGAAGCCGACCATGAGCAGGTGGGCGGCGTCGGGCGTCCACGACCGGAGCGTCTCCACGGCCCGGTCGGCGGCCCACGTGGTGGCGTGGTGCTCCTCGGGCAGGTTCGAGACGAGCGCCCCGCAGGTATCCCAGTAGACCTTCGGAGCGCGCTGGCGATACTCGCGGCGCTGGTCCTCCAGGTCGTTCCGGTCCACGAGGCCGCGCTTCATGAGATAGCGGTGATAGTCGTCGTCCCAGCGTCCGGGGCCGTCCTGTTCGGCGAGGACCAGTTCATCGAACCCGACGTCGAGGTACGTGGGCGTAAAGTGCATCTTGCCCACGGCCCTGGTCCTGTATCCGGCGGCCCGGAGGACCTTCGGGAACGTCGCGATGCCGGGGGCGAGCGTGCTGCGGTTCGACCAGCCGCGATGTTCGTGCACGTACTGCCCCGACAACAACGAGTACCGCGACGGCGTGCACACCGGGTACGGGCAGAAACTGTTCTCGTACCTTACGCCGGCGGCGGCCAGCCGATCGATGTGCGGCGTCCTGACGTCGCGGTTGCCGTAGCAGCCGAGCGTGCCGATGCGGTGCTGGTCGGCGTGGATGAGGAGCACGTTCGGGCGCTCGATCGCCCGTTCCCCTCCTTGCAGGTTGCTCTCCATGGCTGCGGCGGCGGCGCCGAGGCCCGCGGCCTGGAGGAAATGGCGGCGGTTCACGCGTTGCTCCTTTCTCAGTCACGAACGGATCACGGCGGGCCCGCCGTCGCGGATCTCGGATCCGCTATGGCGGGTCTTCGACAAGGCCGGCGCGCGATGGGTTCAGTCGCGGCCCCGCCGGGTGGCATGGCCACGCTTGCGTGGCCATGCAGAATCTTCCACGCCGCGAGGCTCATGGCCACGCAAGCGTGGCCATGCCACCCCCCTTTTTCGGTTTCCTGCCCTTCTCGCGGGTCTTGTCCTTCGCGGCGGCGGGTTTGCGGTCCCAGGGATTGGCGGCGCGGGGTTCGTACTGGGGCCGGGCGTCGGCGGCGGGGAGTCCATCGAGGACGGCCTGGAACTTTTTGAGGGCGGCCACATGGGCGGCGTCGGTGCTCGACAAGAGGTTCGTCTCCTCGTACGGGTCGGCCACCAGGTCGTGGAGGCGCGTGATCGTGCGGTGCGTATCGATCCAGACCTTGTGCCGCTTGTCGCGGATGACGCGGTCGGCGAACGCGTTGTTGCCGCGCACCCCCTTCTCGTCGCACGTTCCCGCGCCGTGCCCCAGGGCCATGATCCACTCGCGCGGCGAGTCTGCCGCCTTGCCGAGGAGGACGGGCGCGATGGAGACGCCGTCGATCTTCAGATCCGCAGGCACGGCCGCGCCGGCCAGTTCGGCGAACGTCGGAAGGAGGTCGGTGAAGTCGGTCAGGGCGTCGGAGACCGCGCCGGCGGGGACGCGGCCCGGGCCGTTGACGATGAACGGTGCGCAGACGCCGTTCTCGGAGGTCTTGGCCTTTCCGCCCTTCACCTTGCGGCCGTTTCGTGTGCCGGCCTGGCCGCCGCCCGATCCGTTGTCGGTGGTAAAGATGATGATGGTGTCGCCGCGGATGCCCAGGTCGTCGATG
>DATKZB010000067.1:0-2427 GCA_035528235.1 Phycisphaerae bacterium
TCTCGGAACGTTCGCGCCCGGCGAGAGCCCGGCCGTCACGAACGGAACGAACCAGGGGTTCGGCGGCAAGGTACAGGTGGAACTGGGCGGCACCGGGCCGGGCTTCGGCGACGCCAACCACGACCAGATCAACGACACGGCCACGATTCTGCTGGTCGGCTCCCCGACGCTGGAGATCCTGCCGTGGAACAATTTCGTGCCGGGCGTGGGCGACGAGTTCGTGGTCATGACGTGGGCCGCCGGCCTGGCCGGCGCCTTCGGCGACGTGGTGACCGACGCCTGGTTCACCGACCGCGGCCTCTCGTTCGACTTGCGCTACGAGAATGTGGACGGCCCAGGCCGCTTGATGCTGGAGGCCGTTCCCGAACCCGCCACGCTCGCGCTCGTGGCCCTGGGCGGGGTGGCGGTGCTTCGCAGGCGAATGCCAATCAGGTTTATCTAGCGCAAAGGATCCGATGATGAAAACCGCCGCTCGAGTCGCAAGTATGGTGGTCCTGGCGGTCCTGGCAGCCACGTTGCCTGCCGCCGCCGGGGTCGGGTACCTCGACGAGGGGACCCTCGTCGCCTGGGGCAGGAATGACCGCGGCCAGTGCAACGTCCCGGCGGGGTTTTACACCCAGGCCGCCGGGGGCTACTACCACAGCCTGGCCCTGAGGCCTGACGGGTCGGTCGCCGCCTGGGGCTGGAACGGCTACGGCCAGTGCACCGTCCCGGCGGGCCTCGCGGGCGTCACCCAGGTCGCCGGGGGCTGGGAGCACAGCCTGGCCCTCAAGGGCGACGGGTCGGTCGTCGCCTGGGGCTACAACGACTACGGCCAGTGCACCGTCCCGGGGGGCCTCGCGGGCGTCACCCAGGTCGCCGGGGGCTACTACCACAGCCTGGCCCTCAAGGCCGACGGGTCGGTCGCCGCCTGGGGCGACAACAACTACGGCCAGTGCACCGTCCCGGCGGGCCTCGCGGGCGTTACCCAGGTCGCCGGGGGCTACGGCTACAGCCTCGCCCTCACGACCGACGGGTCGGTCGCCGCCTGGGGTGACAACAGCGGCGGCCAGTGCGACGTCCCGGCGGGCCTCGCGGATGTCATCCAGGTCGCCGCTGGCAGAATGCACAGCGTGGCCCTCAAGGCCGACGGGTCGGTCGCCGCCTGGGGCAGGAACGACCACGGCCAGTGCAACGTCCCGACAGAGGGCTGCTTCGTGGCCGTCGCGGCCGGGTACTATCACAGCCTTGGCCTCAAGGCCCGCCTGACGTATGAGGACCTCCTGGTGACGGGCACCGGCGCGAGGGCCCTCCTTCAGCGGTCCATCACGGTCTCGGGCGACGCGACCATCGAGACGGCCATGACGATGATTAACCAGCCCACGATGACCGTCGGCGGACAGGTGCGGGTCGTATCGGGCGGCACCCTCGACCTCGACGATGGGACCGTCTCCTGCCGTACCCTCGACCTCGACGAGGGGACCGTCTCCTGCCAGACCCTCGACATCTCCCCCAACGCAGGCGATCCCATGCTGGTGGATGTCGGCGCCGGCGGCCTCCTGGACGTGGGCGCACGGCTCAGGATCTACCCCGATTCCACGCTCACGAACGCCGGCAAGATACGCATCGGAAGCGGCGTTACGCCCAAGGCCGGGAACCTGTTGGTGGATGGCGGCGGCGTCCTGGAAATGACCGGCGGCACGGCATCGACCGCGAACGCCCTCATCCTGGGGGAGGGAGGCTCCGTATCAGGACATGGGACGGTCGAGGCGGAATTCTCGTGTTCCCATGCAGACGCTGCCCTTACGGCCGACGGCGGGGTGTTGACCGTCGGCAAGGCCGACAGTTACGCCGGCTTTGCCATGCCCAACGGCGCCATCGCCGTCCATCCCGGGGCCACGCTGGAACTGCTCACCAAGGGGTTCGCTCGATTGGGGACACTGACGACACTGGATGGCGGAACGCTCTCCGCGGGGAACGGTGTGGCGCTGGAAACGGGCAGGAACCTGTGCGGGTCGGGGGCAGTCAACGCCAAGGTTGCTGCCGGCTTTGGCTCAACCATCGAAGCGACGGGCGCTTTGACGATGGGCGACGCGGATGCCTACGACGGGTTCTTCAGCGACGGATCGCTCCTGACCGGGGCGCACACGGTCACCCTCTACGATCGCAACGTGGCCGTGCTGGGGTCGCTGACCGAACTCGGCGACGGCGCAAGCGGCGGCGTCTTGACGGCCGGCGCGGCCGACCCGGCCGACGCCTTCGCCCACTTCCTGCTCGAACAGGGCAAGAACATGGTGGGCCGCGGCCAGGTCAACGGCCACACCAAGAACCACGGCGACGTCATCGGCGACGGGACGGGCCTGGACGAGCGGATCGTCTTCAACGCCCCCTGGATCGTCACCGGCAAGGGCACCTTCGAGAACACGTTGATTCTCGGAACGTTCGCGC
>DATKZB010000068.1:0-3707 GCA_035528235.1 Phycisphaerae bacterium
CCGATCTGGAGCCTGCCAGGCTTGCTGCGGGCCGCCTACAGTTGCCACGGCGCCCGCATGAAGCGTCCCAGGAGGCGGTTGGCCTGCTCGTCGTCCGGGAACCGCTCGGCCACGGGGTCCCATTTGAGTTTCCGGCCCACCTGGATGGCGATGTGTCCGATTTGGCAGAGGCTGGTCGTGCGGTGTCCGACCTCGGCGTCGGCGATGGTCTGGGCGCGCGTCTTCACGCAATCGACGAAGTCGCGTTTCTCGCTCTTCAGGGGCAGGCGCACCTCGCCCGGCAGCGTGGGCGACTTGGCGATCGATTCCGGCTGCGACGTCAGGGCGTTCTTGGTCCAGTCGGCCTCGATCCAGCCCTCGCTGCCCTCGAAGCGGACGTACGGGCGGTCCATCTTGTAGAACATCTGGACGCCGTCGGCAAAGCGGTAGGCCACCTCGAAGTCAATCAGCACGTTCCACAGGCCGGTGGCGGGGTACGTGCCATTGCCCTCGACCTCCACGGGGCCGGTGCGCTCGGTGTTGTGGCCCCACTGGGCGACGTCGTTGATGTGCGTGCCCCAGTTGGTGATCATGCCCTCGCAGTAGTCGCGCACGCGCATCCAGCCGGGGCGACCGAGTTTCCTGGGCTCGTGCACGCGGTCCACGGTGTACGCCGCCTCGGGCGCCGGGCCGAGCCACAGGGGCCAGTCCAGTTCCTCCGGCACGGGCATCGGCGCGGGGTTGCCGCCGGCCACATCGCCGCGCGGCACGCCGGTGCGGATGGTGTGCAGTTGGCCGATGCGGCCGTTGCGGACGAGTTCGGCCGCCTTGTGGAAGAACCCGAGCGACCGGGCTTCGCTGTCGGTCCGGAAGACGCGGCCGTAGCGGGTCATGGCGTCGCTGAGTATCCGCCCCTCGGCCACGCACAGGGTGATGGGCTTTTCGAGGGAGACGTCCTTGCCGGCCTTGGCGGCGGCGACGGCCATCGGCACGTGCCAATGGTCGGGCGTCGAGATCATGACGGCGTCGATGTCGGGCCGGGCCAGGACCTCACGGAAATCCTTGTACGCAGCGCACCCCCTGGCCTCGCCCGAGCGGCCCTTCTTGCCGTAGGCGACATCGACCATTTTGCGGGCGTTCTCGAGGCGCCAGGCGTCCACGTCGCAGACGGCCGGGATGTGTACGTCGTTGTACCCCAGGAACGTCCGCAGGTTGGCCAGGGTGCCCTGGCGTCCGACGCCGATCATGCCGATGCTGACCCGCCGGCTGGGAGCGGGTTTGCCCTCGGCGCCGCGGGCCGAGGCCGGCACGATGTACGGCGCCGCCAGGGCCGCCGCTGCCGTCTTCATCATGCCGCGCCGCGTCAGCCTCATTTCGCATCTCCTTGGGCCGCGCTTGCACGGTAGGCATCGTACGCCTTGGCCACCTCGCCTGCCGCCGCATCGCCGCGATGGATCCACACGCGGTAACGCAGGGTGACGGGCTTGCCGGGCTCGAGCGTGGCCGCCTCCATCGCGGGCCAGCATGGGCCGAGGAAGCCGTAGTGCCGCAGCGTCCACTCGTTGGGCGCCGTAGGGTTGGCCGGATGGATGAAGACGGCCGCGCCGCTGGCGTCGCTCCGGCCGGCAAACCGTGCGGAGAGGTCGGCCCAGGGGAACCGCTTGTGGTCGCTGTCCTTCTCCTCGCGGCCGGCGGGCGTGGTGATGACCGTTGCCTCGCGCGGGGCGAAGCGGAAACAGAGGCCGCCGTAGCCCTTGGTCGCCTCGCCGCGCAGTTCCATCGGTCCGGCCAGGGCTTCCAGGCGCACCTCGACGTCAATCGCGCGGCCGGCCGCCTCCGCCCGCTGCACCTGGAGGCGGACCGTCTCCCTGGCCACCGGCGGGCCGTCCATGACCCAGTTGTTCTCCACCGCCAGCACCGCCCCCTGCGCGTCGGCCCGGCGCTCCAACCACTTGCTGAAGCGCTGGCGGATGCCCTTGATGGTCCACAGGTCCACATTGCGGCCGCCCACCGTCACGCGATTCCACATCCAGGAGAGGCCTCGGTGGTGATAGTGGTCTTTGGGGAAATCGTCGGTGAGTTCCTCGCCGTCCAGTCCGAAGACGGGGTGGACGTAGCAGGACCGTTTGCGGTCGGCCGGGACGCCGGCCTTCAACTGGTCGCCCCAGTTGTAGGTGAGGACGGGGCGGTCGCCTTCCAGGAGGGCGAGGCGCCCCTCCGGCTGCTCGACCCAACGGAATCCTGCGGCCGGGGTAGGGACCTCGGCGGCGGCCACGCGGACCTGGCCGGAGGAATCGGCCAGGACGTCCATGGAGTCCCACTCGTCGGCGACGATAAGGAGCGGCCGGGGCGCCTCGGCCGGGGGTTCCGGCGCGGGGACCGCCGGGACGACGACGGCCCACCCCAGCGTTGCCACGACCGCCAGCACCGCGACTCTGCCCATGGCCGGCCTCCTTTCGGGCGAGGCGCCCGGCCCTGGGCGCCCCTTGCCGGGGCACTATGGAGCGCCGACGGACGCGTGTCAAGCGCGGGGGGCACGAAAACGGCCCCGCGGCCCTTCAGAACGGGGGTGGGGCGAGGGCGAGCGTCCTGCCGCGGCCGCTTTGGATAGTCGCGTTTGTCCTTGTGGGTTGTCGCGGTAAAAGATAGATATATGCCCTATTCCCCGCCCCGGGCCCGGGTGTGCTTCAGGATGAAGTCGACGATGGGGGCCGGGTCCTTCAGGCTGTGGGGATGGTGGCCGACGCCTTCCTTGAGGATGACCGTGATCTCGCCGCCGAGGGCCTTGTACCGCTCCTCGACGATGGCCGTGTTTTCGGCCACGGGCACGGTCCGGTCAGCCGCGCCGCAGACGTGCAGGAGGGGCACCTTGGCCTTGGCGAGGGGGGCGAGATTGTCGATGGGATTCCCGCGGTAGGCGAGGGCCTCGGCCTCGGACGCAAAGCCGTAGGCCTTCATGCACGCGGCCCAGTCGCCGGGGCTGCCTTGGCCCTTGCCTTGGCCGCCGGGCCACGACTTGAAGTCGCAGACCGGGGCATCGGCGTAGATGCAGGCCACCTTGTCGGGGTTGGCGGCCGCCCAGTTGAAGATGATGAGGCCTCCGCGGCTCATGCCCTCCAGCGCGGCCTTCTTCGCCAGCCCGTGCTCCCCGGTGAGGTACGTGTAGAAGGCGTTCCAGTGGGCGATGGCCCGGGGGCATCCGAACAGGCCGCCGACGTCCATGTAAACGAGGTGGAAGCCTTTGGCGAGAAGCGCCAGGTCGGTCTGCGGCTCGTGGCCCCAGAACCGGGCCCGCCAGATCCACGGCTTGCCCGGGGCGGCCTGCTTCGGCGGGACCACGTAACACGTGCGGCCGTCGTGCGGGAAGGTGTACTGGTCGTACCCGTTCCAGGAAGTCTTCGCGCCGGGGAAGGGCGCGGCCGTCTCGGGTTGGGCGGTGACGGCTGCCCCGGCCAGGCAAGCCACGCCCAGGATGGCGGCTAACGTCAGGCGTTGAAGGTTCATAGGGCGTCTCGCTTCCCGTTGGTTCGCGCTAGTGCTCTGTGACACATGTTCTGAGGGGTGCCATGCTTTCGCGCCGTTGCGAAAGCATGTTCCTGGCGGGGGCGCACGCTTTCGCAAGCGAAAGCGTGGCACCCATCGGTTGACGTGTCACAGAGTACTAGCGGACGTTTTGCGGCCGGCGCCAGCGGCCCTGGCGCTCGCGGGTGCGCGGCCTTCGGGCGGAT